>NZ_CP048029.1:2532500-2832500 GCF_011290485.1 Caldichromatium japonicum | reverse complement strand
CTCGGTCTCACCGCGCCTGACCTTGCCCGCCTCCATCGGCCCGCCGGAGACAAAGACCGTCGGGATATTGAGGCGCAGCGCGGCCATCAGCATCCCAGGCGTGATCTTGTCGCAATTGGAGAGACACACCAAGGCGTCGGCACAATGGGCATTGACCATATATTCGACCGAGTCGGCGATGAGCTCGCGCGAAGGGAGCGAATAGAGCATCCCTGCGTGTCCCATGGCGATCCCGTCGTCGATCGCGATGGTATTGAACTCGCGCGCCACCCCGCCCGCCTCGGCGATGGCGGTTGCCACCAACTGCCCCAGGTCCTTCAGATGGACATGACCGGGGACAAACTGGGTGTATGAATTGGCGATGGCGATGATGGGCTTTTGGAAGTCTTCATCGGTCAGTCCAGTTGCGCGCCACAGCGCGCGGGCACCGGCCATGTTGCGACCCTGGGTGGTGGTTCTCGAACGATATTCGGGCATGGCGAACAGGGACCTTTAGCGAGGCGCTGGCGTGCTGCCGGCGCTGTTGACAGGGATGGAGAGAGTATAACGCCGCATCTAAACGATGCAGAAACCTCCTGCTTACAGCCCTGGCGGTGTCTTCGCCCAGAGGAGGGCTGGGGGCAGTCTCCGCCTTCCTTGCTGCTGGCTGCTTGCTGCCAGACCGGTTTGTACGGTTGACGTAGTGTCTCTACCATCTCGCCCAACCCTTGCAGGGATACCCTGCCGCCGGTTGAGACTGTTGCGGCAAATTGACCGGCGCGAAGTCAAAAAAGGGCGTCGATCCGAAAAGATAACACTGGCGGATGGGATGGATTCCGGCTTACTCCAGAATGAGGGGGTTGGCTTGCCCTGAAATGATGGCTAACGGTCTCTTCGGTGCTTCCTGGATCAGGTGACTCACCGAAACGGCCAAGCGCAGGAATAGGGCGGTGCAAAGGGGTTCGGCTGAAAGAACGGCGCAAGATGGTTAATGCGGGATCAGGAACTCAAGCAGGGCCTTTTGCAGATGCAGCCGGTTTTCGGCCTCGTCCCAGACGACCGAGCGCGGACCATCGATGATTGAATCTGTCACCTCTTCGCCACGGTGTGCCGGTAGGCAGTGCATAAAGATTGCCGAGGGATCGGCGAGATCCATGAGCGCATCTGTGACCTGATAGGGGGCAAAGGCCGCTCGCCGCCGATCAAGGTCCTCTTCTTGGCCCATGCTCGCCCAGACGTCGGTTGCGATCAGATGGGCACCCTGCACGGCCTCCCGGGGGTCGCGTAGGATTCGGCAGCGGTCGCCGCAGGCGGCGATGAGCTCGGCATCCGGCTCGAATCCCTCGGGACAGGCGACGCAGAGCTCAAACTCAAAAAGCAAGGCTGCCTCCATGAAGGTCTGACACATATTATTGCCATCCCCCACCCAGGCCACTCGCTTGCCCTGGATCTCGCCGCGGTGTTCGTAGAAGGTCTGAAGATCGGCGAGCACCTGGCAGGGGTGATAGCGGTCGGTGAGCCCATTGATGACAGGGACCCGCGAATGGGCGGCGAAGCGCTCGACGGTCTGTTGCTCAAAGGTACGGATCATGACCGCATCGACCATCCGTGAGATGACGCGGGCACTATCCTCGATCGGCTCGCCGCGCCCGAGCTGGGTGTCGCGCGGTGAAAGAAAGAGTGCGTGACCGCCGAGCTGGGCCATGCCGACCTCAAACGAGACCCGGGTGCGGGTCGATGACTTCTCGAAGATCATCGCCAGCGTCTTGCCGACGAGCGGTCTGAATGCCTGACCCGCGGTCTGCATGCGTTTAAGCTCGATGGCTCGGGCGATCAGGGCGCGCGCCTCATCCAAGGTGAGGTCGCGCAGTGAGAGCAGATGCCGGCATGCTGTCTGATGGGAGGTCATGGTGACTGAGTTGAGGGTGAATCAGAATAACTGGCGTCTGGATGGGGCAGGGGCTGCATATGCACTCGCGGATCATAGTGCCGCGCCGGACTGTTTGGGCCTGAGTTCGGTGTCTTCCTGGGCTAGAAAACCCCGGATCAGCTCGGCGAGCGCACCGACCAGCAGATCGACCTGGTCACGCGTGATGATGAGCGGTGGCAAGAGGCGAATCACCCGCTCGGCGGTGACATTGATCAACAGACCCGCGGCTAGCGCCTCCTGCACCAGTGCCCCACAGGGCCGATCGAGCTCGATCCCGACCATGAGCCCTCTGCCGCGTATCTCGACCACACCTGGGAACTGAGCAAGCGCCGTGCGCAATGAGTCGAGTAGATAGTGGCCCTGGGTTGCGGCGTTTTCGGCTAAGCGCTCGGCCTGGATGGTTTCGATGACCGCCCGTGCCACGCGGCAGACCAAGGGGTTGCCGCCGAAAGTCGAGCCATGCGATCCGGGGGTAAAGAGCTCAGCCGCCGGACCGCGCGCTAGACAGGCCCCGATCGGCAATCCATTGCCTAGACCCTTGGCTAGGGTCAGGACATCGGGCTGGATGCCAGTATGCTCGAAGGCAAACAGACGACCCGTGCGCCCCATGCCGGTCTGGACCTCGTCAAGCATCAGGAGCCACTGATGCCGATCGCAGAGGGCCCGCAGTCTGGGTAGATAGTCTGCGGCGGGGAGACGGATACCGCCTTCGCCCTGGAGCGGTTCGATCAATACAGCGACGATGTTGGAGCGGTTGGCGGCTGCTGTCTCAATCGCCTCCAGGTCATCATAGGGTACGCGGACAAAGCCCTGGACCAAGGGCTCGAAACCGGCCTGGACCTTGCGGTTGCCAGTGGCCGATAGGGTCGCCAGGGTGCGGCCATGAAAGCTGTGTTCAGCGACCAGGATACCTGGATTTTCGATTCCACGCCGGTGGGCATAGAGCCGGGCCAGCTTGATGGCGGCCTCATTGGCCTCGGCGCCCGAATTGGCAAAAAAGGCACGCTCCATGCCGCTTGCCTGGGTCAATAAGGCGGCGAGCCGCTCCTGTTCAGCGATGCGATAGAGGTTCGAGGTATGGAGCAGTTGCCCCGCCTGTTCGCATACTGCCGCTGTGACCGCCGGATGGGCATGTCCCAGACCGCAGACGGCAACCCCCGCGAGTGCATCCAGATACCGGCGGCCCTCGGTATCCCAGAGCCAGATCCCTTCGCCGCGGGCAAAGGTAACCGGCAGGCGGTGATAAGTGGCCATCAAGGGTTCGCTCATAGCGCATCGACCCCGATCAAGCAAAATAAAAAAGGCGGTTTCCCGCTGGGACAACCGCCTTGGGTATAAGGCGAATATTGAATATAGTGCAAGCCCTGCCTGCTTGACAAGGCAGGCGGTTGCGGATCAGCCGGCATCAGGCCGCATAATTGACCGCCACAAAGGGCCAGTTGATCTTCTCCCAGATACGCTCGAGATAGCTCGGGCGGGCGTTGCGATAGTCGATGTAATAGGCATGCTCCCAGACATCGACCGTCAACAGGGCCTTTTTGCCCAGAGTCATCGGGGTGCCGGCGTTTGAAGTGTTGAGGATCTCGAGCGAGCCGTCCGGATTCTTGACCAACCAGGTCCACCCCGAGCCGAAGTTGCCTGCGGCGGCCTGATTGAATTGCTTCTTGAATTCCTCAAACGAACCGAACTTGGCATCGATGGCTGATGCGAGCTCGCCACTCGGCGCCCCGCCTCCTGCCGGCGACAGGCAGTTCCAATAAAAGGTATGGTTCCAGACCTGGGCGGCATTGTTAAAGATCGGGCCGGATGCCTTGAGGATGATCTCCTCGAGCGGCAGCTCGGCGAACTCGGTGCCCGGGATCAGGTTGTTGAGGTTATTGACATAGGCCTGATGATGCTTGCCATAGTGATAGTCGATGGTCTCGGCGGACAGCACCGGCTCCAACGCGGTGCGGTCATAGGGCAAGGGGGGCAATTCATGGATCATGCTCAGGTTCTCCTGCGTAGATGACGTGGGATCTGAATAGCTGACCCGGATCGATACCGGCAGCCCGTACAAAGGCACTGGCAGGATGCGGTCACCGGCGGCTTTTTACAACTACTCTAGGCAAATCTAGGCAAGTACTCTAGGCAAGACGCGGGGCGGAGATAGGACTGCGATGTGCGGAATCTGCGGAGAATTGCGCTGCGATGGGGCGCCGGCCGACCTTGAGGCGGTCGGGCGGATGATGAAGGAACTTGCCCGGCGCGGACCGGATCACGGGGGAAGCTATAGCGATGGGCCCTTGGGCCTGGGTCACCGGCGCCTGGCGATCATCGATCTGTCGGTGCACTCAAACCAACCGCTCGTTGATCCCGAGCTGGGGCTAGCCCTGGTCTTCAACGGCACGATCTATAACTATCGCGCCCTGCGGCATGAGCTGGAGGGACAGGGCTACAGGTTCTTTTCTGCCGGTGACGGCGAGGTCATCCTCAAGGCCTGGCATGCCTGGGGAACGGATTGCGTCCAGCGGCTGCGCGGGATGTTTGCCTTCGGGCTGTGGGATGCCAACCGTCGCGCCTTGTTTTTGGCCCGCGACCGCTTTGGTATCAAGCCGTTATATTGGTCGGCACAGCGAGATGCCTTTCGCTTTGCCTCGACCCCCCAGGCCCTGCTTGCTGCCGGCGGGATCGATACCCGCATCGACCCCATCGCCCTGCATCAGATCTTTACCCTGCATGCAGTGGTGCCCGCCCCGCGCACCATCCTCCAGGGCGTGCGCAAGCTCGCCCCTGGATACTGGCTCCTGATCGAGCAGGATGGGCGGCAAACTGAGCAGAGATACTGGCAGCTTATGGCCACCCGCCCCGACCAGCCCCTGTCTGAGGCCGAATGGCTCGAGGCGCTTCATGGCAAGCTGCGCGAGGTCGTGCGCCTGTATGGCGAAGTGGCGGATGTCCCCGTGGGGGTGCTGCTCTCGGGGGGGCTGGATTCGAGCCTCTTGGTGGCGCTGCTCGCCGAGGCGGGGGTTTCGGACCTACGCACCTTCTCGGTAGGGTTTGAGGATACCCCCGAGGAGGCAGGCAGCGAGTTTGCCTATTCGGACCTAGTGGTCGAGCGCTATGACACCCACCACACCAGGTTCTTGGTTCCCAACGATCAGGTCCTGGCGCGTCTGCCCGAGGCGATCGATGTCATGGCCGAACCCATGTTCGGCCAAGATGCAGTGGCCTTTTATCTGCTCGCCGAACGGGTTGCGCAGGCGATCAAGGTGGTGCAATCGGGCCAGGGGGCCGACGAGGTCTTTGGCGGTTATTTCTGGTATCTGCGCATGCTGGCCGAGAGCCAGGGCACGCCCCTCGAACGCTTTGCCAAGCACTATTTCGACCGCGATCATGCCGAATATCGGCGCATGATCGCCGTCCCCTTTGCCGGCGAAGACCATACTTCACCCTGGGTCGCCGAACGCCTGGCCGAACCAGGCGCCGAGACCTTCATGGATGCCGTGCTACGGTTGGATGTCACCGCCTTGATCGTCGATGATCCGGTCAAGCGGGTGGACAATATGACCATGGCCTGGGGTCTGGAGGCGCGGGTGCCCTTTTTGGATCACGAGCTAGTCGAGCTCGCTGCCCGCTGTCCGCCCGACTGGAGACTGCAGCAGGGCGGCAAATATCCGCTCAAGGCCATCGCCCGCGGTCTGCTGCCGGATGCCGTCATCGACCGGCCCAAGGGCTATTTCCCCATGCCAGCCTTAAAATATGTCCGCGGGCCCTTTTTGGAGATGATGCGCGAGGTGCTCACCTCGACCGCCTGCCGGCGGCGGGGCCTCTATCGCCGCGAGTATCTCGACCAACTCCTCGCCGCCCCCGACATGCACCACACCCGCATCCAGGGCAATAAGCTTTGGCATTTGGCGCTCCTGGAGCTGTGGCTGCAGCGGCATGTCGATGCACGGGGATAAGTTCGCTATTCCTTGGGTGATAGAGCCCATCCTCTGCTTTAAGGGAAACGCTGAACATATCGGTTCTCGTGATTCCAGCGTCAGCCGGAATCCATACAAGTCAATCATCTGGACCCCAGCCTTCGCCAGGGTGACGAATGAATCCGTGTTTCCCAAGCGCGTTGGCCCGACTCCTGAGCCCCCTTGAACGCTCGACTGCGCCTATCCACGACCGTCGATGAAAAAGACCAGCACCCCGCCTAAACCGGATTGGCAGTTGATCGAGGATCGTTTGTCGGTCGGCTTGGCGGTGCTGCGCCTGCCGGCTACAGACGGACAGCGCGCGTGTCTGATCGATCTGCTCAGGCTGCTCGTGCGCTGGAACCAGGCGTATAACCTCACAGCGGTACGCGACCCGTTCGAGATGGTCGCCCGCCATCTGCTCGATAGCCTAGCGGTTGCGCCCTTTATCGCCGGCGAGACGGTACTCGATGTGGGCACGGGCCCTGGGCTGCCGGGCCTGCCGCTCGCCATCGTACTGCCGCAATGGCACTTTTGGCTCCTTGATAGCAACGGCAAAAAGATCCGTTTCGTGCGTCAGGCGGCGCTTGAGCTGGGTCTTGTCAATGTCGAAGCCGTCCATGCGCGCATCGAGACATATCGAACAGGGCAAAAATTCAGTACCATAATCAGCCGCGCGGTGGCAGCCGAGGCCATTCTGGGTGTCTTCAATGCTGATCTCATGGCCTCAGCCGGTCGTTTGTTGCTCATGAAGGCCCGCTTGGACCCCTCTGTGGATGAGCTGGCCCAGGCAGGATATAGACCGTTCATCCATCCGCTACGGATCCCCTTTTTGGATGCGCCGCGCCATTTGATCGAACTCCGGAGCGCTTGATTCGGGCATGGCCACTGTTATCGCGATCGCCAATCAGAAGGGCGGTGTCGGCAAGACCACGACTGCGGTCAATCTGGCCGCGGCCTTGGCCTATCTGCGTCGGCGCCTGCTCCTGATCGACCTAGACCCCCAGGGCAATGCCACCATGGGCTGCGGGATCGACAAATACGGCCTGGCCCAGACGACCTGCGACCTGCTCCTCAACGACGTCCCCTTCGCTGAATGCCTTCAGCGTGTGACCGAGCCCGCACCAGGTTTTGACCTCTTGCCGGCCAATGCGGATTTGACCGCCGCCGAGGTCGGGCTGCTGGAACTTCCCGAGCGCGAGCGGCGCCTCAGCCGACTCTTGAGCAATGTGGTCGCAGCCTATGAGCTGGTTATCATCGACTGCCCGCCCTCGCTGAATATGCTGACCCTCAATGCCTTGGTGGCGGCCCATGCTGTGCTGATCCCGATCCAGTGTGAGTACTATGCGCTCGAGGGTCTATCGGCCTTGCTCGAAACCATCGAGCAGGTGCGCGAGAGCCGTAACCCTGGCCTATATATCGCCGGTATCCTGCGTACCATGTATGACCCGCGCAATAATCTCGCCAACCAGGTCTCTACCCAGCTCGTCGCCCATTTCAAGGATCAGGTCTATCACACCATCATCCCGCGCAATGTCCGTGTGGCTGAGGCGCCCAGCCACGGTCAGTCCGTCCTGACCTATGACCCGCAATCGCGCGGGGCGCTTGCCTATCTGGCGCTGGCCAGCGAGGTCTTGCGCCGGCATGACAAACGCTGTCAGGCGGCCTAACCAACAACCCCGATGGATACGACTGAACCCAAGGGTCCGATCCGCCGCCGCGGCCTGGGACGCGGCCTGGATGCACTTCTGGGCGCTGCCCGGGTACCACTCGCCCGCACTGACCCTGACGATCAGTCCGCCGTCCCCCATGCCTCTGCTGCTCACCACGATCTCGTACGCCCCATCCCGCTGGAGCATATCCAGCGCGGGCGCTACCAACCGCGGCGTCATTTCGACCCAGAGGCGCTTACTGAACTTGCCGATTCCATCCGTGCCCAGGGCGTACTCCAGCCGATCGTGGTGCGCCCCCTTGCTGAACCGACGGCGACAGGTGTGCGCTATGAGATCATCGCCGGCGAGCGGCGCTGGCGCGCAGCCCAGCAAGCGGGGCTCTCCGAGATCCCAGCCGTCGTGCGCGCTGTCGATGAGCGCACGGCCCTAGCGATCGCCTTGATCGAGAACATCCAGCGCGCTGCCTTGAATCCCTTGGAAGAGGCTGAGGCGCTGGCGCGACTGGTCTCTGAGTTTGCGCTCACCCATCAGGAGGTCGCCGAGGCGGTGGGCCGATCGCGCACGGCGGTCACCAATGCCTTGCGCCTGTTGGATCTCAACCCCGAGGTCAAGGGCTTGCTTGCGTCGGGACAGATCGAGATGGGTCATGCCCGCGCCCTGCTCGGGCTCAAGGATACACTTCAGACTCAGGTCGCCCAGCAGGTCGCTGCCGCTGGCCTCTCAGTGCGGGCAACAGAGCGCCTGGTACGCCGATTGCAGCAAGCTGGATCCAGCGAGACGGTCGCAGTCTCCCAGGAAGATCCCGATATCCGCCGGCTCCAGATCGACCTTGCCGAGCGGCTCGGGGCTCGGGTCCAGATCCGCCATCGGCGTAACGGCAAGGGTTCTTTGGTGATCGTCTATGAGAGTCTGGATGAGCTCGATGGCATCCTGGCCCGCATCCGTTAGCCTAGCGTTGACCCTCTATTCGTATCTATTTATAATTTTCTAGATTGTGAGTAGAGATACACTCACGTTGCTCTGATGCAACAGCCGAACGCGCATCAAGTCGAACGGTTCCTCGGCCTTCAGGCCATCTTCGGCTTGATCCTGATCGGTATCACCCTGCCGTTCGGCAGTCCAGTTGCGATCTCAGTCCTCATCGGGGCGGGAACTTGCTGGCTGGCAAATATACTGGTGGCCGCCTGGATCTTTCGCGCGTACCGCGCCCAGGCGCGTGGGCGGTTGGTTGCGCGTTTTTATCGTGCAGAGCTCGTCAAGATCGTCCTGGTCCTCGCGCTCTTCGGCGCGGCGGTGGTCCTGTATAGTGACTTGAATATACTGTCTGTGTTCGTTGCCTATGTCCTGGTTCAGGTGGTCCCGACCCTGATCACTGTCCAGAGCAATCGAATCCGTAGTTGAGAGATGATCGATGGCCGCTTCTGAAACATTCAGCTCCCAAGCATACATCCAGCACCATCTCACCAATCTGACACTGGGCTGGCATCCCGAACACGGTCTGGTCTTTGCCCATGACAAGGCCGAGGCGGCGGCGATGGGTTTTTGGGCCATCAACCTCGATACATTGTTCTTTTCGATCCTCCTGGGTTCGCTCTTTCTCTGGCTGTTCAAGCGGGTTGCCGAGCGTATCACCGCCGGTGTGCCCGATGGTGCGCAAAACTTCGTCGAATGGGTCGTCGAGTTCGTCGAAGAGAATGTCCGCGGCTCATTCAGCCATCGCAACCCCCTGGTTGCGCCACTCGCCCTGACGATCTTTGCCTGGATCTTCCTGATGAACCTCATGGACCTGATCCCGGTCGATCTCATCCCGCATCTATTCAGCCAGTTGATGGCGGTCGTTCTGGGTGCTGACCCGCATCACGTCTATCTCAAGATCGTGCCGACGACTGACCCGAATGCGACCTTCGGCATGGCGATCATGGTGTTCATCCTGGTGTTGTATTACAGCATCAAGATGAAGGGGGTCGGCGGATTTCTCGGCGAACTGACCCTGCAACCCTTCGGTAAATGGGGTCTGCCGGCTAACCTGATCCTCGAGGGGATCAGCCTGCTTTCCAAGCCCGTCTCGCTGGCACTGCGACTCTTCGGCAACATGTATGCTGGCGAGATGATCTTCATCCTGATCGCGCTTCTCTATGGCGGCGGCCTTTTGCTGGCTGGGACCGCTGGGTTGCTCCAATTCATCTGGGCGGTCTTCCATATCCTGATCGTCATCCTCCAGGCCTTTATCTTCATGGTCCTGACCGTCGTCTATCTGGATATGGCCCATCAGGAGCATCACTGAGGCAGGGCATAGGTACGGCCTCACGATCGGTCCAAAACATCCGTTTTCACCACAACCCTTGTCTTTGTCGTTTAACCTTTGGGGAATCTCATGGAACTCGAAGTCGCACAAGCGTTCGCACTGGCCATCAAATTCATCGGCGCCGGCTTGATGCTGGGTCTGGGCGCGGTTGGCGCCGGTGTAGGCATCGGCATCCTGGGCGGGCGCTTTTTGGAAGGCGCGGCGCGTCAGCCCGAGCTGATCCCGATGCTGCGTACCCAGTTCTTTATCGTGATGGGTCTGGTCGACGCCCTGCCGGTCATCGCGATCGCCATGGGGCTGTATCTGATGTTCGCGGCCTAAAGGATACAGCCGGGTCTTCGTGTAAGACCCTGGCCTGGGTTCGTCCCAACGAGGTCTGAAGGCAACGCCATGAACATCAATCTGACGCTTTTTGCCCAGATGATCACCTTTGCGGTGTTCGTCTGGTTCTGCATGCGCTATATCTGGCCGCCCATCGTCAAGGCGCTGGCCGAGCGCAAGGCCAAGATCGCCGAGGGTCTTGCGGCTGCGGAACGCGGTCATCAGGAACGGGCTCTCGGCGAGCAGCGCGCTTTGGAGTTGATCCGCGAGGCCAAGGCTAATGCGGCCGAGATTGTGGGCCAGGCCCAGAAGCGCGCCGCCGAGATCATCGACGAGGCCAAGTCTGAGGCGCGCGCCGAGGGCGAACGTCTGTTGACGGCTGCCCGTGCTGAGATCGAGCGCGAGACCAATCGGGCGCGCGAAGAGCTGCGTGAAAAGGTCGCAATGCTGGCCATCGCCGCTGCCGAGAAGATCTTGAAAAAAGAGATCGATCTGGCGGCTCATCGTGCACTCGTCGAGGACTTTGCCAAACAGCTCTAAGTGAAGACTATGGCCGGAGAACTCACCACCATCGCGCGCCCCTATGCCAAGGCGGCCTTTGAATATGCCAAGGAGACCGGTCGAGTCGATGACTGGTCAGCCGCCTTGGGTCTTCTGGCCGCCTTCGCCTCAGACCCGCAGCTCGCTGTCCAGATCAACAATCCAACCGTGCCGCGCGAGCGGCTCGGCGAGCTGCTGCTCGATCTTGGCCGCGACGCATTATTTGCCGGTCCAGCCAATCTGGTGCGCCTACTCGCCGCCAAAGGGCGGCTGGCTGCCATCCCTGAGATCGCTCGCCTCTTCGAAGAGCAGCAAATCGCCGACCAAGGGGTGCGCCAAGTCCTGGTGCGCACGGCCTTTGCCCTCGACGATATGCAACGCGAGTCCTTGTCTGCGGCCCTAGCGCGGCGCTTAGGGGCCCAGGTCGACCTGACTGTCGAGATCGATGAGGGGCTATTAGGTGGGATCGAGGTCCATTCCGGCGACCTGGTCATCGATCACTCTGTGCGCGGCAGGATCAAGCAACTGGCCCACGCCCTGCAATTCTGAGAACTGGATACCGCCATGCAACTCAATCCATCCGAGATCAGCGATCTCATCAAGCAGAAGATCGAGCAATTTGAGCTTCACACCGAGGCCCGCACCGAGGGAAAGATCGTCAGTCTGACCGACGGGATCGTGCGCATCCACGGGCTCTCTGAGGCCAAGTACTATGAGATGCTCGAGTTCCCAGGCAACACCTATGGCCTGGCCTTGAACCTGGAGCGCGATTCGGTCGGCGCGGTCGTCCTCGGCGACTATACGCATCTGTCCGAGGGTGACTGGGTGCGCTGCACCGGGCGGGTTCTCGAGGTCCCGGTAGGCGAGGGGCTGTTGGGGCGCGTCGTCGACGCCCTCGGTCGCCCGATCGATGGCAAGGGTCCGATCGATGCCGCGGGGACTTTGCCGATCGAGAAGGTGGCGCCGGGCGTCATCACCCGCAAATCGGTCGATCAGCCGCTCCAGACGGGGCTAAAGGCCATCGATACCATGGTGCCCATCGGTCGTGGCCAGCGCGAGCTGATCATCGGCGACCGGCAGACCGGTAAGACCGCCGTCGCGATCGATACCATCATCAATCAAAAGGGTACCGGCGTTAAATGTATCTATGTCGCCGTGGGTCAGAAGAACTCGTCGGTGGCCGCCATTGTGCGCAAGCTCGAAGAACATGGCGCGATGGAGCATACCATCGTGGTCTCGGCCCCTGCCGCTGATTCGGCGGCGATGCAGTTCATCGCCCCCTATGCCGGCTGCACCATGGGTGAGTATTTCCGCGACAAGGGCGAGGATGCACTGATCGTCTATGACGATCTCACCAAGCAGGCCTGGGCCTATCGCCAGGTCTCGCTCTTGCTGCGCCGCCCACCGGGACGCGAGGCCTATCCGGGCGATATCTTCTATTTGCACTCACGTCTTCTGGAACGCGCGGCGCGGGTCAATGCCGAGTATGTCGAAAAGATCACGGGAGGCAAGGTCAAGGGCAAGAGCGGTTCCTTGACGGCCCTGCCCATCATCGAGACCCAGGCGGGTGACGTCTCGGCCTTCGTGCCGACCAATGTGATCTCGATCACCGATGGTCAGATCTTCTTGGAGACCAACCTGTTCAATGCCGGTATCCGTCCAGCGATCAATGCCGGTCTGTCGGTCTCGCGCGTCGGCGGCGCGGCCCAGACCAAGATCATGAAGAAGCTAGGCGGCGGTATCCGTCTGGCGCTCGCCCAGTACCGTGAGTTGGCGGCCTTCTCCCAGTTTGCCTCAGATCTCGATGAGGCGACCCGCAGACAACTGCAACGCGGCGAGCGGGTCACTGAGCTGATGAAGCAGACCCAGTATTCGCCGATGAGCGTGGCCCAGATGGCGGTCTCATTGTTTGCAGCCAATGAGGGCTATCTTGACGATGTGGATGTCAAGAAGGTTGTCGACTTCGAGCGTGCGCTCCAGACCTATATGAAGTCTGCGCATGCCGATCTTCTGGCCAAGATCGATGCAACCGGCGATTACAACGACGAGATCGCCCTGGCCTTGCACGCCGCGATCAAGGACTTTAAGGCCAACAACACCTGGTAAATAGCCGCCAGCGGCCAGCTTCCAGCCAAGGGCGATAGGCACAACGGCTGGCAACTGGGTACCGATCGCGATCGAAACCGCTTGCCTGTCTGCTAAGAGGTTGGCGGCTGGACGCTGAAGGCTGGGAGCGATAGATGGCAGGCGCCAAAGAAATCCGCACCAAGATCGCAAGCATCAAGAGCACGCAGAAGATCACCAAGGCCATGCAGATGGTCGCGGCCTCCAAGATGCGCAAGGCCCAGGACCGGATGGCGGCCTCCCGGCCCTATGCCGAAAAGATGCTCCAGGTGATCAATCATCTGGCCCATGCCACACCCGAGTATCGACACTCGTTCATGGCGCAGGAGCGTCCGCGCAAGCGGGTGGGCTATATCCTAGTGTCATCCGACCGTGGGCTGTGCGGGGGGCTGAACAACAACCTCTTTCGCCGTCTGGTGTCTGAGCTGAAGGAACAACGGGCGGCGGGCATCGAGCCGGTCTTTTGCACCATCGGCGCTAAAGGACTCGCCTTTTTTAGGCGTTTTGGCGGCGAGGTCAACGCCCAAGTCAGTCATCTCGGTGATCAGCCGCATCCCGAGGACCTGGTCGGACCGGTCAAGGTCATGCTCGACGCCTTTGAAGCCGGCGAGATCGATGCGCTCTATGTGGTTTATAACGAATTCGTGAATACCATGACCCAGCGCCCTACGATCCGCCAACTGGTCCCCATCGTCGCGAGGGAACGCGAGGCGCTGCCCTATCATTGGGACTATATCTATGAACCCGATGCCAAGACGGTCTTGGATACCTTACTGACGCGCTATATCGAATCGCTGGTCTATCAAGCAGTGGTCGAGAATGGCGCTTGCGAGCAAGCAGCGCGCATGGTGGCGATGAAAGCCGCTTCGGATAATGCCGGCAACCTGATCAAAGAGCTTCAGCTCGTATATAACAAGGCGCGCCAGGCAGCCATCACCCAGGAGATCTCCGAGATCGTCGGCGGCGCTGCGGCAGTCTGAACAAGCTCGGCGCAGGGGCGGAGGATCCAAATACAGCATTGCAGGCCCAAGAGGACTATTAAACCTATGAATTCCGGTAATGTGGTGGAAATCATCGGCGCCGTGGTGGATGTGCAATTCCCGCGCGGCGAGATGCCCAAGGTCTATGAGGCGCTCAAGATCGACGCCACTGGTTTGACGCTCGAGGTTCAGCAACAGCTCGGCGACGGCGTGGTGCGCACCATCGCCATGGGCTCGACCGATGGCTTACAGCGCGGTCTCGCAGTGACGGCGACAGGCAATCCCATCCAGGTCCCCGTGGGGTCTGGAACGCTCGGGCGGATCATGGACGTCCTGGGCAACCCAATCGATGAACAGGGAGAGGTCAAGACCGATGAGCGCTGGTCGATCCATCGCCCACCGCCGCGTCTCGAGGATCAGGCCACGGCGACCGAGCTTTTAGAGACCGGCATCAAGGTCATCGACCTCATCATGCCGATCGCCAAGGGCGGCAAGGTCGGTCTCTTCGGCGGTGCCGGCGTCGGCAAGACCGTGACCCTGATGGAGCTCATCCGCAACATCGCCGTCGAGCACTCGGGCTATTCGGTCTTTGCCGGGGTTGGCGAGCGCACCCGCGAGGGTAATGACTTCTATCACGAGATGAAGGAGTCCAAGGTCCTCGACAAGGTCGCCCTGGTCTATGGCCAGATGAACGAGCCGCCAGGCAACCGTCTGCGCGTCGCCCTGACCGGCCTCACCATGGCCGAATATTTCCGCGACGAAGGGCGCGATGTCTTGATGTTCATCGACAACATCTATCGCTATACCCTTGCGGGCGTCGAGGTCTCGGCGTTGCTGGGCCGCATGCCCTCGGCGGTGGGCTATCAGCCGACCCTGGCCTCCGAGATGGGCGTGCTGCAAGAGCGCATCACCTCGACCAAGGTCGGCTCGATCACCTCCTTCCAGGCGGTCTATGTCCCGGCTGACGACCTGACCGACCCCTCGCCGGCCACCACCTTTGCTCATCTCGATGCGACCCTGGTCCTGTCGCGTCAGATCGCCGAGCTCGGGATCTATCCTGCGGTCGATCCGCTCGACTCGACCAGCCGCATCCTCGATCCAAACATCGTCGGTGCCGAGCACTATGAGACCGCGCGCGCGGTGCAGGGCATCCTCCAGCGCTATAAGGAACTCAAGGATATCATCGCTATCCTGGGCATGGACGAGCTCTCTGAGGAAGACAAGCTCATCGTCAACCGGGCGCGCAAGATCCAGCGCTTCCTATCGCAGCCCTTCTTCGTCGCTGAGGTCTTCACCGGCTCGCCGGGTAAGTTCGTTCCGCTTAAAGAGACCATCAAGGGCTTCAAGGCCATCGTCAACGGCGAATACGATCATCTGCCTGAGCAGGCCTTTTATATGGTCGGCGGGATCGAAGAGGCGGTCGAAAAGGCCAAGAAGCTCGCTAGCTGAGGGCTCATCCCATGGCTATGACCATCCGTGTCGATATCGTCAGCGCCGAGGGCACCATCTATTCTGGACCTGCCACCATGGTCTATGCGAGCGCCGAGCTCGGCGAAGTCGGTATCGCGCCGCGGCATACCGCCTTCATCAGCCGGCTGCGTCCGGGCGATGTACGGGTCGAGAATGAGCAGGGTGAGCAGGAGCACTTTTATGTCTCTGGCGGCATGATCGAGGTCCAACCGCATGTCGTCACTATCCTGGCCGACACGGCGATCCGCGCCCGCGATCTCGACGAGGCCGCGGCGCTCGAGGCCAAGCGGCGGGCCGAGGATGCGCTTGCAGGTCGAAAGGCCGAGTTCGAATATGCCAAGGCCCAGGCGGAGCTTGCCGAGGCGGTGGCACAGCTTCGCGCCATCGAGCGACTGCGCAAGATGAAACGGGCCTAAGCCTGCCTTCGTTAAACAAGCCTTGTCTAACGCCCCGCCTAACCGGGGCGTTTTTCTTGGAGTGCCTGATGAACACAGGTGTTGTGATCCTCGCCGCCGGTCTGGGCAAACGCATGCGTTCGTGTTTACCCAAGGTCTTACACCCCTTGGCCGGGCGCCCCCTGCTTGCCCATGTCTTGGAGACCGCGCGTGCGCTCAATCCCCTGCGCCTGATCATCGTCTACGGACATGGCGGCGAGCAGGTCCGCGCCGCCTTTCCTGATCCAGATTGTCTCTGGGTGGAACAGGCCGAACAGCGCGGCACTGGAAATGCCGTCATGCAGGCCCTGCCCGTGCTCCACGGCCTGGATCAGGTCGTGGTGCTCTATGGCGATGTGCCCTTGATCCAGGCCGAGACGCTCAAGGCATTGCTTGCGCTTGCCGAGGAGACACCCTTAGCCCTTTTGACCGCTGAGCTTGTTGACCCAGCCGGCTATGGGCGGGTGGTGCGCGATCAACAGGGGCGGGTGCTGCGGGTGGTGGAGGAGCGGGATGCGGATGAGGCAGAACGCCAAATCCGTGAGGTCAATACCGGCCTTTTGGTGGCCGAGCGCCGGCATCTAGAGGGCTGGCTGGCTCAGATCGGCGATGACAATGCCCAGGGCGAATATTACCTCACCGACATCATTGCCCTGGCAGCGCAGGCGGGCATTCCGATCGCCACCACCCAGCCGCAGGGCATCCACGAGATCCTCGGGGTCAATGACCGGCAGCAACTGGCCGAGCTCGAACGCATCTATCAGCGCGGGCAGGCCGAGGCGTTGATGCGCTCGGGGGTGACCCTCGCCGATCCCGATCGCTTTGATCTGCGCGGGCGACTCATCGCTGCGCCCGATGTCTTTATCGATATCGACGTCATCATCGAGGGCGAGGTGCACCTGGCCTCAGGGGTGCGGATCGGCCCCTATTGTTTGCTTAAGAACTGTACGATCGGGGCTGATAGCGAGGTGTTGTCCCATTCGGTGATCGAAGGGGCAAGGGTCGGTAGCCAGGTGCGGATCGGTCCCTTTGCCCGGATTCGTCCAGAGACCGAACTTGCCGATGCGGTCCACATCGGCAACTTTGTCGAGGTCAAAAAGAGCCGCATCGCTCAGGGGAGCAAGGCCAATCATTTAAGCTATCTGGGCGATGCCGAGATCGGTCTCGGTGTCAATATCGGCGCTGGGACTATCACCTGCAACTATGATGGGGTCAACAAACATCCGACCTGTATCGAGGATGGGGCATTCATCGGTTCGAATACCGCCTTAGTGGCCCCAGTCAGGATTGGGGCTTATGCCACTATCGGTGCAGGCTCAGTGATCACCCGCGATGTCCCCCCCGACCGCCTGACGCTTGCCCGGGCGCGTCAGGTAACGGTCGAGGGGTGGAGGCGGCCATTGAAGAGGGAATAGGTCCCTGCTCTCAAGACAGTGCGCAAACAGGCGCACTGTTCTCTTCCTGCCCCGAATGCGGAGCGCATTCGTCTCTGACAGGCGTGACTTTCCCGACTACGGCAGAGACCCTCTCTGCTGTAGCGCCGCCGTTACCGGACGGACTCGCCCCGGGTAGGGCAGTTGCGGTTGCCAGCTGTTTGAGGTTGAGCGCGGCATTATTGATCCGAAACCAATGAACTTGTATTACGCGGCATCATGGAGCTTGGGATGCTGGAAGTAGCGCATGATGCGTTGGGGGGAATTGAGAAGGCGGCGCAGGTGGCTGACGGTCGCCTTCTTCAGATCGCCCTTGGCGCGGGAGGGCGCCTGCGCGGTGATGGTGGCCTTGAGCATCTCGTTGGGGTTCAGTGCCGGGCTGTAGGGGGGGAGGGAGGAGGCCTCGATTTGATTGGCGCATGCAGCCAGCCAGGCCTTGACTGGCTTGGTGTGATGCACGCGCAGGTTGTCGAGGATGAGGAAGATCTTCTTGCCCCTGGCGTCCTTGACGAGCCGCTTCATGAAGTCGATCAGGATGTCGGCGTTCATCGCCCCCGCGAACACCTTCCGACGCACCTTGCCGCGGTTGGTCAGCGTCGAGATCACCGACAGGCCTTCGCGACGGTGCGTGACGCGAATCTCGGAGGTCTTGATCGCCGGCGCATAAGAGCGCCCGCGCACCTCGCCCGAGCGCAGCCCCGTTTCATCGCCCCAGTGGATTTCGGCGCCCTCGGCCTTGGCGCGCTGGGCAATGTCCGGGTAGGTCTCCTCAAGCCACGTCTTGATCGCCGGCGGGCTTTGCTCATAGGCGCGCCGAATCGGTTTCTGGGGCGTCAATCCCCAGTGCGCCAAGTACTTGCCCTCCCCCTGCGGCCTGAGCTCGATGCCAAAACGGTCGAGGATCAACTGCCGCACCGCCTGCCGGCTCCACAGCGCAAACGGCAGCTTCAGCTCATCCGGTGTCCCGTCGCACATGAGCTTGCGTATCTGGGCGTCCTGCTCCGCCAACAGCGCCCGCTTCTCACCCACCTTGCGCCTACCCCGCTTGCCCTTGGGCCCCTTCGCGCGCCGCAAACGACAGCAATCTCATGTCTCGTCTTTCCATGCCCACTATAATCTTTCCATGCCCACTATAATTAGACAGCTTACTTAATTTCAAAAGCATGTGTTTCTTATCAATAAAAAACATGCTGCCTCAGACGAGCGCCTCTGACCGAAATCTGTGCAGAAAGAGACTGCATCATTGCCCCACTCGCAAGCCGATGATCCCTCGCCCCTTGATCCATTAGTGGCCTTAAGGTTGGGATGGCCTTACCATGATCCAAGGATCGCCTAGCCATTGCATCAACCTGTTACTCATCCAGGCATCCCCCCCATGACCGCTGAGCCCCCTACCCCCTTCAAAGAGGCCCCCAGCCTTACAGACACCAACGGGTCACCAGCTGCTCACCCCACCAACGGCGATCTCCCTGCGGGGCTTGATTGGTGGCCCCAGCGTCTGGAGGCGATCGCGCGTCTTTCGGCCTGGTCTCAGGGTGGCCCGCCGCCCGAGGCCCCAGCAGAGCTCTTCCTCGAGGTCAGTAATGTCTGTGACCTCAAGTGCGCCATGTGCCCGACCTTCTCGGGTCTAAGCCCCAGCCGGCTATTCTCGATCAAGGAGCAAGAGCGCGGCTTCATCGACCTCGAGCGGCTATGGCCGAGCCTTGAGCCGATCCTGCCGCAGGTGATCAGCGTCCATTGTTTCGGCTACGGCGAACCGACCCTGCATCCGGATTTTATCGGGCTCATCAAGCAGCTGAGCACCTATCGGGTCCTGATCGATTTTTTCACGAACGGCATGCATCTCGATGAGCAGTTCTGCGAGCTCCTCGTGGAAAACTGGGTCTTTAGCGTCACCCTGAGCATCTCGGGGGTGAGCGCTGAGGCATATGAGTCGGTCTATCTCGGAGGACGGTTTGATCGGGTGCTTGCGGGCATCCGGCGGCTTACCGAGTATAAACGCGCGTTCAACCGGCGCTATCCGCGTATCGAGGTCAATTCGATTGCCTTTGAACACCAGGTCAGAGATCTTCCTCGGTTCGTTGACCTCATGGCCGACTGCGGGGTTGAGATCATTCATCTCAAGGCGCTTCAGACCTTTGAGACCACCAAGGAACTGGCCGGCCATCGGGCGATCTTCAGACCCTGGATCGATGCGCCGATCCTGGAAGAGGCCGAACGCCGGGCGCAGGCGCATGGGCTCATCCTCTCGACCGACCAATACCGCCAGACCGCAGTGGCCGATGAGTCCAGTTGGCGCGCGGCGCGCGGCGATGTCTCGGCGACCCTGCCGCTTGCTGAGCTCCCCAGCGCCGCCCGCCGACTTCAGCCGCACCGCCCGCCGCCTGGACATGCGACCGAGACCCGGCTCGATACCGGGCGGCTTGCGCCCGAGGCGCTAGAGACGGTCTTGGCCTTTGCCCCCTATCCCGGCCCTGAGCCCTTTTATTGTCTCGAGCCCTTCAAGACCCTCTATGTCCGACGCAGCGGTCATACCAAGCCCTGCTGCTTTGCCCATGACGCAGGGCCCTCAGTGGGTCAGCTCGGTGAGATCGATGCCAAGCAGCTTTGGCAGGGCCAACCATTTCAGTCGATCCGCACCGGGATCCTGGATCAAAGGTACCCGCAGGCCCTGTGCGCATACTGTCTGCGAGAGGGCTATGGGCCGCGCCAACAGAACCTCCCTGACCAATTGGCCCAGTACCGGGACTGGTTGGCGGCCTCTCAGGGTCTTCAGCTTTCGGTTTCCCTCCCCACCGAGAGACTGACGAATCGGCAGATCGTCGAACGTTGGCGCGCCAATGCACCTGAGGCCTACAGGGCCCTGCTGGCCGAGATCAGGCAACTGCACACCGAGCCCCCATCGGATCTCATCGAGGGTCATCTCGATGGGATCATCGACGGCACCCTGCACGGCTGGATCTGGTCGCCGCGCGCGCCAGACCTCCACCTGTGGGTTGAGGTGCGGGTCGATGGTCAACCTTGGCGGCGCCTGCGCGCTGATGCCTTCCGCGCTGACCTCGTCCAGGCCGGCAAGGGAGATGGCTACCACGCCTTTCAATTCGCGTCGAGGGAACTGCCGACATCCCGTTCCATCGCGGTCTATCTGGCCGATACCGATTGGCTGCTGGGACGTCTTCCGCTGCAAGGGGCCTGCGCCCAACCTCTCCCTGGACAGGTGCAGGGGCTGAGGGACGCTGCCCAGCAAGATCTTGGGGGAGCAGGACAAGCGCCCTTACCACTTAAGCCCTTGCCCTTTTTGCTTGACTATGAACCGGGGATCCATGAGCGCCTGATCCTGCGTCATTTTGCCCGCCCCCTTGGTGACCGCCCTGGGCCTCGACCGCCTGCCCTTGAAGAGCCCCCTGAGCTGGTGGTCGTGATCGCTTTCACCAATCGCAGCGGCTCAAACCTCCTAGCCAAATCACTTGCCGCTAGCGGCCTGATCAATCGCGCCGAGGAGGCCTTTACAGGCGAGCATCTCATCAAGACCTGTGAGCGTCTAGGGCTCCAGGATCTATCTGACTATCTTCTGCATCTGAAGACCGAGCTCGGTCCCAGGTTTGCGGTCAAACTGAGCTGGGATCAGCTCTTTTTCCTGTGGCGTATCGGGGTCATCCCCCACCACTGGCCGAGGGTCCGGTTTATCTGGATCGAACGCCAAGACCTTCTCGCCCAGGCGATGTCCTATCTGGTGGCTGAGCGCACCGGTTGTTGGTCGGGTGCCTATCCCCCTGATCTGCTAGAAAGGGTGTTGGCTGAGCTGACCCCAGTGGATCTCATCCGCAGGCTTGAGCTGCTGACCTTTGCCCAACGCCAATTGCACAGCCTGTTTGCGCTCTATGGGATCAGGCCTAGCCGGGTCATCTATGAAAGACTGGCCGCTGATCCCGAGTCCGAGGCGCGGCGGGTCTTGGGAGAGATCGGCCTGCTCCCGGCAGACTCGTCTTGGAGCTGGGACCCTACAGCCATTCAAAGCCGCCGCCAGCGCACCCCCAAGATCATGGCGCGATTGCAAGGATTGATCGCCGCCATCCGCGGTATGGATTGAGCTGGGGGTAGGCGCACCGGCCCCCTAGGGTACGCCCCTGCATACCCTAGGAGACCTCAGGCGACTGCGCGCGCCCCTTAAAACTCCATCCGCACCCCGCCAGTGATGCTGTAGTGCTCGATATCCTCGTAGCCCAAGAGCTTATTGATCGAGATAAATGCCGAACGGCCCTGGGCGAACTGACCGGCCAGACCAATTCCCAGGTCAAAATAATTGCGGTCTGGACTGGAGGTGGTGAGGGCCAGCGGTGTTGCGCTTAGGTCATTGACGAAGCGCGCGGCCAGCTGCTTTTGGTCTGCTGAGAACTCATGGACCCAATCGAGGCTCAGCTGCGGGACCCAAACGCCGACCCCTGAACTAAAGGCGCGGGCGATGGTAAATCCCAAACGCGAGGTGAAGGATTCATAGGTCTGCGAATCAAAGGCGAGCCCCATGCCTCCACCCGGTGCGCTCGGATCAGAGATGCGCTCGTGATAGGAATCTAGATGGTTGCGCAGATAGTTGAACTTTAGGCTCGGCATTAAGGTGAATGCCTGGACATCGAGGTTGTAACCGCCGCCGAGGCTGGCATAGAAGGTCCGGCCATCGGGGTCGGATATCGCCAGCTGTCTGACCTGGGTCCTCACCCCGTCGACCACAATGCTGTAATCGAGCCGGCGGGTCAGATCATAGTCATGGGTGTCATAGCCGAGCGAGCCCTCGATGAATGACCCATTGTCCCAGTAATAGGTCCCATAGAGCCCCAGGCCCCAGGTCGTGGTATCCATCCCGCCCTTGTTGAGCCAATAGCTGGTATCGGCCGAGGCGTAGTTTGCAAATAGACCCAGGATGAGATTGTCCTGGACCCGGTAATCCGCACCCAGGGTCAGGCGCAGGCCATCCTGATCATAGCCCGAGGTATAGCGGTTGCGATCCTGTTCGGTGTCGAGATATTTGAGATTAAAAAAGAGGCCGCCGCGACCCAGGTCAAGGTCCGCGCTCGCACCGCCGCCAGTGGCCTGGCGCAACATCTGAGCGGCCAATGATGTCACCGAGACCTGATCGCGGGCTGCTGAGCGCAGTCCCTCCAGTCGCATGGAGACCACACCCAACCCGGCGCTGACCTGCTGGACCGACTCGTTGCGCGGGGCCAAGACTTGATCTGGGGTCAGGACGCTCAGGGCCTGGGCGACCCCCGCAGGGTCTTGCGTCGCGCCCCTGAGCAAGAGATCGCAGTCGCTCTGGAAAACGGTTCCCACATTGGCACCGCTGTGGCAGGCGTGGAACAATGTCCCCGCCACCCCTTGGGTATTGGTATTGCTGGTCGAGGCCGCTGCCTGATCGAGGGCCGCGCCACTGGCAAGGACCGTGGATTCATCCGGCGCTGTGCTCGTTGCCAGCGGCGCTGCTGTATTACTGACAGCGGCGAACAATTGTCTACCTGGCACAAGCACTGCATCTGCGTTTGACTCCGTCCCCTGACCATAACAGGCCATCCCGAGGATGGCCGCACTGACCGCGGCCTGAGGTGCCTTGATCCGACTCATGGTTACTCTCCCCCCTGTGCTGATGAAAACGTGTCTGGCGGCTTGTTGCCCAAAAACGACAACCCCTCGATCCAGGTTTCGAGAGAATCCTCTAGCATCCAGCCGGACTCGACCCAGTGTCTAAGCCGCCTGCCTTCCTGACGGGCCGACTCTCGATCGGCTAGGCGTGCGCGCAGGGCCTCGATCCAGAGGTCGGGCTGATTGGGCAGGCGTTCGACTGGTGCCTCGCGATAGGGCTCGATATCGGTGCAGATCACCGGTAGACCGAGCGCGCCATATTCTAGGATCTTAAGCGGACTTTTGCAGCGGTTGAAATCATGCAACGCCAGGGGGGCGATTGCAACATCAAGCCCTAGCCGAGCGAGGGTCTTTGGATAATCGGCAAAATCGACCATCGGCAGGACCTGGGCGGCATAGGGCCTGAGTTCATCTGGACACATGCCGAAAAAACACCAATCGGCCTCCCTGGCCAGGGCCTCGACGACCGGCAGCAGCCACTCGAGATCACCCAGGTGCTGCCCCGCACCCGCCCAGCCGATCCGCGGCCGACACCCGAACTCTCGCATCGACTCGGCGAGATCGGCCAGGCCCTGCCAGCGTGTGCGGGTTAAACGATTCGGCACCACCCGGATATCCGCATGCCGGCTGCCATAAAACTCGGCAAGCAGCGGGGTGCTGACCAGCAGCCGGTCGCAGAGGCCAAGCGCGCGGGTTAAGCGGCGATCGAGATCTGGGTAATTGGTCTGCCTAAAGGGGTTCCAGGGGGGAAGATCAGTGATCAGGTCATCGAGGGTAAAGACCAGCCTGGCCCTGTTGTAATGCCGATACAGCTCAAGGGCCTGTAGGTGTCGGTCATGGAGTGCATTATGTAAAAGCAGGACATCCGGCTGCAGGCGTTCGAGCTCGACAACGCTCGGCGGGCGGATCCCGGGGTCTGGATCGATCCAAGTGACACAGGCCAGGCCATGGGTATGCAAGGCCGAGAGGGGATCGATCACCCGATAATGACCGCTGGCTGTCAGATCGCCTGGAAAACCAAGGAACCGCGGGAGAAGACAGCGCTCTGGATCCCAGCTGAGGCGGATCTCGGTCTCAGGTCGGGCATCGAAGCGACGCAGGCTCAAATGGGGATGATAGGCCGGATCGCGGGCAAGTTGCGGCAGCCAGCGCCCATAGAGCCGCGCGGTCTCTTCAGCGATCCTCAGATCCTTGAGCAGTCGTCGGCGATAACCCTGAAAACTGCCGGTTGCGCTTGCAAACAGGGTAGCATGCGGGGCCCAAAGGGCCCGATAGCCCAGTTGGCCTAGTCGCAACCCCAGATCGAGCAACCACCAGGCATTTGCAAAGTTTTCCTCGGCAAATCCACCTGCCTGGAGGAAGGCAGGCCGCCACAGCATAAATGCCTGATCCGAGACCGTCGCACAACGCTGGACACAGAGATGGCGATTGAGAGGGCCGCCGGTCTCAGCCAGGCTGTGACCGCGATGCACCTGGCCCAGGGCGCCGAGGGGCCAAAAGCCGAGGAGCGGATAGGCCTGGAGGATGCGCCCCTGTGGGTCCAGGAGACAGGGTCCGACCAAGGCGACCTCTGGCCGATCGATCAGGCCGAGTAGGATGGAGAGCGCCGAATTGGGCCGGGCGCGCAGGCCATCATGCATGACCAGCACCCGCTCCGATCGCAGGCGGCGGATGGCGCGGTTGAGCGAACGGGCGAGCGGACCCTCAGCGCCTTGCCAGCGGCAGTGAGGATCCGGCCATCGAGGGCGCCCAGCGCTCCCCTGGCGTTTGAAATCGAGGACTAGGACCTCTTTGGCATCGATGGACGGCTGGACCGACTGGATCAGGTCAGCAACCGCCTGGGTATCCCCGCAGGTGAGGATCACCAGCGCCGTCTGGTTTTTGGGGTTTCGGGGATAATCGACCCAATAGATCCCAGCGAACGAGGTCGGGCGAATCAGGGCGCGCAGAGCACGCCGTTTAAAGTGCGAGGCAATGACCTTGCTGATCGACTCAAAGTCAGGGGGCCGGTAAGGACGCCAATCGGCGCGATGATAAAGGACCTGCGGGATGTGCCCGATGGCTGCTTCGCCATAGGCATCGACGACCTTTAAACACAGATCAAGTTGGGCCACCTCAAGCGCTGGCGTCAGGCCAGCGCATGTCAAAAAGACCTCGCGTCTGATCAGACAGAGATCGCCGAGATAAGCCTGGGAGCGCAACAGATCCAGGTCAAAGTCTGGTTTAAAACACAGCTGATAACGCCGACCGTCCTCGGCGATCCGATCCTCATCGGTATAGATGAACTGCCAGTGTGGATGGCGGTTGCTCCAGTCGGCGATTAGATAAAGAGCAGAGGGGTGAAGCTGGTCACCAGCTTTCATCCAGCCGATCCAATCGCCTGTCTGTGCGGCGATCCAGCGATTGATCAGGCGCACCGCCGATTGTCTGGGGCTGAGCCGCAGCCAGGTGCAGGCGAGATCGCGCCCTGCCCTCTGGGAGGAGAATGTCTGGGAGGAGGATGGCTCAATGTAGGCCGCAGGCTGGGTCCCTTCCCTCCCCTCCGCGGAGGCAGAGACTGGAGGGCTGATGATCAGGATACGCAGCCTGCCTGCCCATCCCGTTCTGAGTGAGTCTAAGGTCCTGGCCAAGGCGTCAGGATCCTCCTCGACCTCCAGGATGACCAGCAACAGGTCTAGACCGGCGCTTGTCTGTCTTTGCAGACCACAGGGCGATTCCTCACCCCCCACAAGCACAATCCAGCGCCGCTCTTCGCCTGAGCCATAGGCGGCAGGAGACAGGGAAGGGACCGACGTTTTGGCGAGCGGACCCTTGCGCAGGTGCCCCTCTCGCCTGATCCACCACCCCGGCATGAAGGATTCGGGCAGGGCGGCTGACATCTCAACGATGGCCCCCTGCTCCTCCAGCTCAGCGATCACCCTCTCCAAGGGGACGCTTGGCCGTCCCGCCACTTCCCCCAGCAACTGCTCATACAAGGCGGCATAGTCCTGCCGGTTTTCATCGAGCCGCCTGTAGCGCTGTTGACGCAAAGAGGCGCGGACCTGCTGCACCAATTCAGGTATGGCGATGAGCTCCTCGATGCGCGCCGCCAAGGCCTTGGCGCTGGGTTCATCGACCAAGAACCCTGTGATCCCATCGGCAATTCGCTCGGGGATGGCGCCGACCGCAAAGGTCAAGACCGGCACCCCGAGTGCCTGAAGCTCGGCGATCGTCAAACAAAAGGTCTCCTCATAGACCGAGGGGACCAGGGCGAGATCCACCTCAGCGACGAGACGCCTGAGGTCCTGATGCCGATAGACCCCCCTGAGCCCCACACCTGCTGCCACCAGGGCGTCCTTATAGACCGGCTCAACGCCGCCAAAGTGCAGGACCTCTAGATCCCGCCGCCGTTGAAGGAGCGCCAGGGTCTCCAGCAGGCGCTCAGCGCCCTTACGGCGGGTCAGATTGGCAAAGACACCGATTCGAAAACGCTGGGCGCGTTTGGGCGGCAGGGGCGATCCCAGATCAGGCAGGCCATGGGGGATGAACCGCACCTTGGACGCCAGCGCCTCGCCATAGGCGCGGATAAAGCGCTGCAAGACAAAACGCGAGGGGGCGATGATCGCATCGGCGGCCTCGAAGATCGCCAACAGCCCTTGGCGACGCGCGTGCAGGAAGGGACGCCATTCATCCTCATCGATCGAAGCCTGTTGTCTCAAGCAATCCAGACACCCTGGGTCGTCGGGATCAACGCATGGCCTGCCGCAGGGCTCGCCTTTGGGCCGGAGCATGTCAAATACAGGACAGAATAAGAAATAATCATGCAAGCTTAAGACCACCGCCGCCCCTAGACGGCGCGCGATCACCGGAAGCTCCAGGCTCCCCCAGCCCAGGAGATGCTGAAAATGGACCAGCTTGATCGCACCGCCGGCGATCAGCCGGGCAAGGCTTGACTCGACGGCCGGGTTGCGCAGGCTCATGACCTGACCAAACAGCCGCGGCCCCCCCTCGATCAGGGCGCGTTGATAGGCCAATACCCGCAGGCGTCCATCCTCCTCGATACACTGAAGATCGCGATAGGGGTCGGTCTCGTCGGGAAAGACCAGGGTCATCCGATACTCGTCGGCCAGACCCTCCATGAGCGCGCGCGAATGCAGCTCGGTGCCGCCTAGGCTGTGATAGGCATGGATGACGTAGAGGACATGGGGCGCGCGGTCGCCGCGGGCCTCTGCCAGGCCGGTTAGGATCCGTTCTTGGACATCGCGCAACGGATTGAGCTGACAAAAGCGGCGGATCAGGTGATGATAAAAGGGCCAGCGGCTCAAGAGGACCGCCTCGTTGCGCTGCTTGATCTCGGTCATGCCTAAGACGGCGCCGAAGCTTTGTTCGCTCTGGTGATAAACGAATGCCTCATCGCAACAGGCCACCGCAAATCCCGCCTCCCAGGCACGCAATGAATAGTCGCATTCCTCGCCATAGCCGCGGTGATAGGCGCGATGCAAAAGGCCGAGACGATCGATCACCGCTCGCCGGATCAACATACAAAAGCCCACCGCTACCGGCAGACGCGGGTAGCGGCGGGCACTGTGTGCGGCGATCAGGGCTGCGAAACGGTCGACCGTCAGCCCATCGGGGATGGGATTATCCCCATTCATCAGAGGGACCGAGAGGATGGTCGCATTGTTTGAAAGCGGACAGACGATGCCGATTTGCGGGTCGCTTGCGGCGCACTCGACCAATCGCTCGACCCAGCTGGGGGTTACCAGGGTATCTGAGTTTAGGACGATGACATCACCCTGGGCCGTTGCCAGCCCCCGGTTGACATTGCCGACAAAGCCCAGGTTTTCATCCGCCCGCTCCAGCCTAACCCGCGGCTCCTTGAGTTCCAACTCATCGAGCCAAGCCAAGAGGCGCAGATCGGTGCTGGCATCATCGAGGATGCGGATGGGGCAATCGATCGGCGTATAGCGCAGCACGCTGTGCACACAGCGTTTGACCGACTCATAGGCGTTGAAGACCGGGATTAGGATCTCGGGGGATAGAGACTGAGGAGGTGCCATCTGCATCTGGATACCGATGTTCAAGGGGGCGTCCTGTCATCTAGAAACGGTGTGATAAACGCAGGGCATCACCAGCCCCCGCTGATCGCATCTTGCTTCCGGCGCGGTAGCCGGTAAGGACTGGACTATATTTACAAGTGCCTTCCTCATTAGCCGTAGGGGTTAGAGCTGATATCAGCCTCCATCTTATCCCGCCTGTTATGCATAGGCATGCTGCTCACTGGTCTAGAGCTGGGGTCGGCCGTGTCTGAGGCCGTTACCCCCCAGCTTGCGGCCGGTGAGAAACACTCGGTGGCGCCCCATAGCGATGGGACGGTGTATGCCTGGGGCGATAACACCTTTGGTCAGCTCGGCACTGGTCAGTCAGGGGCAGGTCTATTCAGCGGCCTGCCGGTTCGGGTCAAGGGTCTGACCGATGTCGTCGCGATCGCTGCCCGGGCCAATCATACATTGGCCTTGCGCGCCGACGGTACGGTTTGGGGCTGGGGTCAAAATGAGTGGGGTGTACTCGGTGACGGGACCCAAAACCGATCGTCCCCTACCTGTTCAAGTGATGAATCTAACGGGTGTGGCGGCGATTGCGACCGGTCAGTTTCATAGCCTGGCGGTGCGCTCGGATGGGACGCTTTAGGTATGGGGCCTAGGTGACTATGGGCGCTTTGGCAATGGGCGCAAGGGCTGGGGGGGAGTGGTCGGGGGTCCCCGTGCAGGTCAGCCGTTTATCCAATGTCACCGCCGCCGCGGCCGACTATGCGGAAAGCTTTGCGATCACCAGCGACGGTCAGCTATGGGTCTGGGGCAATAACAGGGAGGGGCAGCTTGGTCTCGGTGCCGCTACGGATATCGAGACTGTGCCGGTCAAGGTGACCGCTTTAAGTGAGTTTAGGGTCAAAGGGATCAATGCCAATGAATGGCATGTCGTGGCCTATACCGAAGACGGCAGCCTGTGGGCCTGGGGCCGCAACAATGACTATGGTCAACTCGGCAATGGCAGCCTCCTGCCCAGCGCTGCACCGGTGCGGGTCACCATCGGTCCTCCTGAGTACCAGGCAACTGCCGTGCGCTTAGGCAGCCTGCATAGACTGGCGCAACTGGCTGATGGACAACTCGCCTTGTGGGGCAACAACTGGTATGGCCAGCTTGGGGATAAGCGATCTATTGATCCGAAACCAATGAACTTGTATTACGTGGCATCATGGAGCTTGGGATGCTGGAAGTAGCGCATGATGCGTTGGGGGGAATTGAGAAGGCGGCGCAGGTGGCTGACGGTCGCCTTCTTCAGATCGCCCTTGGCGCGGGAGGGCGCCTGCGCGGTGATGGTGGCCTTGAGCATCTCGTTGGGGTTCAGTGCTGGGCTGTAGGAGGGGAGGGAGGAGGCCTCGATTTGATTGGCGCATGCAGCCAGCCAGGCCTTGACCGGCTTGGTGTGATGCACGCGCAGGTTGTCGAGGATGAGGAAGATCTTCTTGCCCCTGGCGTCCTTGACGAGCCGCTTCATGAAGTCGATCAGGATGTCGGCGTTCATCGCCCCCGCGAACGCCTTCCGACGCACCTTGCCGCGGTTGGTCAGCGTCGAGATCACCGACAGGCCTTCGCGACGGTGCGTGACGCGAATCTCGGGCGTCTTGATCGCCGGCGCATAAGAGCGCCCGCGCACCTCGTCCGAGCGCAGCCCCGTTTCATCGCCCCAGTGGATTTCGGCGCCCTCGGCCTTGGCGCGCCGGGCAATGTCCGGGTAGGTCTCCTCAAGCCACGTCTTGCCCGCCGGCGGGCTTTGCTCATAGGCGCGCCGAATCGGTTTCTGGGGCGTCAATCCCCAGCGCGCCAAGTACTTGCCTTCCCCCTGCGGCCTGAGCTCGATGCCAAAACGGTCGAGGATCAACTGCCGCACCGCCTGCCGGCTCCACAGCGCAAACGGCAGCTTCAGCTCATCCGGTGTCCCGTCGCACATGAGCTTGCGTATCTGGGCGTCCTGCTCCGCCAACAGCGCCCGCTTCTCACCCACCTTTCCTTGAGCCCTTGGGCCCCTTCGCGCGCCGCAAACGACAGCAATCTCATGTCTCGTCTTTCCATGCCCACGACATCAGGACAGCTCACTCAATTTCAAAAGCATGTGTTTCTTATCAATAAGAAAGGGGGTGAGTCATGAGTGATCATGATTGAATCTGATTAGCTCATGAATCTAGCGAAATTGTTTGGCGTTCGACAGAACACCAACGAGTAAGCCATGCAACTGACCCACAAAATCGCCCTTTGTCTGACGCCTGAGCAGGCGGTTTACTTCACCTGCGCCTGCGGTACGGGGCGGTGTGTCTGGAATTGGGCGCTTGCCGAGTGGAAATGGCAAGACTCTTGGTGCGACCGTTTCGCGTACTGCGGATCGCAGGTTCGTCGCCATTCAGGTTGAAGTGGTCGATGCTGCGTTCTATCGCAGGCGCATGAAACGACTGGTGTTGACCTGGGCGTTGAGGCGGCGGCCAGGCTTTCCAATGGCGAGTCTGTTGAATCTCCTCTGCGCTTCGTTGTCTCAGGATTCGAGGCAGACGCCTTTCCTGCAAGGTTGAGGCGGCCAAGGTCGGGGCTGGGTTTGCGCCAAGGGCCGGACTGGCAAAAGGCACAAGGCTTCCGATCTTGAAGAATCGAAGGAAATCCTCTGCGATGTTGGCAAGGCTGCACGCACGCATTGCCAATGTCCGAGCGGCCTTAAGGCGAAACGCTACGGCGTCTGGTTGGTTTTAGCTGATCGCTGGGATCCGAGCAGCCGCCTGTGTTCGGTCTGTGGTTGGGAGAATGAGATGTTGGCGTTGAAGGATCGGGAATGGACGTGTCCTCAATGCGGCACGCGCCATGATCGGGACATCAATGCCGCGCTCAATCTCAAACGGCTGGCAACCGCAACTGCCCTACCCGTGGCGAGTCCGTCCGGTAACGGCGGAGCTACAGCAGAGAGGGTCTCTGCCGTAGTCGGGAAAGTCACGCCTGTCAGAGACGAATGCGCTCCGCATTCGGGGCAGGAAGAGCACAGTGCGCCTGTTTGCGCACTTTCTTGAGAGCAGTGAGTGTTTCATGTGTGGGATCGTTGGTGCCATCGCCCAGCGACCGGTTGCGGCCATCCTCTTAGAGGGTCTGCGTCGGCTGGAGTATCGCGGCTATGACTCGGCGGGGATCGCCGTGCTCGATGAAGGGGGCCAACTCAATCGCCTGCGGGTGCTCGGCAAGGTGGCGCGTCTGGCCGAGGCGCTCGCCGCTGAGCCCTTGCCGGGGACCCTGGGGATCGCCCATACCCGCTGGGCGACCCATGGTGAGCCTGCAGTGCATAACGCCCATCCGCATATCAGCGCCGAGCGCTGCGCCCTGGTCCATAATGGGGTCATCGAGAACCATGAGGCATTAAGGGCCAGGCTGAGCGCCGAGGGGCATATCTTTACCTCAGACACCGACACCGAGGTCGTCGTCCATGCCATCTATGCCGAGCTTGCGCGCGGTTTGCCCCTGGTCGATGCGGTTCGCGCCGCCGTCCAAGGGCTGCGCGGTGCCTATGCCCTCGGGGTGATCGATGCCCAGGACCCTAATCACCTGGTGGCGGCGCGGTATGGCAGCCCGCTGGTCATCGGGCTGGGATTTGGCGAGTCTTTCATCGCCTCCGATGTCTGTGCGCTTCTGCCGGTCACCAATCGTTTTATCTTCCTGGAGGACGGAGACCTTGCGGAACTGAGCCGGGAGGCTATATGGATCTGGGACCGCAGCGGCCAGTTGGTCGAACGCCCGATGAAGACCTCGTTGCTTTCGGTCGAGACGATCGAACGCGGCCCTTATCGGCATTACATGCAAAAGGAGATCTTTGAACAGCCCCACGCCATCGCCGAGACCCTAGAGGGGCGTTTGAGCGGCGAACGGGTCCCGCTCGAGGTCTTTGGTCATCGGGCAGCAGCCCTGTTCCCTCAGATTCGTTCGGTACGCATCATCGCCTGCGGGACGAGCTATCACGCGGGTCTGGTTGCGCGCTATTGGCTCGAATCGCTCGCGGGTCTGCCCTGTCAGGTCGAGGTGGCGAGCGAATATCGCTATCGTCGTGCCGTGGTCCCCGAGGGGACCCTGTTCGTTGCCATCTCACAGTCGGGCGAGACCGCAGACACACTTGCTGCCTTGCACCAGGCCAAGAACGCAGGCTATGCAGCGACACTCGCCATCTGCAATGTCCCGGAAAGCTCCTTGGTGCGCGAATCCGACCTGGTCTTTTTGACCCATGCCGGGCCGGAGATCGGCGTGGCCTCGACCAAGGCATTCACCACCCAGTTGGTGGCCTTGTTGCTTCTAACCATCGCCCTCGGTCGCTGTCGGGGCCTGAGCGCTGAGGAGGAGAGACGTCTGGTCGGTTTGCTGCGACAACTGCCCGGCGAGGTCGAGGAGGTCTTGAGGCTCGATGCGACCGTTGCTGCCCTCGCCGAGCGCTTTGCTGATAAGCATCACACCCTATTTTTGGGTCGCGGTGAGCATTATCCGATCGCCCTGGAGGGAGCGCTCAAGCTTAAGGAGATCTCCTATATCCATGCCGAGGCCTATCCGGCCGGCGAACTCAAGCATGGTCCCTTGGCCCTGATTGACGAGGAGATGCCGGTGATAGCGGTCGCGCCTAACAACGGACTGCTAGAGAAGCTTAAATCAAACCTCGAAGAGGTGCGCGCCCGCGGCGGCCAGCTTATAGTCTTTGCCGATCAACGGGTTCACCTGGCCCAAAACAACGGGGTCACGGTGGTGGGTGTGCCGGCCACCAATGAGCTGGTTGACCCCTTGCTCTTTACCATTCCCCTCCAGCTTCTAGCCTATCATGTAGCTGTGCTCAAGGGGACCGATGTCGATCAGCCGCGCAACCTGGCCAAGTCGGTGACGGTCGAGTAAGCAGCCCGGAGCAGGGATGAATCTCGGACACTACGGTCAGAATTTGCCTATACCTATACTCAAGAGTTCGTAGGGGCATCGATCAATACAACAAACGGCTACCAATCTGCTGAATTTAAGCAGGCGTATATGGGTAAATCGCAAGACTCAAATGTCATCCAGTTGATAAACCCAGACAGGGATCAAGGCCCCGATACCTCTACCGATGGCCTGAGACTGTTGCGTACATGCAGGGATTATCTGATTGATGCCTTGCTGGCGGCCTTCACGCGGCAGGTGGGGCGGGCCAATGAGGAGCTCCTGGCGATGATGGATCAGCCGATCGATCAGACCCAGAGCCAGCTTTGTTTCGATGCGAGGGCGTTCTTGTCCAATCGCAGCCCTGCCATGTTGCAGCGCTTCCGCGAGACCTATATCGAGACCTTCGATCAGGCGGTCACCCGCCTTAGATCACAAGAGGCGCGTCCGGCAGCCGTCCTGACAGGCGAGCTGAGCCTGGTCGATGACTCGGACTTCGAGCTGGACCTGGCGCTGACCAAGCTGACGACGCGGTCTGCCTATCATTGCGCTCAATCGATGGTGGCGCTCGATCGGCGCGTAGCTGTCCTCCTGAATCTGCCGCGTCTCGCCCAAGAGGACAACCCCTTTTATCCCATGATGATCTACCGGGCCCTGTTGCAGGCACTCACCGATCTCGGTGTCGTGCGTGACCTGGCGATCTTCATATTGCAGGTCTTCGAGCACCAGGTGGTCGCGGACTTGCCGGCGATCTATGCCGAGATCAACCGCCAATTGGTCGAATCCGGCATCCTACCCCAGATTCCACTGAGCGGTGTCCAAGCCAAGGGAGAAGCAGGTGCGCCGGGCGTTTCGGTCACCGGGCCAGCGAGTGCGGTGCAGGCCGGTTTGGGGGCAGGGGGCATCCCCACAGGGGGGGGGGCTGTCGGTACCCAGACAGGCGATGTCTTCGAAGAGCTCTGGCATTCCTGGCGGCGGTTGGCAGCGGCACCTGCCGCAAGCAGCCTGCCGCCGGTCGTGGGCGCCGCCCTGCCGCTGGCACCGGGTGTTCCCGCCGTTCCGCTCGTTCCTCCTACCCAGGCAGCGCCTCCAACCCTTCCCCGCGATCAGCTTTTCCAGACCCTGGGTAATCTGCAACGGGGTGCGCTCGACCCCAGCGCCTGGCCTACGCTCGGGGCAGTGCCGCTCGATCCGTCTGCTGTCAATGTTGTGGCCCAATTGCGCGCTTCCCCCGAGTTGCGCCAAACCTCGGCGCTCGACAGCATGGTCATCGATATCGTGGCTATGCTCTTCGATGCGGTCTTCAAGGACCCGGAGCTGCCCGATGCCGTGCGGGCCGAGATCGCCAAGCTGCAGATCCCCATCCTCAAGGTTGCCCTGCTCGACAAAACCTTCTTTTCAGACCGCAAGCATCCCGCGCGTCGTTTGCTCGATGTTTTAGCCGAGTCCTATCTCGGGCGTGGCGAGCAAGAGATGCAGTCTTTGCTCGCCAAGATCCGTGCGGTCGTCAAGGCGGTGCTTGATGACTTTGAATCAGACATCGGGGTCTTTTCCGCCCAGGTCGAGCAGTTTGAAGGCTTCTTAGCCGAGGAGGAGTCCAAGACCAAGGCTGCATCTGCTGCCCTGCTCGCTGATCTCGCACGGCGCGAGCGCCAAGGGCTCGCGGAGCAGCGGGTTTCGTCCGAGATCCAAAGGCGTATTCAGCGACCAGGCATCCCCGATTTGATCAGCGATTTTCTCCAACGCGGCTGGTCCTGGGTCTTGAGCGACACCTTTATCAACCAAAGCGACGACTCGCCTGAATGGAGACAGGCGCTTCAACTCATGGATGACCTGATCTGGAGCATCACACCCAAGACCAATACTGCAGAGCGCGAGCGCCTCATCGTCATGCTACCCAACCTGATCCAGGGTCTGCGTTCGGCTCTGGCCCGCTTGGGGCTGGAGAAGGAATGGGGTGAGTTTTTCAGCAACCTAATTCAATGCCATGTTGCCGCTATCCGCGGCGAATCCGCCAGCGAGCATCCGGAGACAGGGGTATCCAACCGCCTGCCACCGCGCCCCGAGCCGATCACCACCTCCGTGACCTCTGAGCGCGATAAGGAACCGCTGACTGCGCAGCGCGACAAGGAGGCCACTCAGACGACGACCAGCCACCATCTGAAGCTTGTCCAGTCCTTGCAGCCGGGTGCCTGGATCGAGTTTCAGACCGAGCGCGGGACACGCAAGACCTTGCGTCTGAGCTGGGTCAGCGATTTCAAGGGTGTCTTTTTGTTTACCAATCGCCAGGGTGAAAACGCCATAACCCTGGCTGCGGCCAGCCTAGCCGAGCATCTACGCAAGGGGAGTGCCCGTCTGCTCAGTCAAAACCCGCTCACCGATCGCGCAGTAGCGCGGATCATGGAGCAGATGCAGGCCCAAACCCCCTCACCAAGCGCCGGATCTCAGACTCAAGATCCCAGCGGGCCGCAAAGCCCAGGGCCCTAAGCCCCTCATCCTTATACCAGGCGTCTTGGGTCAGTTTGGCGAGCGCCTCGCGTGTCAAGGGCATGCGGCGCTTGAGCACGCGTTCGGCGAAGGTGCCGGCCTCAGCGGCAAGTCGTAGGGCCCACCCTGGCAGGGTCCAGGAGGGCAGGGGGCGCCCCAGGGCCCGCAGGGTCTGCTCATAGATCCAGCGGGTCGAATAGGCCTGGCCATCGGTCGCGACATAGACCTGCCCGCCGGTTGCCGGATGGCTGGCGAGCAAGAGCAGGGCACTGATCGCATCCTCGACATGGATCGCCGAGCGCCGCTGGGCCAGGCGCGGCCAAGGCGGAAAACGTCCAGCGGCAATCGCCCGCACCAGGCGCTCCAGATTGCCGGTACCATCCAACCCATAGACCATCGGCAGGCGCAATACGCTTGCCTTGATCCCGCGTTGTTCGCCAAAGGCCAAGATCTGCTGCTCGGCGGCGCGTTTAGCGCGGCCATAGAGGGTGTCATGGGTGTCTGCCCTGACCGAACTCACATAGACCAGACGCTCGATCGGGGCAGCGGTGAGCGCCCCGAGCAGATGGGTGGTCCCCTCGGCACTCACCTGCCAATGACCCGGGGCGCCGTACAGATCGGGCTCATGGGGGCCGGGGTGGTGACTGGCCAGGTGCAAGACCGTGTGGATGCCGTTGCCCAAGCCGACCAGACTGCTGGGATCGGTCAGGTCGCCGCGATGGAACCTGACCGCATCGCCGGGCCACAGGGCCTGCGCCCGCTCGGGCGCGCGGGTCAGGACGGTCACCCCGAGCCCCTGGGCAATCAGGGTCCCAACGAGGCGCTGCCCCACCTGACCCGTCGCGCCGGTCACCAGGACCGGGCTGAGCGCCTCAGGGTTCATGGCGTATCCTGGCCGGATGCGCTGCCGTTCACGGGGACAGACGCCCTCTCTATCGGCCTCTCGTAGCAAGGGTAGCGGCTGCCTCTCGTACTCTGGGACTTCAGCCTGCGCCAGGCGATCTGCCCTGCCTTGAGCGCCAGATGCGCCCAGATCCCCGCTGTCACCAGGGCGCGCAAGGCTGCCGGATAGCGGTGGGCCTGATGGGTACGAAAGAAACGCAGCATGCCGCGATGTTTGTGATATTCGACTGCTAGCGGCTGAGCGTTACTACAGGAGCCCTTGTGATGGATCACTGCGACCTGGGACGCAAAGAGGATCGACCAGCCCGCCTGACGGATGCGCACAAACCAATCCAGGTCCTCGCAATGGAGAAAATAGCCTTCATCCAGCGGGCCCACTGTCTCTAGGACACGCCGCCTGATCAGCATGAAGGCCCCCGAGATCGCCTCGACCGCGACCGGGCCATCCGGCAGGGGCTGATGGCGCTGGTCCAGGGTCTGTCCCGGGAGGCCGAGCAGCCGGTCCAGGCCCAAAAGATGCCTGAGCGCCTTGCCCGGATCGGGGATGGCGCGCCGGCAGGCCACCTGCTCGCGTCCATCCGGATCGCGCACCAGACAGCCGATCAAGCCGGCCTGTGGCCAGGCGTCGAACAGCGGCAGCAGGCATGCCAGGGTATCGGTCGCGATCAGACAATCGGGATTGAGCAGCAAGAGGTACTCGGCACGCGCCAGCGGGAGGGCGCGGTTATTGGCTGCAGCGAAACCGAGATTGGCGCCGTTTTCCAGGATCTTGAGGCGCGGATCTGCGCCATAGCGCGCCCGCACCTGGTCGAGGCTTTTATCCCTTGAGCCATTGTCGCTGATGATGACCTCCACCGGCACGCTGGATGCGAGGGCCGCGCCCACCGACTCGGCCAAGAGATCTGCGGCGTTGTAATTGACCAGGATGATGCTGACGAGGGGGTTGGGATCTGGGTGGGCACTCATCCTGCCGTCTCCAGGGCCAGGGCTGAACGCAGGGTGCGTTCGGCGGCATCAAAGCTAAAATGACGCTCCATAACCTCGATCCCCGCTTGGGACAGGCGCTCCCAGAGGGCGTCGTCCTGATACAGCCGGATCACCGCTTCGGCCAGACCTTCGGGGGTATCGGCGATCAGGACGGATTCGCCATTTACGAGGTGCATCCCCTCGACCGCGACCGAGGTCGCCACCACCGGTACCCCATAGGCCAGGCTCTGATTGATCTTGCCCTTGACCCCTGCCCCATAGCGCAAGGGCGCGACCGAGAGCCGGCAATTGGCAAAAAAGGGTGCGACATCCGGCACATGGCCGAGGAGCTCGACTCCATCGCCAGCGCGGGTGAGTATCTCCGGTGGCGGATCGGCACCGATGACCTGGAAGCGCACCTCGGGGAGATAGCGCCGCACGATGGGCATCACCTGGTCGCAGAAGAAGCAGACGGCATCACGGTTAGGCGGGTGGGAAAAGGCGCCGATAAACAACAGATCGCGCCGTGCCGCCGGCGGATTGGCTGAACCGAAGATCCGATGGATGTTGGAGACGACCTGCACGGGGACATCGGGGGCCTCAGCAGCCAAGATCGCACGTTCGGCCTCGCTGACCACCCAGGTCAGATCGGCCTGACGCATCAGGGCCAGCTCCTGACGCTTGCGCGCCTCGGCCAATAGACGCATACCGCGATCGCCAAGCAGGGTTGCTAGCCTGGATTCGCGCAGGAAATGCAGGTCAACGGTATCAAAGATGATCCTTGCTCCAACGCAATAACGGCGAGCCGCCTCTATTGTCTGGCTGGCGGCATCGGCGCGGCTCAGGATCACTAGGCGGTAACGCGCCCCCTGTTTGGCAAGGTGATCAGCGAGCGAGCGCACATAGGGTCGGTATAGAACCTCGCATCCCTGACGCTGGAGTTCGGCGACATAGGGTTGCGGCGCCTCCAGATTCGCGGCGGCAAAGGTCACCTGATAGCCGAGCCTCTGGAGGATCAAAAAGAGATTGAGCATGCGTAGGGAGCCCGATTCCCGATCCGGGGTGATCATGTAGTTATCGACCACCAGCACACGCAGCCTCTGAGCAGGTATTGACAGGCTCGGACGGTACAGCGGCAAGGGGTAGGACAAGGGAGTCGGGTCGAGCGGTACCTGCCGATCCTCGGTCCTGAACCAGACCACACGCGACAAGGGCTGGCAATAGACCCGATGTCCCTGCTCCCAAACACGTTGCGCCAAATAGATTGCAAGGGTCTCAGGCGTTGTAGCTTCGGGCGCAAATCCGCCGATCTGATGGAATAGGTCGGCGCGGATGGCAAGCGCCGTCAGAGAACAAGCGGCGACAGGACGGCGGTAGTTGCAGGCTGGATGCTCAGGGTCGGCCAAATGGCCGAGTGGATGCGGGATACCCTGCGCGTCAATGCGCCAGCCCAACCCGTGCTGGCGCCCATCAGGATAGAGCAGACGGCTGCCGATGATCCCAGCATCCGCGGTCTCGGCGAAGGTCTGGACCAAGGTGTCTAACCACCCGGGCTGTACCTGGGTATCGTCGCTTAGAAACGCGATCAAGGCGCTGCGGGTCCGCTGTGCGGCTTGATTTAGACGCTGGGGCAAGGTAGTGCCTGGTGCAGATTGGATCAGGCGCACACCTGGATAACGGCGAAGCCGCCATGCCCGGTCATCGTCTAGATCGGCCGCTAGGATGACCTCGAACGGGGTGCGGGTCTCCATATGGACGAGCGCGGCCAAACAATGATGGATGCTCCGCAAGGAGCGCTGCACTGGGATAATCACCGAGATCGAGGGTGCGGCGGCATCCGGGAAGACAATGGGGGTGAAGGGTTCGGCCAAACGCAGCAAGGTCGGTGGACCCTTGGCGGCGAGCGCCTGGTTGGACAGGCGCCGGTGCAACTTGCGCATCAGGACCCGCGCCCCCTCGGTGCGCAGCACGTGCAGCATCCGCGGGAAGTAGCGGACGAGGTTCTCGAATAGGCTCAGGGCAGGCGCACGCGCGATGTTCATCGGAGCAAGTTGCTCGTGGCGTTCGGCGCGTTAGGAGGAGTTGGGAGAGCTGACTTCAGACATCGTGCCCAGGGCGGCCCGGGCCTTGAGCAGCGCCGGGCCCGAACAGCTTTAATACTGATTCATCGGGCGAAAACCCGGCATGCTCGGCCATTCGGGAGACTGCTGACCCTGATGTCCCTGATATTGACCTTGGGGCATCGGCGGTTGTAGCTGCTGACGCGATTCGAGCTGTTCGACACGTCTCTTGAGCGTCTCGATCTCCTTGGGATCGACCCGATTAGGATTGGAGGATTGGGGTTGGGCCGGCGTCGGGGCTGCGCCATAGCCCGGGGTGATACCATAGCCCACTGGCGGAACGCCAAACCCTGGCCAACTGTAGGGCGCGCCGTAGAACCCAGGATAGCCATAAGGCCCATAGGGGCCGCCCCAGGGTCCGCCATACCAGTCATCGTAATAGCGGTCATAGCGATCCCCGCCGCCGAACCAGCGGCTCGGGTTCATCATATTGCCGAAATCGAAGGCCAGGGCTGTTGAGACCTCACCCAGGCCGACGACACAGAGGCTGAAGCTCAGGGCGGACAACTTGAACTTGCGGACAATGGACGCTGACATAACTCCTCCACAATGGTGATCCTGGTATACTCGGTGATGGTTTGGCTCAAGGGCAGTTCCATGCCATATACCCCGGCAGCGCTTTTGCCGGGGGATCTGAGCTGTAGGGCGAGTCTTAGACATGTCCATGGAGATGTGCTGGTCCATGTGTATGACCAGGGGCGGCGCCATGGCCCTCTGCCCGCGGTTCGCCTGGCTCTTGCTGGGTCGAGCGGATGGTGCGTCCCTCGCGTAGGCGGTCGCGCTGCGCCTGCAGCTCGGTCCGCAGCCATTCCAGCCAAGGTGCCAGGGTCGCAGGTTGGCGCGCCGAGACCTTGAGGAAGGGCAGGTTGCCGGCAAGCGCTTGCAGATGCCGTTGCGCACGCTGCGGATCGAACTCAGGCATCAGCGGCAAGAGGTCCGCCTTGGTACAGAGTACCAGATCGGAGGCCCGAAACATGACCGGATATTTAGCGGGTTTGTCGTCGCCCTCGGGTACCGACAGCAGGGTCACATTGCGATGCTGGCCCAAATCGAAGCTCGCAGGACAGACCAGATTACCGACGTTTTCGATAAACAGTAGGTCGATCCCCTGGAGGTCCAGCCGATGCAGGGCGCGATGGACCAATGGGGCATCGAGATGACAGGCGCTGCCCGTGGTGATCTGGACCGCCGGCACCCCCTTGGCGCGGATGCGCGCGGCATCGTTTTCGGTTTCGAGGTCCCCCTCGATCACCGCGATCCCCAGGTCCCCTTTAAGCGCCTCGATCGTCGCCTCGAGCAGGCTAGTCTTGCCCGCGCCCGGCGAGGACATGAGATTGATGGCAAGCACACCGCAGGCATCCAGATGCGCGCGGTTATGCGCGGCTTGCGCATCGTTTGCCGCCAGTATCCCCTGTATGACCGCTATCCCCACTCGCTCGCCATGATCGGCATGGATAGCTCGGTCCTGATCCATCGTCTGTCCGCAACCGCACGTCGTGCACATGATTTACCTCTAGATTTGTAGCCTCTAGATTTGTAGCAATGAGCGCTCCCTGCCTTGTCGAAAACTCTCATCTTGGCCTCAATGGTTTGAGGGTGCAAGCCTGTCTTTGAAGGCGTGAAGCGCGCAATACACACTCTATGAGCCGCTCTGTCAGACTTACTCAATTCCTCCTCAATTCCTCCTCACAGATACGCAGCTGACCTCCTGATGCTTGGCGATGGTGCGCACCGCGATCGTGGTGCCCACGGCCGGCGTCCTTATCGCCATGTTGACTTCGCTCTTGCCGACGACGGTGACGCGTGCGAGCAGCTCCGAGACTTCCTGTGGGGTGAAAAACTCGCCGCCGGATTTGCCCGCGGTGGAGGCATACATCGTCATCAAGTATTCGTAGGTGTCGCCGAAGAGATCTTGGAGAGCGGCAGGTCGCCGATGGTATCCAGCAGCTTGACCAGCTTTTCGTTACCAGCTTTTCGTTGCGCTTGGCCATGGTGGGACCCAATTTCAAACTGTTCACGTCGAGGTCGTCGAATAGGCCCTTGATGTTGTCCTCGCTGGCGGTGCCGGTGGCCGAGCCTTCGATGTTGGCAAAGATGCGGGCCAGCGTTTTATTCAGGTTGGGGTCGTGCCGGGCGCGCTAGCGCACGTTGGCAAACAGCTCCGAAGGCAGGATGTAGAACCCTTTCTCCTTTACCGTCTCGGCGCGGCCGGATTCGGCCTGGGCATCCCGGATTCGGCCTGGGCATCGGAGAGTTGGGCGTAGTCGAAATCCTGGCTGCCAGCCTTGCGTTCCTGCTCGTTGAGGTAGTGGGTGATGTTTTCCGAGATGAAGCGGTAAAAGAGGATGCCCAGCACGTAGGATTTGAAGTCCCAGCCGTCCACGCGGCGACGCAGGTCGTTGGCGATGCGCCAGATGGTTTTGTGCAGTTCGGCGCGTTTGGATACTTTGGTGTCGTTCATTATGTCACTCTTCAATCACTTTTGTTCTGCGATCTTTGTGCCGCCTCGCTTCGCTCGTGACGGCATCCCGCTACGCGGGACTGCCCTCCGGGCGTCCTTCGCTTACGGCTTGTGCCGACAAGGACAGCAGCAGCGGATGATCCGGTGCGGCCTCGAACCCGAAACAGCGAATAGTAGCCGCCCATCTCGGCATAGATGCGCTGCGCGCGTGTCATAAGGGTTCTTCTCAAAAGGTCCCTTTATTCCAGCCAAACATCTGGCGCGGGGGGTTAGCAAACTCGATATAGACCCGGTTGGCAGGGATCGCAAGCCGCGCCTCCAGCCATTCGCACAGCCGTCGGGAGAGCTCAGAGGTCTGGGTCTCGGCAAGCCCTAGGCTTTTCAGCTCGAGATAGGCCGCAGGTGCAGCGGTACCGGCAAAGAGCAAATTGCGCCCAGGCTCCAGGATCAGCATGACATAGGACTCGGGTTTCCCCAGGAGCTCGGCGAGCCGTTGGGAGAGCTCGGCCATCACTAAAGGGTGATCCTCGGCAGCGATCTCGACGTTAGTCAACAGACGCAAGGTCGGCATCGGGCGATTTCTCCGTTGTTTTATGGTGGGCAGGGTGCGCGCTGCGCATCCTTGGGGCGACGAGCAACCGGCTTGGTGCCTGTGCGTACGCAATGTCCAGACAGGTCTGCGAGATGACGGGTCTTGCGCGATTCCCCAGGCGCATGCCCCGCCCTTGAGATAGCATTAGGCACCTTAAGCATTTTAGGACACACCCGATGCAAGACCCCAGCGCCGCCCTTCAACGGGCCTATGAGACCCTTGCTGCGACCTATGAGGCCAACCGCGGTCAATTCGATCTATCGGCGATTCTCGCCGATCTCATCGCCCGTCTGCCCGAGCGCGGCAGGCTGCTCGACCTCGGCTGCGGGACGGGTGAGCCGGTGGCGCGCGCCTTCCTCGATCGCAATTGGTCGGTGGTGGGGGTGGATTTCTGTGCCGCGATGCTCGAACTCGCCGCCCGCCATTGTCCCGAGATGGAGCGTATCCAGGCCGATATGCGCAGCCTTGACTTCGCGCCCGGCCAGTTCGATGCCATTACTCTGGTCTATAGCCTGTTTCATGTGCCGTGGCCTGAGCATCCGGCGCTCTTTGCGCGCTTCTATGACTGGCTCAAGCCCAATGGTCTGCTCCTGTTCACCTATGCCACCGCCGACTATACGGATCAGGAGCGCTTTGCGGGGTTCAAGACCTTCATGGATCAAGAGTTGCCTTATAGCCACACGACCCCTGCCGGACTGTTCGATCAGCTGTCAGATGCCGGCTTTGCCATCGAAAAGGCTGAGACGCATGACATCGGCGGCGAGCGTTTCCTCTGGGTGCTGGCCCGCGCCTGATCCAGGGAGGGCGGGTCTCTCATCTGCACGGGGCAGTAGGGTATGCGCTGCGTCCCCTACGCCTTAGGGCGCTGGCATCTCAGTTGGTTGAAGTCTTAAGGCCTGCTCATCATGCGTTTATTCAACCTTTTGCGCTCCTTGTGGCGCGCGCTCCCTTTAAGCCCGATATGGCGCCAGCGGATCAAACGGACCCTGCTCACCGGCCCCTGGGCCCGCCTGGGTCAGGCGCCGGCGCTCGATCTACCCGCCTGGAACGGCGACTGGCAGGGGTTGCTTGCCCCACTCGCTGAGCCTGCAGATCGGGTCTTGGTGATCGACTGGCAGCCGCCGACCCCAGATCGCGACTCCGGCTCGGTGCGCCTGCGCGCCCTCCTTGAGCTCATGCGCGAAATGGGGTTTCAGGTCGAGCTCATCGCCGACCGTCCCCCGCCCGAGCCCCGCTATGTCGAGGATCTCTTGCGCCTTAAGATCCAGACCTTCGTCGGTCAGGACGCAGCGCTCAAACGCCTCGCCGCATGCGGGCACCGCTACAGCCACATCTGGATCTTGCGCCCCGAGATGATGGAGCTATATCTCGCGCCGGTGCGCGCCCATGCCCCGCAGGCCCTGGTGATCTATGACACAGTAGACCTCCATTGGGTGCGGTTTGGCCGCAGCATCCCCTATGCCGCGGACCCTGAGGCCATGCGCCGGCAGGCCGAGCATTACCGGCGGCTCGAGCTCGCCAATGCCCGCGCCGCCGATCGGGTGGTCGCCATCACCGATGAGGAGCGCGCGCTCTTGCTCACCGAGGACCCGGGGCTTGCGGTCTTCGTCCTGCCCAATATCCATGCGGTCACCGAGGAAGTACCCCCCTGGGAGGCGCGCCGCGACCTGTTGTTCATCGGCGGCTTTCAGCATGCCCCAAATGTCGATGCCGTGCATTATTTCGCCGCCGAGATCCTACCCTTGATCCGCGCCGAGCTGCCTGAGGTCCGCCTGATCATCGTCGGCAGCCAGATGCCGGACTCCATCCGCGCCCTGGGCTCGTCCGCGATCGAGCCGGTTGGCTATGTCCCCGAGGTCAGGCCCTCTCTCGATCAGGCGCGGGTCTTCGTCGCCCCTTTGCGCCAAGGTGCGGGGATGAAGGGCAAGATCGGCCAGAGCCTGGGGTTTGGTCTGCCGGTGGTGACTACGGCGATCGGCGCCGAGGGGATGGGGCTCGTCCATGAGGAAACCGCCCTGATCGCCGATGACCCCGCTGCATTCGCCCAGGCCGTCGTTCGGCTCTATCGCGACCGCGCGCTCTGGCAGCGGCTCTCCCAGTCAGGTCGGGAGCTGGTACGGGCGCGCTATACCCAGTCGGTGGTCAGCCAGAGGTTGCGGGCAATCTTGGCAGGAGGGGAAAGGACCCAAACGGCTCGCTCAGGGGCAGAGGAAGGTCCATCCGTTAGACCTGTAGAGGACGCAGCGCCTATCGCTATCCCTGTGCTTCCCCAGATAGAGGGGGCCGCCAGCGACCGCGCTCAACCGCACCCTGCTCACCATGATCCAGCTATACCCCCTGCCGAGCGCCGCGTCCTGATCCTGGGGATCTATCTCGCCGATGCCCCAAACCATGCCCTTGCCATCAGCCGCGAGTTGCTCGCCGCACGCGACTGGCAGGTCGATCTGCGTTGGGCGGCGATCGGTGGGCAAGAGGATAGGGTGCGCGATGCGCACCCTAAGGCCCCTGCCTCCACTGTTGCCTGCACCTCTGAGCCGCCGGCCCTAGCGCTCGATGAGCTCACTTGGTTGCGCCTCTCAGAACCGCAATCCAAGTTCGCCCTGCTCAATCGTCTGCTGGAGACCGTCGAGGGCGGAGCCGAGCGCTATCGCTATCTCTTGGCGGTGGATGACGACATCGAGCTGCCTCCAGGCTTTTTGGACCATTTTCTCGCCATCCAAGAGCGATGCGGTTTCACCCTGGCCCAACCGGCGCGCACGGCCGATAGCTTCATCGATCATCACTTTGTGATGCAGCTTCAAGAAGTCGAGGCGCGCAAGACCCGGTTTGTCGAGATCGGGCCGGTCTTTGCCCTCAGGCACGAGGGCTTTGCAGTGATCCTGCCGTTTGATGAGAGGGCACCCATGGGCTGGGGGCTGGATTTCGTCTGGCCGCTGCTCCTGGAGCGAGAGGGCTTAAGCCTTGGGATCATCGATGCGGTCGCTGTCAGGCACGCCCTGCGCCCGCCGGTGAGCACCTATGACTATGCCGAGACCCAGGCGGCCATGCAGCGTTTTCTCGCGGGGCGACCGCACCTCGGCCTGCTCGATGCCTGTGTGTCCTTGGCGATCTATCCGTCGTCAGGTACCGGCGAGATGCCGGCGCCCCAAACGGCTGGATTTCAGGAGGCGGCAAGCGCGCGCGCCGGCGCCAGGGCGCAGCGGAATGACCCAGGCGCGGCGAAGGGCCCAAAGTCCCCGCCGACCCCTTGGCTGAGCGCCATCCTCTGTACCCGCAACCGCGCCCAATTGCTTGCCCGCGCCTTGGCGGGTCTATGCGCCCAGACCCTGGACCCCGAGCGCTTCGAGGTCATCCTGATCGATGACGGCTCGACCGATGAGACGGCGCAGGTCGCCGAACACTTTGCCCCCTGGCTCAATCTGCGCTATAGCCGGCAGCCGCATGCGGGTCTTGCCGCGGCCAAGAATCATGGGGTGTGTCTGGCGCGTGCGCCCATTGTGGTCTTTCTCGACGATGACGACGTGCTCGACAGCCGCGCCCTTGAGGAACACCTCGCTGCCCATCGGCGCGAGCCGGACCTGGCGCTTGCGGTGTTGGGTTGGACGGGGCTAGGCGGCAAGGCGGCGCGCTCGCCCTTGATGCGCTATGTCACCGAGGTTGGCTGTCAGCTCTTTTATTATCCGGCGCTCAAGGACGTCCAGCTGCTTGATTTCAGCTTCTTTTGGGGCGGTCGTTCGTCATGCAAGCGCGAGCTCTTGCTGCGCGAGGGGCTCTTCGATCCCCAGTTTCGCTTTGGGGCCGAGGACATCGAGCTTGCCTTTCGTCTGCGCCGGGCGGGGCTGCGGGTGCGTTATCACGCGGCTGCCAAGGGCTATATGATCCGCGACCTGAGCGTCGATGACATTGCCAGACGCAGCGTGCTGCAAGGGCGCTCCAACTGGGCCTTTTATCGCAAGCACCCGCAGCCCGAGGTTTGGGACTGGGCGCAGCTCGCAGGGATCGAGGCGGAGTGGATGCGGATCGCCGAGCACTATCCGCGTCTCTTGAAGACCGCCCGCGATCTCGACCGCTGGGCGCGGGCGAGGGTCGAGCAGGACCTGCCGCTCGACCCCCTGGGGACAAGCCTTTTACATTGCGCCTATGCCGCACTCCTGCGCGCCAGCCGCATCAAGGGGACGATCGAGGGGATGCACGAGGGAGCTGATCGGCTACGTCGAGATTTTGCAAGATGAAAATGACGCCAATGCAGCATAGCATTGGTGCTCTGTACAGCCCAGTACAGGTCTATGTTTCGCAGATGCCACAAAACAAATCAAAGGGTGTTCAGTGCCCGGCTGGATGGCTCGCGCGCGCAAGAACCAGAAGCTGCGCGATGCTGTGAGAAGCGCCATTGAGGCAGTGTAGGCATGATCTTTATCCCCCAGATCGCGCTTGTTCGAATTCCGTCGGCAACTGGCGTACAAGGCGGCGCTGCGCGCTGGCATAGCGGTCGTAGAACTAAGTCTCCAGCCAGAAGGTCACTGGGCCGTCGTTGATCAAATGGACCTGCATATCGGCCCCAAAACGGCCGGTTGCCACCTTGGGATAGACGAGACGGGCCTGTGCCGTCAGATAATCAAACAGCCTGCGCCCCTCCTCGGGCGGGGCAGCGGGGGTGAAGCTGGCCCGCGTCCCTTTGCGGGTGTCGGCGGCGAGGGTAAATTGGGGCACCAACAATAGCTCCCCCGCGATGTCACGCAGACTCAGATTCATCCGCCCCTCGGCGTCGGGAAAGACGCGATAGCCGAGCAAACGTTCGAGCAGGCGGTCGGCGTGCGCCTCGGTATCGCCCCGTTGGACTCCGACAAGGACCAGGAGCCCGCGCCCGATGGCGCCGATGACCTCGCCCTCGACTACGACCTGGGCCGAGCTGACCCGCTGTAACAGCCCGATCATCGCTAATCCCCCGCGTCGGGTACGCAGCGCGCCTTATCCCTGTTCAACCCAACTCGCGGGCAAAGCGATCGGTCGCAGCGACGAGCGCGCGGCAGATCCCTGGCTCGAGCGCCGAGTGCCCAGCATCTGGGATGATCTGAAGCTCTGAATCCAGCCAGGTTTGATGGAGTTCCCAGGCCGAGCGCAAGGGGCAGATCAGGTCATAGCGTCCCTGGACGATGATGCCTGGGATACCGCTCAAGCGGCCTGCGTCGCGCAAGAGCTGATTGGGGGCGAGAAATGCCTGATGGACGAAATAATGGCACTCGATGCGCGCAAGGCTTAAGGCGCGCTTGGGGTCGGCGAAATGGGCCTCGATTGCTGGGTTGGGCAACAGGGTCGCGGTGCGCCCCTCCCAGACCGACCAGGCATGGGCGACCTCAGCGCGGATCGCATCATCCGCGCCGATCAGCCGCCGGTAATAGGCCCCGACAAGGTCAGAGCGCTCGGGCTTGGGGATGGGCGCCAAGAAGTCCTGCCAGTAATCGGGAAAGCACCAGTTTGCCCCTTCTTGATAAAACCAGCGGATCTCCTCGGGGCGGCAGAGAAAGACACCGCGCAGGATCAGGCCCAAGACCCGCTCGGGGTGGGTCTCGGCATAGGCGAGCGCCAGGGTCGAGCCCCAGGAGCCGCCGAAGACTAGCCAGCGCGCGATCCCTAGGTGCTCGCGAATGCGCTCGATGTCGGCAACCAGGTCCCAGGTGGTATTGGTCTCGATCGCGGCATGCGGGGTCGAACGCCCGCAGCCACGCTGGTCGAAGAGCACCGCCCGATAGCAGTCGGGGGCAAAGAAACCGCGATATAAGGGGTCGCAGCCTGCACCTGGCCCACCGTGCAGAAAGACCGCCGGCAGGCCATCTGGACGCCCGCATTCCTCGACATAGAGTTCATGACCGTCGCCGACGGCGAGCCGATGGACGGCGAAGGGTTCAACGCTGGGATAGAGTTCATGCACAGACATCTGGTGGGGTCTCAAAGGGGCGATCGTCCATCGCTAGTCGATGATCCGTCCGGCATCTTTCGATTGTAACCAGCGCCGCCCCATAGCAAATAACATGACCATTAGGAGCAAGGCCGCCCCGATCTCCCACGAGAGGAGACGGCCTTTGACCAATTCACTGCCGATGAGGGTATAGGCGAGTATCCCCGGGATGATGCCGATGGCATTGGCGAGCAGATAGGTCGCCAGCGGCAGCCGAGCGATGCCGGCTAGGTAGCCGATGAAATCGAGGGAGACGATAGGGGTCATGCGGGCGATCAAGACGATCCAGAAACCGCGGCTCGCGCCGACAGCGATCAATTGTCTCCACAATCCGGTCATTCTCCAGCGTCGCCTCAGGGGCTTCCCCGACCAATAGCCGATGGCATAGGTCGCCCATCCGCCGGCCATGCCGCCGGCCCAAGACAGCAAGGTCCCCCACCAGACCCCGTAGAGGGCGCCGTTGGCGGCGGCGATCACCGAGCCGGGCAACGGGGCCAATATGGATTGGATGACCATCAGCAGGATGCTTATCAGCGGCGTCCAGCCGCCAAAGGTACGCAGGATGGCCACCAGCTCCTCAGGGGATGCGGCATGAACAAGACGGTCTATCGTTTCGCTCCAGCCAATCCAGACGGCCAGTAGCGCGCTACCCAAGAGGATAGCCGCGCTCAGCAGGGCCCAGCGCCATCCGCGGGAGCGGGCCATCAGCGGGTCATGCTCCAGTATCCCCAATCATGGCGCAGGAGGCGTTGGGGAAGGGGCACGCGCATCCCCAGCGCAATAAGGGCACAACGGGTGATGCTGTGCAACAGTTTGCGTACCGCACCGCGCTTGAGCCGGCGGTCGTCGAGCGAGTATACCGCCAGATCAGGGGCGAAGCGGACACAGTGGCCGCGATGGGCGAGGCGCAAAAAGAGCTCGCTGTCCTCGTTGACCGGTAGGTCGCAGCGAAACCCGCCGACTGCATTCAGCACCTGACGCCGCACTGCCATATTTGACCCCGAGGCCGCGGGGAAGCCCAGGGTGTGCGCCAGACGCTGACCGGCGACAAAGACCGTGCTATACCAGCGATAGTCAGCGGTGGCGTATTTGGGGCCATAGATGGCGTCTGCGTCGTAATAACGGCCGAATCGCTCGAAATAGCCCGGGACAAAATAGACATCGGCGTCGCTAAAGATCAGCCATTCGCCCGAGGCGGCTGCGGCGCCGATCTCGCGCGCCTCGGCGATCCTAGCCGATGAGCGGATGATCCGGGTATTGTGCGGGCGGATGCGCTCGATGAGTGCCGGCGTCTCGTCATCGCTGGCGTCCACGACCACGAGCTCCACCTCGTCGGGCAAGGAGCGTAGGAATCGATCCATCAAGGCCGCTTCGTTGCGCGTTGGGATCACGACGCTCAGGGTATCGAGCACTGTGCACCTCTATCTTTGACCAGCGGCTTTGTACTGCCGAATATGGTTCGGAGCGATTGGCGCCGGTCCTCGCTAATTTTGATATGTCCTTTGGAACTCAGCGACGAATTCCGTGAATTGGCCGTTTGCGATCGCAGTGCGCATTCGGCGCATCAGGGTTTGGTAATAATGGAGATTGTGGATGGTAGCAAGGCGCGCGCCAAGGATCTCGTTACAGCGGTCGAGATGATGGAGATAGGCGCGGCTGTAATGGCGGCAGGTATAGCAGTCACACAATGGATCAGGCGGTCTGGGATCGGTCCGGTGGCTGGCGTTGCGGATGCGCAGCACCCCCTGATGGGTGAAGAGATGGCCGTTGCGGGCGTTGCGGGTGGGGATGACGCAGTCGAACAGATCGATCCCGCGCACGACGGCGGCGACCAGATCCTGGGGTTTGCCGACCCCCATGAGATAACGGGGTCGGTCGGCAGGAAGCCTGTCAGCCAAATGGTCGAGGATGCGCAATCGGTCGGACTCGGGTTCGCCGACCGATAGCCCACCCACGGCATAGCCATCAAAGCCGATGCGAAGCAGACCCGCCAGTGAGCGCTCGCGCAGATGTTCATGCATCCCGCCCTGGACGATGCCGAAGAGCGCCGCCGGGCTTGCGCCATGGGCCTCCCGTGAGCGCTCGGCCCAGCGCAATGAGCGCTCCATCGAGGCGCGTGCCTCTTCCTCGGTAGCAGGGTAAGGGGTGCATTCGTCGAAGATCATGATGATGTCCGAGCCCAGGGTCTGCTGGACCTCGATCGAGCGCTCTGGGCTGAGAAACACCGGACTGCCATCCACTGGCGAGCGGAAATGGACGCCGTCTTCGCTGATCCGGCGCAGTTCGCCCAGGCTCCATACCTGAAATCCGCCCGAATCGGTGAGGATGGGCCCATCCCAATGCATGAAGGCATGTAGCCCCCCCAGGGTCTGGATGACCTCGGCACCTGGACGCAGCATCAGATGAAAGGTATTTCCCAGGATGATCTGGGCGCCGGTTGCCTCTAGCTCCTCGGGTGTCATGGCCTTGACCGTGCCATAGGTGCCGACCGGCATGAAGGCGGGGGTCTCGATCGTGCCGCGCTCGAGGATCAGGCGGGCACGGCGGGCGAGTCCGTCGCGGGCGAGGACCTCAAAGCGCATCGCTGGTCTCTCCCGCGCCTAGGTCTGGGGAGCTTTCCTCCTGCTGCGCTCCGCGAGCGTTCTGGTCCACTCGAGGCGAACAAATACGAGATGACTGAACCAATTGACAGGCGAGCAGCAGCGCCTGGCGCAAGCTGCCGAGGTCGGCACGATCTGTCCCTGCAAGTTCGAGGGCCGTGCCGTGATCGACGGAGGTGCGGATGATCGGTAGCCCTAGGGTGATATTGACCGCATGCCCAAATCCCAGATGTTTGAGGACCGGCAAGCCCTGGTCGTGATACATGGCCAGTACCGCATCGACATCCTGCAGACGGGGGGGGACGAAGGCGGTATCGGCAGGCACTGGGCCGATCAGACGCCAGCCGTGGGCGCGTCGCTGCGCAAGGACCGGCTCGATCACCTCGATCTCCTCGCGCCCCAGATGCCCGCCCTCGCCGGCATGGGGATTTAAACCGCAGACCAGGATGCGCGGCTCCCTGATCCCAAAACGCTGGATCAGGTCCTGATGCAGGACATCGACTACCCGCGCAAGCGAGGCGCGGGTGATGGCCGCGCTCACCTGGTTCAAGGGCAGATGGGTGGTGGCCAGGGCGACGCGCAGCCCGGGGATGGCGAGCATCATCACCGGCTCGCCGCCGCAGTACTCGGCCAAGAACTCGGTGTGACCGGTGAACGGGATAGCGGCGTCATTGATGATCCCCTTGTGCACTGGGCCGGTGACCAAGGCGTCGAAACGCCCCTCCAGACAGCCCGCGCAGGCCCTTTTTAGGGTCTCCAACACATAGGGGGCATTGGCTGGGTCGAGCCGACCTGCCTCGACTGGGTGCGCCAGCGGCACCGGCCAGATCTTCAGCCGGCCAGCGCGTTGGGGGCTGGGCGGCTGACTGGGTTCGAAGGGCTCGATGCCAAGCTTAAGCCCCAGGTGCGCTGCCCGCTCGGCCAGGAGCTCGGGATCGGCGATGGCGACAAGCTCAGCAGGAGCTGATTCGGCAGCCGCCAGGCGCACGATCAGGTCTGGACCCACACCGGCAGGCTCGCCCGGGGTGATGGCCAGACGCAAGACCGATGGTGATTGGGCCTTGTTCATCCCTGCTCCCCCTCCTGCTCCAATCGGATCTCGATATAGGCCTCGTCGCGCAACTGACGCTGCCATTCCTCCATCGCCTCCTCAGCCTTGCGCCGTTGTAGGGCCTCGCGCGCCTTGATGCGCATCAGGTCTTCGCTGGCGCCGCGATTGCGCCGCTCTTCGACCTTGAGGAGATGCCAACCAAAGGGGGTCTTGAAGGGTTCGCTCAGGGCACCCGGCGCAAGCTTGTTCATCTGCTCCTCGAATTCGGGCACCATCCGCCCCGGCTCGACCCAGCCAAGATCGCCGCCCTTCAATGCCGAGCCCGTGTCGTCGGAATGGGCGCGGGCAAGTCCTGCAAAATCTTCACCGTTCAACAGCCGTTCGCGCAATTGCATGAGCCTTTGCCGGGCATCCTCGTCCGAAACCAATTCATTGGTGCGGATCAGGATATGGCGCGCATGGGTCTGGACGATATCCTTGGGTTGGGCGGCCTTGATCCCGCTCAAGCGGATGATGTGAAAGCCGCTCGGGCTGCGTAGCGGATCGGTGATCTCGCCCTCGGCCAGGGTATAGGCCAGATCGGAGACCAGGGTGGGGACTGCTCCCATCTCGAACCAGCCGAGGTCCCCGCCCTCCAGGGCATTGGCGCCGTCCGATTCGCGTACAGCGACTGCGGCGAAATCGGCGCCGGCGCGCAACTCGACCACCAATCGCTTGGCCTTGTCCTCGGCGCGCTTGACCTGTTCGGGGGTCGGGTTATCAGGCAGGGCGACCAGGATGTGCTGGAGGCGCACCTGTTCGCGTTCGACCAGACGGTCTTTCTCGCGCGCCAGGAAACGATCGACCTCTTGTTCGCTGACCTGGATCTTGCCGAGTACCTCTTGGTTTTGCAGGCGACTGCTGAGGATCTGGGCACGGGTATCCTCGCGGAAATCCGCAAAACGAATGCCGCCGGCCTCGAGGGTCTCCTTGAGCTCCTCGACCGAGATGCCATTGCGCCTGGCGATGTTCTCGATTGCCTGCTGGAGGGTGGCGTCATCGACCGAGATGCCGAGCTGCTTGGCGCGCTGCTGTTGCAGGTGCTTGAGGATCAAACGGTCGAGCACCTGCTTGCGCAATTGCGTGGGCGGCGGGGCGGTGCCACGCTGCTGGAGCTGAGGGATGACCAGGGCCAGCTCGCGCTCCAATTCGCTTTGGACAATGACATCATCATTGACCACGGCCACGATCGCATCCAGCGGCTGGGCGGCGCGCAGCGGCGCGGCGGTCAAGGCCCACAAGAGACCAAGGCAGCCGAGCAGCAGGGCGCTGAGGTGCCTCACCCTGGGCGCAAGGCCGTGATCTCCGGGATGTGACAGCCTCTGCCGGCCAAGGAGCCCGGATCGATGCACTGCCTCCTGTTGGTTTCTAATCGGATTGATACCCATAGATCCCTCGTTGCAAGACCTTGTCGATGGCATTGCCGACTGATCCAAGCCCGGCAAGTTCCAATTGCAGCATGAGGCTGGTGCTCGCTGGCTGATTGGCATCGCGTTTGAGATGCTGGCCTAGGATGCGCATCCGCCAACAACATTCACTAAATTCTATCCCCGCAAACGCCTCGACCGTTTCATCGTTCAACAGCGAATAGAGCCAACGTCCGACCATCCGTACCCGGGAACCGAGGGGCAGCTGGAAGGCGAGATCGGCGTTTTCATATTCTTCGGAGCTCTGGGTACCCAGATTGTAATGGTAAGCCAGGCTCAACAGGCGGTCCTTGGCTGGGGCATAGCGCACCTGGATGACCTGTTTCTCCCAAGAGTGCTCCCTGCTGTCTGGGTTCCATTGCAGTTCGGCCTGGGCCGTCCAGTCGCGATGCAGGCGCAAACCGATCTCCCCGGCCAAGGCGGAATGGTTGGGATCAAGCACCGCCGGACCATCCAGTTGCACCCGCTGGTCGGCAAAGTAATAGATCTGGCCAAGGCTCAGGCGCCACAGCTCATCGCCGTCGTCTTCCCGAAGGGTGCGAGTGGTCAGGCCCAGGGTGAGCCTGTTGTCATCGTTGATCCGGTCATAGCCGGTGAAGCGGTTGGGGCGAAACAGGCTGGCGAAACTAAAATCGAGCGCCGTGGTATCGAAGCGCGGATTGTCCGTCTGATCGGCATAGGCGGTATAGACGTAATACAGGCGCGGTTCGAGGGTCTGAAGCGCCGGTCGCCCCAACCAGCCGGCCTCGCGCTCGAAGACCAATTGACCGTCGAGGTCGAAGCTGGGGATCAGATGGCTCGGCTGGCTGTCAGCCCCTGCCTTCTGGTCGATCAGGTCGTATTGGGTGTAATACAGGCGCGCACGGGGGATGAGATACCCGAAGCTACGGCGCAGCGGCCAGCTTAGGATGGGCGCGGCGACCAGACGGCTGCCGTGGATCGCCGAATCATGATCGAAATAATCGTAGTACAGCCTCAGGTCATACTCTAGGCCAGCGGCGAACGGCTGGGAGACACTGGTCAACTCGAGATGGGGCAACTGGCCATAAGGCCGGTTGGCTGGAGCGATCGAGGCATCGATGCTCTGGAACTGTTGCAGGCGACCCAACGCCCGCCAACCGTTGCCTTGATACTGGATCTCGGCGCGCTGGCTGAGATTGCGCAGGCTGGTGACATCGAGCCGATTGCCGAAATCGGTAAGATACCGGTCATCTGATACCGAAGCGTAGTCGATCGCCGTCCACCAACCAGGGGCAGGGCTGCCGCTCTCGGTAAACCGCAGGGCGCCGCGGACCCCCGCCTCCGGGTCTTTGGCATCCTGGGGCAGGATCTCGCCGTCGAACTCCAGACGCTCCCAGGCGCCCAGGTAGCGCCATTCGGCCCCGAGCATCAGGCCGCGCGCGCTCATCAGCCGCGGGGTCAGGGTGGCGTCCATCTGGGGGGCGATGCTCCAATAATAGGGGATGCTGAGGTCAAGGCCAATCTTTTCGGAACTGCCGATGGTGGGGATCAAGAAGCCCGAACGCCGGCGCCCGTCGATTGGAAAGGCGAGATAGGGCGTATAGAGCACAGGTACATCCCAGAGGCTCAGCCAGGCGTTGCGTGCCACTCCTTGCCCGGCTGCCTGATCGAGCATCAGGTCCTGTGCCCGCAGCGACCAGGCGGTGTTTCCCGGCGGACAGGTGGTATAGAGGATATTGCGGTAGCGGCTTTTCTGATCATCCAGCAACCAGGCTGCTTCGGCGGCACCGCGCAGATTGGTCTGGCCATAGAGTCGATAGCCGGCCTGTTCGAGCCGTCCGTCTTTGCTTTCCAGGTTGTAGTCGGCACGTTCACTGATCAGGCGCAGCCCAGGATAGTCAAGGATGACGCCGCCGCTGGCGCTTACCGATGCCGTGCGCCGGTCATAGATCGAGCGCGCGGCACATAGCCTGGCCTGACCCTGGACCACCTCGATGTTGCCCTGGAGTTGGACAAGATCACGCGCTTGGTCATAATCGACCAGGTCAGCAGTGATCTCGACCGGCTGGCGTTGGGCCTTGGCTGCGGGCTGGGTCAGCGGCATCCGGCCCCTCCCCAAGCGAGGCCCGCAGGTATCCCAAGCTAGCCCCTCGTGCAGACGTTTGTCCTGGGCGCGCTCCTCGATGGAGATAGGCAGTTGCTGGGCTTGTGGTCGCTCATCGGGTGGGGCGATCTCCAGGCCCAGCGGTCTCTCGGGAACGAGTGGGGCCAGTTGCCCCGCTGTTTCGACCGGTTGGCTGGGGCTGAGCTGTGATCCGCCGGTGACCTGCACCGGAGGGAGAGGTCGCAGGTCAGTCTTGACCTCGGGACTGGGTTCGCCGGCCTGCGCCGGCACCAACACGAGCGCAGAGAGCGCAGCAGCACACACACGCCATTTGCGGTCAGCCGGTCTGGGCATCATACGGGAATGAAGATGCGGGGAGATGGATAGGAGGCAGCGATGAGACCCTTTGGGGGGTTAACCATGGCATATCCAGGGCGCACCCGCAATCATTGGCTGCAGTTCTGCCCCTGAGCTATAGCGATGCAAGGCGGTATCTAGCAACAAATGAGGTGGTGTCGATGACCCAAGGTGCGATAGGCCCTGCCCTGATGGGGCAGGAGGATGTCAAAGAACGCGATGCGCTGTTGCGGTCTTGGTTGATCGAGGTGCTGGGGGAGAAGCCCTTGGCGCTCAGCCCCGCCTCAGCGGACGCGAGTTTCCGCCGCTATTGGCGGGTGCAGGTAGGCAATCGGACCTGGATCGCCATGGATGCCCCACCTGGGCGTGAGGACTGCGGGCGCTATGTCAGGCTTGCGCGCCTGCTGCGCGCCTACGGGGTCCAGACCCCAGAGGTCCATGCCGAGGACCTCTCCCGAGGGTTTTTGTTGATCTCGGATCTGGGGGATCAGGTCTATCTGAGCGCATTGAACGATGCCACCGCCGACCGGCTCTATGGTGATGCCCTGGAGACACTGCTGTTGATTCAGACCCGGCTTCCGCAAGCCGGCCTTCCCGAATACGACGCCCCTTTTTTGCAGCGCGAGCTTGGGCTATTTCGCACCTGGCTGGTCGAGGGGCTGCTGGGCCTGGAACTCATGAGGCCTGAGTACCGGCAATGGGAAGGGGTCGAGGCCCTCCTGATCGCCAACGCCCTGGAGCAGCCGCGGGTCTTCGTCCATCGCGACTATCACTCGCGCAACCTGATGTTGACCGAGCGCGAAAACCCCGGGGTCTTGGACTTCCAGGATGCGGTCTCAGGCCCGTTGACCTATGACCTGGTCTCGCTCCTGCGCGATTGCTATATTGCCTGGGACCCCGAGCGCGTCTGGGGCTGGGCCCTGGATCACTATGATCGGCTATGCAGCTGCGGTCGGCTTGTAGGCGTCGATGAACAGCGCTTTCGTCGTTGGTTTGACCTCATGGGCGCCCAACGCCACCTCAAGGCCGCTGGCATCTTTGCGCGCCTGAGCCTGCGCGATGGCAAACACGGCTATCTTGCCGACATCCCGCGCACCCTGGGCTATGTCATCGCGGTGTGCGGGCGTCATCCCGAGCTTGCCGCATTCGGCGAATGGTTGCAGGGGCGCATCCTGCCGGCGCTCGCCCATCTCGTCCCTGTCCGGCGACCGGATATGGATATCAATTGAGGCAAACCCTCGAGCAGTCTCGGGAGGCACTGATGCATTCCTAGCTTAAACCCGGCCCCTGCGTCTCCCATGGATGGATTCCGGCTTGCGCTGGAATGACGAACCGGAATGACGAACCGGAATGACGGTCCAGTCCCTTCCAGGCCAGGCCGCTATTTCGACTCTGAGTCGGTATCGAACAGGTCGGCAAGCCCCTCGAGCTCCTCGCGGGCACGCGCCTCGGCGGTCTCTTCTGGATCGAGGGTGATCTCCTCCGTCGTCGGCGGCACGCTCGATGGCTCGGGTTCGCTCTGCCGGGGAGGTGGCTCGGGCGGTTTGGTGCCGACTATCTCCTCGGCCAGGGCCCGGAGCATCGCATCGATGTCTTCGGGATCGACCCGTTCCTCAGCCGGCACCGGCGCGACTGCCTCGGCTGCAGGCAATGGCTCGGGTTCAGGTTCAGGTTCAGGTGCTGGCGCCGCTGGCTGGATCGGGGCAGTAACGGGCTCGAGATCGACATCGATGTCGTCGAGATCCACTGCTTTATCTGAGGGTTCGGGTGGTGGAGGGGGGGGCGGGGCCTCTTCTTGAACCTTATTGAAGGCCGCCATGTATTCCTGCATGAGCTGCTCGAGGGTCTCTTTGGTCTGTTCGAGCTCGTTGATAAGTTGGCTTTTCTCGTTCTCTAGGCTTGAGACAGTGCTGGCGCTGACCATCCCAACCTGCGGCATCTCGGCGATCTCGGCCCAGGGTTTGACCACCTTGGCGAGCTCGGCAGGGATCTCCTTGAGCCTGGTCGCGTCGCGGTTGAGATAGAGATTGAGCATGACGTTATAAAAGGCCCGCTCGCGCGCCAGATATTCATCGACCTTGGCTGAAAGTTCGTCACCCGTCAGCCCATAGGTCGTCTCGAACAGGCGGGTCAGGGCCTCGCGGTGGTTCAATTCATGCGCCTCGATATGCTCGCGCACCGCCCCGGCATGGGCATGGTCGTCCTGCTGGCGCTGGTGCTGCTGTCTGAGGAACAGAAAGAGGATCAACCAACTGACCACGGCAAACTCGCCGGCCAGGATCAAGGAGGCTAGTTGGAATGCGGTCATCTCGCTTTAACCCCGCGCCCAGATCTCTTTTTGCGGCATGGCTTGAGGGGTGATCTGTCTTAAACCATAGCCGAACCCACATGCACCTTGCGTGCGCGGCCCATCAGCCACCAGGTGAGTCCCAGAGCGCTGCCCAGCAAGGCGTTGCCTGCCAGCAGATAGACGAAGAACCACAGCCAGGAAAAGGGTTCTGCACTGCCCTGGACGCCGGCCTTGGTCGTCTTGGGGGCTTTGAAGTCGAGGTGCAGGTTGCCCGCCTCAGGCTGGATCTGGATGGGTTCCCCGGCGAGGGCGCGCCCTATGAACTGGCCACTGATCTGATAGTCCCCCGGCTGCTGGATGGGGATCTTGACGGTCAGTGGAAAGCGCTTGTCCTTGGGGATCTCGATGACCTCGTTGAAGCCCTCGGGCCCGCGGGCGATGAGATAGCCGAAGAGGCTTGCCGGCTCGACGGCGTCGGGGTCGGCGCTGAGTTTGACCAGGATCGCGGCCTGGGGCTGGGTATCGGTCGGCAATTGCGACTCATAGCTGGCCTGGAGGGGTGCACCCCGGATCTTGAGATGCCGGCTGATCTGGCGCTGGAAGGTCCCGCCGTCGATGACGAAATCGAGACGATAGACCCCTGGTGCCAGGCCCGCTGTCCGAAGATCGGCGGCAAAACGGGCGCTGGCTGCATCCAGGGGCAAGGGTTGCTCGGATGCCGGCGGCGGGGCCGCTGGGGTCGCTGCGGCGGTTGTATCTGGGGTCGAGGATTGGCCAGGTGTCGCCCCGGGTTGCTGTTGGGCAGGGTCAGGGCTGAGCTGAACCTTGGCCTGGACGACCTGTAACAGGTCAAGCCGTTGGATGGGCTGTTTGTGGTCAGTCAGCCAGGTCTCGGCCCGGGGGCCCTCGCCCTGGGCGATGGCGCTGGGCAGAGGCCCGGTCTCGATGTCGAGGTCGGTGATGATGACTACGCGGTTGTCCGGGTCCTCGACCCCGCGGATGCGCCACTGACCGGGCTTGGGGTTGGCGATGGTGATGAGGTCATAGCCGGCCTCGGCGCGCCATCTCACCCCCGGCAAGAGCTGATCGGCGCGGATGCGCTCGCCATCTGGGGTTGTCAATTGGCTCTGGCCACCTTCGGGGCGAAAGGCTAGGACCGTCAGCTCGCGCACCTGGTTATCGATCTCGAAGCGATTGCCCTTGATCGGGACCGTGGTCGGCGGGGCGCTTTGTTCGAGCACACGCAAGAACAGGCGCTGTAGGGCATCGGCGGTCTCGGCCTTTTCCATCCAGCCGCCGGTCTGGACGGCGAGCAGGCGCATGAGCTGCTCATCGATCTGGTCCGATAGACCGATGGCATGGACCTTGGCGCTCATACCCTTGAGCCGCTCGATCTGTTCCGTCAGGATGCGCTGGCGCGAGGCGGCACTGTCCTCGGGGTTTTTAGAGACATCGGTCAGACCATCGGTGAGCAGGATCAGGTGACGCTCGCCCTCTGCCGGTTTTTGCGACCAGTCGGCGGTGGCGGTACGGATGGCACCCTCGATATCAGTAAACAGGCCTCGCGAATGGATGCGATTTAAACGACCGCGCAGCCGTTTACGCCACTCATCGTCAACTGCCCCAGGGGGGGCCAAGACCTCGGTCTGTTCGGCAAACAGCCAGACCCCTGCAATAGCCCCTGCCGGGATCAGCTCATTGAAGAGCTGCACGGCCGGGGCGCGCAGGTTGCGTGGATCGGTCTGACGCATGCTCCCCGAGACATCAATCAGCACCCGGACATCTGGGGGCGAGGACAAGACAGGGGAGGCACCGAGCAACAGCGTAACCGCTAAAAGGAGGTAGATCGGCCAATCGAGGGGTGCGGCATCGCCGCGCGTCCGGCGAGAGGCGATAGGGCCTAAGTGTTGGCTCGAACGACAGTAACCGTCAAGACAGCCATATCCCTCATTAGCGATCAGGGCAGCCACAGCTCGAAACACCCCCCAGGCAGGAGATGACCATTGACGAGGCGGATCGATCCGCACTTGTCCCCCTGACGGTGTAACTGGGCGAGGTGCGCGGCGAAATAGAGTCCCAATTGGGTATGTCCAGGAGTGCCTACAATCGAAGAAAGGGTCTGAGGCCGATAATCGGTTTGAGCAAGCATGCTGGGGGGAAAGCCGACACCGTCGTCCTCGACCCGGATCACTAGGAAACCTTCCATCAACTCGGCATTGAGCTGGATCTGCGTGCGGGCATAACGCCGGGCATTGCCGATGGCGCCCTCCAACACCCCGCGCACCAACTCTATATCAAAAAAGCCCATCAGCTCGGTATCGCATTGATGGTCAATCCGAAGCCCCAAGGCCTGACAGACCGAACGATTCTCAGCGATGATCTCTTCTAGGAACTCGTCTAGAGGATTGGCCGTGATGTTGACGCAGAGTTGGTCCTGGCCCAGCTTGTAGAATATCAGGAGCTGATTGAGGTTGGCATTGGCCCGGCGGGCCTCGTGCTGCAACAGGCTGGCCTGACGTGGGTCCGCGATATGGTTGGCAGGGTTGCCCAGCAGATCTTCGAGATTCGTCAGGATCAGCCCGAGCGAGTTTTTGATGTCGTGGATCGATGAGGCGAGGATTGTCGAAAAATCGAGTTTATCCATCGTTTTAAGTCTGGGTGAGTTTGCGGAGTCTATGGCGGACATCCCCGAGCCGCCAGTCGTCTGGAGCCAGTGTCTGGACGCGGTTGATATAGTGATGGACCTGAGCGATCAGGTCATTGGTGATCCCGCGGCGTTCCATATACATCAAAAGCGCCTTGGCAGCATTGAGGTTGATGGTCTTGTTACCGGGCATCTCTTCGGCGGCATGGCTGAGGAGCTTGATCGCTGCATCGAACTCGCCCTGCTTGATGAGCCGCACCCCTTCGTTGTTGGTGCGCACCACATCGCCTTGGACCTCGCGGATTGCGGACTCGGCGTCATAGTTCAACTTTGATTCCTGACAGAGATGGATGATCTGGGTCAGGATATCTTCATCGTCGTGGTTATTGGCGATCACCTGGCGCAGCAAGGCCGCCGCCTTGTCTTCCTGTCCGAGCTCGGCATAGGCCTTGGCCAGCTCCAGCGCATGCTGGGATAGACGCGCGCCTTCGTTCAGTCTAGCCAGTTCCTGCTCGGCCTGGGCGAGTGCGGCCTGGGCGCCGGCCTGATCACCCGCCTTGGCCTTGACGAAAACAGTGGCAGTTGCCTGATATAGCGCGGCCTCCGGGTGATCGGGAAAGACCTTGGGGATCTGCTCGGCCACCTTGAGCGCCTCTTCGCGCTTGCCAGCGGCTGCCTTGCTTTTGGCCAGGCCGGCAAAGAGGGCCGGATGATTGAAGACTGAGTATTTGGCAAGACCAACCGCCTGCTCATAGGCGAGCTCGGCGGTCTCGGGATGATTGTTGGTGAGGGCGATGTCGCCTATGAGACCTTGTCGGCGGATATTGCGCGGTGACAGACGCGCGGCGAGTTTCAAGGTCTCCTCGGCCTCGGCATATTGGCGCTGGGCCATCTGGGTCTTGGCCAGCCAGTCATAGGCGGCGACGAAGCTGCGTTCCTGTTCGATGATCTGGCTGAAGGTCTCGGCGGCCTGGGTGAATTGTTTGCGCATGAACTGGATCTTGCCGAGCCCAAGCCGTGCCCAGGGCATCTCACGGATGGCCAGTACCTGTTCGAGCACACTCTGGGCCTCATCGAGGCGATTGGACTCGATACAGATCTCGCTCTTGAGCTTTAAGAGTTCGCTGAGGTTGGAGGGGTGGTCGGCGATCAGGGTATCGAGTTCGCGGATAGCCCCTGCTGGGTCTTTGGCGAGGAGGGCCTGATTGACCTTGTACAGATGCGCCTTGCGCTCAAAGAGCTTGGTCAGGCGCGTTTGCAAAAACTCTTTGGTGAAGGGCTTGGACAGATAGCTATCGGGGGCATATTCCACCGCGCCCATGACCATCTCGCGGGTATTTTCGGCGGTGATCATGATGAAGATGCTATCGACCCCAAGCAGTTGCCGAACCCGCGCCTCTTCTAGGATTTGCTGACCATCCTTGCCGGTCCCGAGATTGTAGTCACACAAGACCACGTCGTAGTGACGGGCCTGCATCTTGGCGATGGCCTCGCTGCCGTTGCGCGCCTGGTCGATGTGTATAGCGCCGAGCGAATTGAGGATACGCTTGAGCGCTGTGCGCATATCGGCAAAGTCATCGACGATCAAAAAGTGCTTGGCCGCAAACAGATCCGCCATATTGGCCTCTCACCCCCATACATCGACCCAAACGGGATGAGCGATGCACCTCGCCCCATCCCAGGTCGGGCTTGCTGCTGGGGAGACGTCAGGATCAATCCCAGGGTACTCGTCATGCAGGCGCACCTGCCCCCTCTCTATAGCCCACGCGCGATGGCGCGATGCCCGATGTCGCGCCGCCAGAAGGCGCCCTCCCAGTAGATACGATCGACGGCATCATAGGCCAAGGAGCAGGCCTCGGCGATGCTTACACCGAGCGCGGTCACACAGAGCACCCGGCCGCCGTCGGTCAGCACCCGCTCGCCCTCCCTGCGCGTGCCGGCATGAAAGACCTTGATCTCTGGCGGGAAGGATCGCTCTAGGCCCTCGATCACCTGTCCCTTGCTGACCTCACCGGGGTAACCCGCGGCGGCCATCACCACCCCGAGTGCTGCCCTCGGGTCCCAGCGCGCCTCGGCCCGATCGAGCTCGCCGGTAAGTGCCACCATGCAGAGTTCAACCAGGTCCGATTGCAGGCGTATCAAGATCGGCTGGGTCTCGGGGTCGCCGAGCCGACAGTTGAACTCGAGCACCCTGGGGCTACCGTCTGGGGCGATCATCAGCCCCGCGTATAAAAAACCGACATAGGGGCAGCCCTCGGCCGCCATGCCTGCCACTGTGGGTTCCATGACCTCGCGCAGGATGCGCTCGTGCACCTCTGGGGTGACCACTGGGGCGGGCGAATAGGCCCCCATGCCGCCGGTGTTCGGGCCCCGGTCGCCGTCGTCGCGCCGTTTGTGATCTTGGGAGGAGGCAAGCGGTAGGATATGTCGACCATCGACCAAGGCGATGAAGCTCGCCTCCTCACCGCTGAGATATTCCTCGATCACCACCTGCGCCCCTGCATTGCCGAACTGCCTGGCCCCGAGCATGGCGCACACCGCAGACTCGGCGGTCGCCAGGTCCTGGGCGACCACCACCCCCTTGCCGGCGGCCAGACCATCGGCCTTGATCACGATCGGGGGCTCCACCTGCTTGAGGTGGGCGAACGCAGCGTCAAGCTCGCTAAAGACCGCATACTCGGCAGTGGGGATGCCATGTCGACGCATGAAGTCCTTGGCAAACGACTTGGAGCCCTCGAGCTGGGCGGCGGCCTGCGATGGCCCAAAACAACGCAGGCCGGCGTTCGCAAAGGCATCGGTGACCCCGGCGACTAAGGGGGCCTCGGGGCCAACGATGGTCAGATCGATCGCCTCTCTGCGCGCAAACTCGACCAGGCGCTGGATGTCCGAAGCAGGGATGGGGATGTTGGTGACCTTGGGCTCGCCCGCCGTCCCGCCGTTGCCCGGGGCTACATAGACCCACTCGACTAGGGGCGATTGGGCAGACCTCCAGGCCAGGGCATGTTCGCGCCCGCCGCTGCCGATGATCAGGACCTTCATAGCTAGACTCCTAGACTCTGTAGAGGACGCATTGCGTACCTATAGCCCTAAAGGGTATGCCCTGCGCCTAGTCCATCAGAGACGTATCGCGTACCGAGCGGCGAAACGGCAGGACCCCGCGCTTTGAACCGCGGATGAAGGCGATGATCGCCTCGGTCTCTGGGCCGGGATACAAGGCCGCGGCCTGGGCGAGCGCTTCCCCCCGTGGCAGGCCCGAGCGCAGGATCAGGCGATAGACCTGTTTGATGCGGCTGCGCTGTGCCTGGGTAAAGCCTTTGCGCCTTAGGCCAACGACATTGAGTCCGATCAAACGGGCACGGTTGCCGGCAGCCAATAGATAGGGTGGTACATCCTGGGTCACACCCGTGACCCCGCCGATCATGACATAGGATCCAATCCGGCAGAACTGATGCACCGCCACCTGACCCGAGAGAAAGCAATGATCCCCCACCTCGACATGACCGGCGAGGGTCGCACCATTGGCAAAGACATTGTGATCGCCGACAACACAGTCATGGCCAGCGTGGCTGAAGGCCATCCAATAGTTGTGATTGCCGATACGCGTGCCGCCCTCTGACTTGAGCCCGCAACTGATATTGACCGACTCACGGAAATGGTTGTGATCGCCGATGATTAGCGGCTTGGCCCGCTCGGGGCCAAAGCCGAGGTCCTGGGGCGCAGCCCCTAAGGTGGCGCCGTGATCGATGCGGTTATGGGCCCCGAGACGGGTGTGCCCGTAGATGCGCACACAGCTTCCGATCCAACAGCCCTCGCCGATGAATGCGTTCGACTCGATGAGGGTATAGGGACCGATGGTCGCGCTCTCATGGACCTCGGCCCCCTCCTCGATGATGGCGGTGGGATGGATCGGCATTGCTCAGTGCCTGAAATGACGCATGCCGGTGAAGACCATCGCCATGCCGTGCTCGTCTGCTGCGGCGATGACCTCGGCATCGCGCAGCGAGCCGCCTGGCTGGATGACCGCCTGGATCCCCACCGCCGCGGCCTGATCGATCCCATCGCGAAACGGAAAGAAGGCATCCGAGGCCATGACCGCGCCTTTAAGGTCCAGACTCGCTTGCTCGGCCTTGATCACCGCGATGCGCGCCGAATTGACCCGGCTCATCTGACCCGCGCCAATTCCCAGGGTCATCCCCCCCTTGGCATAGACGATGGCGTTTGACTTGACGAACTTGGCAACGCGCCAGGCAAATAAAAGATCGGCAAACTCGTCCTCGCTTGGGGCGCGCTGGGTAACGGTGCGCAGCGCATCGATGAGCTCGATGTCTGCGTCCTGGACCAAGATCCCACCGGTGATGTGTTTGAGGTCCAGCCGCTCCTTGAGCTCACCCTGCCAGCTGCCACAGGCGAGCAGCCGGACATTGGGCTTGGCTGCAAGGACCGAGCGCGCGCCCTTCTCGAACTCAGGGGCGATGATCACCTCGACGAACTGGCGCTCGCTGATCGCCCGCGCGGTCTCGGCATCCAGGGGGCAGTTGAAGGCGATGATCCCCCCGAATGCCGACTCAGGGTCGGTGCGATAAGCGCCCTCATAGGCCGCAAGCGGGCTCTCGCCCAGGGCTACACCGCAGGGATTGGCGTGCTTGACGATGACACAGGCCGGCGACTCGTCGAATTGTTTGACGCATTCGAGGGCAGCATCCGCATCGGCGATGTTATTAAACGAGAGCTCTTTGCCCTGGAGCTGGCGGGCGCCGGGGATGCCGACTGACTTGAGCGGCTGCTCGACATAGAGCGCTGCGCTTTGATGCGGGTTTTCGCCATAGCGCAGCGACTGCTGGCGTTTGAACTGGAGCGTCAGGGTGCGGGGGAAGCGCTGCTCCGGCTCCAGATGGCGCGCCAGATAATTGGCGATCACACCGTCGTAGCGCGCCGTATGTGCAAAGACCTTACACGCGAGTTTAAAGCGCGTCTCGTCGTTTACCGCGCCTGTGGCCTGGATCTCAGCGGCGACGCGCGGGTAATCGGCGGGATCGACCACCACTGCGACATCCTTGTGGTTCTTGGCCGCGGCGCGCAGCAGGGCCGGCCCACCGATGTCGATCTGTTCGATCGCGGTCTTGAGGTCGCAGCCGGGATCGGCGATAGTCTGCTCGAAAGGATAGAGATTGACCACGACGAGATCGATCGGCGAGATGGCGTGGCGCTCCATGGCGGCGTCATCGATCCCCCGCCGTCCCAAGATCCCGCCGTGGATACGTGGGTGCAGGGTCTTGAGACGTCCGTCCATCATCTCGGGGAAGCCGGTATGATCCGAGACCTCGACCACCGTCAGCCCGTGATCGGCCAAAAGACGGGCCGTCCCGCCAGTGGATAGGATCTCCACCCCGCGGGCGGCGAGCACGCCGGCAAACTCGATGAGACCGCTTTTATCCGAGACACTGATGAGGGCGCGGCGAATGGGTTGCATGGCAGCAGGGGTCCAGATTGGAGTTGGTCGGTGCAAATTGGCGCACTGAGGGTTGTCATCCGAGAGATTGTGCACCATCCAAGGCATCGATCCCAAGGGGTTTGTCTCTATTCGCGGATAATCCCATGTGCCGCAAGACGCTTGCGCAGGGTATTGCGATTGAGGCCGAGCATCCGCGCCGCCTGGGTGAGATTGCCCCGGCTGTGTCTGAGCACGGCCTCGAACAGCGGACGCTCGACCTCGCGGATGACCAGGTCGTAAAGCCCTTCGACGGCATAATCCCCCATCTGGGCAAGATAGGTCTCGATCGCCAAGCGTACACACTCGGCCAGGGGCTGGCTCGCAGCGAGTGAGTTGGCTGCTGCGGGTATAGAAGAGGTGGTCAGGGCAGTGCGCTTCATGCGGATGGATGCTCCGTTGGGCGAGGTTGATCAACACCACTGGCAGGCCAGCGGTCAAGGTCGACCCGCAATGGGCCAGGTCTCCCTAAGGTGCAAGCATTGACTGGGACCCAGCGGCCTTTGCTCGGACATACCAGCCTTTGCCCAATCGCCCGCGAGGAGCTCGCGCAATAGGGCATGCTGTTCGCGTGCCGAGGCGCTCTGGTTGATCCTTGCGCCCAAACCTGGGTCCTGGCTCAGACGCCGGCAATACCAGCCGAGGTGTTTGCGCGCCACCCGTACCCCCCGCGCTTCGCCGTAGAGGGCATAGATGGACTCCAGGTGTTCGGTTAGATATTCGCTCAGATCGGGCGCAAGCCCATCCCGATCGAGCTTCCCCTGCGTAGCCGCGGGCGACAAGGCGGTGAGGATCTCGCGAAAGATCCAGGGGCGACCCAAGGCCGCACGCCCGATCATCAGTCCATCGGCGTCCGTATCGCTCAAGACCCGGCGCACCGACTCAGGCGAGTCGATGTCGCCATTGGCGATCAAGGGGATAGAAAGGCGCGCGCGGATCAGGCGCGCCGTCTCATGCTCGGCAGGCCGGTCATAGCCGCAGGCGGTGGTGCGCCCATGCACCGTCAGCGCCGCGATCCCAGAGGCTTGGGCGATCTCGGCGATCCGCAGTGCATTGCGGGTCTCGGGCGAGTCGCCCGTGCGGATCTTGAGGGTCACGGGGACAGCCACGGCGCCGACCACGGCCTCAAGGATATGCGCGACCTTGAGTTCATCGCGCAGCAGTGCCGCCCCTGCCCCTGTCCGGCAGACCTTCTTGGCGGGGCAGCTGAGATTGAGATCGATGATCTGGGCGCCGCGATCGACCTGAAGACGCGCCGCCTCGGCGAGCAACTCAGGGTCGGTACCCAAGAGCTGGACGACGATCGGGCCGGGTTCGCCATGGTGATCGAGACGTGCGACCGATTTGGGGCTCGTCCAGAGCGCGGTTTGTGCGGTGAGCATCTCGGAGACGGCGAGCGCCGCACCCAGACGCCGGCAGAGGGTACGAAAGGGCCGATCGGCGACACCCGCCATGGGTGCAAGGATCAGGTTGTGGGCGAGCGCAATACCGCCGATCCGCAGCGGGCGGATCAAGGGTGCGGCAGCGGTCTGTTGCGGGGCGTTCATGGCGCACTATCCCCCAGACGCCGACCGGAAAGGAGCGCCCAGCCCTCGCGCAGGCGCGGCCTTTCCCAGGCGATCCAAGGGCGATAGGCGGCCTCGACCTGGTTGATCTGTTCAGCCAGGATGCCCGAGAGCGCAAGCGCCCCGCCAGGCAGCAAGAGGGAGCACAAACGGGGGGCGAGTGCGATCAGGGTACCGGCGAGGATATTGGCGACCAGGACCTCGACGCGCGGCTCGGCCAGCGCTTCGGGGGAGAGGATCGTCAAGCGATCCAATACACCATTGACCGCGGCATTGTCGTGGGTGGCAGAGAGCGCCTGGGGGTCGTGATCGACTGCGATCGCCCGCACAGCCCCGAGCTTGAGGGCTGCGATCGCCAGGATCCCCGACCCGCAGCCGACATCGAGCACCGTCTTGCCGTCAAGATCCGCCCCATCCAGCCACTCCAGGCACAATGCGGTAGTGGCGTGATGACCGGTGCCAAAGGCAAGCCCGGGGTCCAAGGCGACCACCGCCGACCCAGGTCTTTCAACCGCCTGCTCCCGCGGACAAACCCACAGCCGCTCGCCGAAACGGGTCGGTTTAAAGTCTTTCAACCACACCCGCTCCCAGACCTGATCCTCCAGACGCCCGATGACCGGCTCTACGCCGAGCCCCTCGGCAAGATCCTGCGCCAATTGGTTCATCTGGGATGCGCTTGCGGGGTCATCGGCAAAGAGCGCCGTCAGCCTGACCTCGGACCACAGGGGCGTTGCGCCTGGGGCGGGTTCGAGCTGCGGCTCGTCGCCTGCGTCGCTTAAGGTCACCGCCAGGGCACCTGCGGCAGTGAGCGCCTCGTCCAGCGCCTTGGCCTGGTGCCTTGGGGCGGTCAGGATCAGTTGTAACCAGGGCATGGCATGATGACAAGGTATGCGCGTTTAAGGGCACTATTGTAGGCCGGTTCAGAGGGTACATGCAGGGTTGCGATCGCGCTGAAGGCTCGCAATAATACGCAGATTTTGCCGTCGAGGGGCTTTAGTCATAGGTTTTATCAAACGATGAAGATCGGAATCCCGTTGGAGACCCGCCCAGGCGAAACGCGCGTCGCCTCCATACCCGAGGTGGTCAAGAGGCTCGTCAGTCAGGGCCTCGAGGTCATGGTCGAGGCCGGCGCCGGCGAGCGCGCGGGCTATCCAGACGCCGAGTATGTCGCGGCTGGCGCGCAGATCACCGACCGCGCCGGGGCCTTGGACGTCGATCTCCTGCTGAAGGTCCGCCGGGCGGAGCCCGCTGAGGTCGAGGCCATGCGTCCAGGTGGGGTCTATGTCGGTCTCATCGAGTCTTGCGGCGAGGACCCGGTGATCGCCGCCATGCTCGCCAAGGGGATGCGGGTCCTGGCGCTCGAACGCATGCCGCGCATCTCGCGCGCCCAGGCGATGGATGTCCTTTCCTCGCAGGCCAATATCGCGGGGTATCGTGCGGTCATCGAGGCGGCGGCGCGTTATGGGCGGTTCTTCCCCATGATGATGACCGCAGCAGGTTCGGCAAAACCGGCGCGGGTGGTGGTGCTCGGCGCAGGCGTGGCTGGGCTTCAAGCGATCGCCACCGCCCGGCGCCTGGGCGCCGAGGTCTTGGCCTATGACGTGCGCCCCGAGACCCGCGAGCAGATCCTATCGCTCGGCGCCAAGCCGATCGACCTCGATCTTGGCGAAAGCGGGGCGGGTGAGGGCGGTTATGCGCGTGAGCTTTCGGATGAGGCCAAGGCCCGTCAACAGGCGGCGCTCGCCGAGGTCTTGCTCAAGGCGCATGTCATCATCACCACCGCCCAGATTCCCTGCCGGCCCGCGCCGGTCCTGGTGAGCGAAGCGGTGGTCGAGCGGATGCGTCCGGGTTCGGTGATCGTGGACCTCGCGGCAGCAAGCGGCGGCAACTGTCCGCTCACCATCGCCGATGAGATCGTCGAGCGGCATGGGGTAACGCTTGTCGGGATCACCAATTTCCCGGCCCTGGTCCCGGCCGACGCCAGCTCCTTTTATGCGCGCAACATATTAAATCTCCTGGAGATTATGGTGGAACGCGTCGAGACAGGTCTAGAGTTGAAGGACCTGACCGCTGACGAGATCACGGCGGCCATGCTGATCCAGGCGCGGTCTTGATTGGCTCCATTGATGAGCAGTCGCTATCCCATCCTTTCAGGAGTCCTGCAGTATGACTGAGTCACTCGATCCGGCGCTGGTTGCGCTCTATGTCTTCGTCCTGGCCTGTTTCATCGGCTATTGGGTGATCTGGGGGGTGACGCCCTCTCTACACACCCCCCTGGTTGCCTTAACCAATGCCATCTCAGGGATCGTGTTGATCGGCGCGCTCTTGGTGGCAGGTGATCCAGAGGCTGGGCTAGGGGTACAGATCGCGGGTTTTGTCGCGGTCTTGCTCGCCTCGATCAATGTCTTCGGCGGCTTCCTGGTCACCCACCGGATGCTGTCGATGTTTAAGAAAAAGACAGGCTAAGGGCAGCAGGCGATGGAACTGACGGTCAATCAACAGGCCCTGGCCTACCTGGCAGCGGCGGTCTTGTTCATCCTGGGTCTCAATGGCCTTACCCATCCCAAAAGCGCCCGGCGCGGCAATCTATTTGCTATACTCGGGATGGCGATTGCCGTGGGCGCGACCCTCGCCGGCGGTGAGGTCAGGTCCTATGGCTTCATCCTCGTCGGCATCGCCCTGGGCGCGGTCATCGGCGCGATCGTCGCCATGCGCATCCAGATGGCGGCCATGCCACAACTGGTCGCTGCCCTGCATAGCTTTGTGGGACTTGCCGCCGTCCTGGTGGGGATTGGCACCTTTTTCGATCATCAGGTCAAAGGGGCGCTCACCGGTGTCCTGATGGGCGAGATCTCAGCAGGCGTGGTGATCGGCGCCATCACCTTTACGGGGTCGGTCATCGCCTTCGGTAAGCTGCAGGGGATCCTCTCGGGGGCGCCAGTGCGGTTTCAGGGCCAGCATGCGCTCAATACCCTGCTCGGTCTCTTGACCGTCGCCCTTGCCGTCCATTTTGCCCTGACCGGCCAGGTCTGGTCCCTGGCCTTGATGACCCTGCTTGCCCTGGTCATCGGCGTCACCCTCATCATCCCGATCGGCGGGGCGGACATGCCGGTGATCATCTCGATGCTCAACAGCTATTCGGGCTGGGCGGCGGCGGCGACCGGTTTCACCCTGCATAACAACCTGCTCATCATCACCGGCGCCCTGGTCGGCTGCTCGGGTGCGATCCTTTCCTACATCATGTGCCGGGCGATGAACCGCTCGATCATCAACGTCGTCTTCGGCGGCTTTGGCTCGGATGGCGGTTCAGGCGAAAGTGCGATCGGCCAGGCTGCCGAGAAGAGGGTGAAATCGGCCTCGGTGGAGGAGGTGGTCTATTGGATGGAGGACGCCAACAAGGTCATCGTCGTCCCCGGCTATGGCATGGCGGTCTCCCAGGCCCAGCATGCGCTCAAGGAATTCTATAATCTGTTGAGCGGGCGCGGTGTGGAGGTCAAGTTTGCCATCCACCCTGTCGCCGGGCGCATGCCCGGCCACATGAATGTGCTCTTGGCCGAGGCCGATATCCCCTACGACCAAGTCCTAGAGATGGATGAGATCAACCCCGAATTTCCCAGTGCCGACGTGGTCTTGGTGGTGGGGGCCAACGACGTGGTCAACCCGGCGGCCAAGGAGGATAAGACCAGCCCGATCTATGGCATGCCGATCCTCGAGGCCGGGCGGGCGCGTCAGGTCTTTTTCCTCAAGCGTTCCATGCGCCCGGGCTATTCAGGCGTCGATAATCTACTTTTTTATCAAGACAACACCTATCTGGTGTTCGGCGATGCCAAGGAAACGATCGAGGGGATCAATACCCTGCTTAAAGGGGGTGGTCACCTTTAGCCTGCTCTCCGCGATGACCGATGAGGGTGTGCGCCAGCTCGTCTTTTCCAGCAGCGCCACCGTTTACGGGCAGCTGCAATACCTGCCGCTCGATGAGGTGCACCCAACTGGCGCTACCAACCCCTACGGCCGCCGCACCAAGCTGCACATTGAGGCGATGCCGCAGGAGCTCGCAGCAAGCGACAGCAGTTGGCGCAGCGCCGTCCTGCGCTATTTCAACCCGGTGGGGGCGCATGAATCCCGCCTCATCCGCGAAGACCCGAACGTCATCCCGAACAATCTGATGCCCTACATCGCCCGCGTGGCCGCTGGGCAACTGCCGCACTTGAACGTCTGACGTCTGGGGCAACGACTATCCCACGCTGGACGGCACCGGCGTGCGTGACTACCTGTACGTCATGGACTTGGCCGACCCATCACCCTATTCGCGACCACCGTCCGGCATGCCATCACGTCCTGCCCACAGGCTCCACAGCGTGCAGGCGACAATCCTCTAGATCTGGGAGGCTCAAAACCAACCTCCGGCACCGGCCTTGGCTGATTCCATCCCGGTAGCTGTCCAGGCGAGCTGGACCATTGCAGTTTTGCCATTGACGATGCGCTCGGCAACAATGACTGCAAAGGCGCGCACATCCGGCCAGCGTTTAGGCGCGTGCAGGTAATCGATCTGGTCGAAGAAAAAGCAGCGCTGGGTTTCACTGCGCCCGTGGCTTTTTCGACGACCTCATCGCCCTGGTGCGGCGTGTGTTGACGCGCTGTTGACGCGCCGCGAGGAAATCCGTCATGAAATCGCCGATCAACTCAGCGAGCCTGCGCTGGTTGTCTTTCCGATACAGGAAAGGGAGAAAAGGGGATGGTCAACGTCTTTTTGTAAGGATTACAGCTCATTATTGATAAGAAACACATGCTTTTGAAATTGAGTGAGCTGTCCTGATGTCGTGGGCATGGAAAGACGAGACATGAGATTGCTGTCGTTTGCGGCGCGCGAAGAGCGGCGGCGTAGCTGGACGTATGAAGCGATAGGCGCGCAGAGGGGATTGTTGGGCGCAGGGGTGTTCGACATCTGCAAAGGCTATGGGCGCGAAGGGGCTCAAGAGCTCAAGGAAAGGTGGGTGAGAAGCGGGCGCTGTTGGCGGAGCAGGACGCCCAGATACGCAAGCTCATGTGCGACGGGACACCGGATCAGCTGAAGCTGCCGTTTGCGCTGTGGAGCCGGCAGGCGGTGCGGCAGTTGATCCTCGGCTGTTTTGGCATCGAGCTCAGGCCGCAGGGGGAGGGCAAGTACATGGTGCGCTGGGGATTGACGCCCCAGAAACCGATTCGGCGCGCCTATGAGCAAAGCCCGCCGGCGGGCAAGACGTGGCTTGAGGAGACCTACCCGGACATTGCCCGGCGCGCTTGTCCTTGGGCCCCTTCGCGCGCCGCAAACGACAGCAATCTCATGTCTCGTCTTTCCATGCCCACGACATCAGGACAGCTCACTCAATTTCAAAAGCATGTGTTTCTTGTCAAGAAGTGAATGGCGCGCCCGGAGAGATTCGAACTCCCGACCACCTGGTTCGTAGCCAGGTACTCTATCCAACTGAGCTACGGGCGCTTGGTTAAGCTAAAGCAGCGTTAAGTCTGAAGATTATCCTTGGCTGATCGCCCTTTTGTCAATGGGTTACGCGCCGGCAAGCCGCAGATATTGCGCATGCAACCGCTGGATCTGAGGCTCAAGATCTTGCGGGGCGCCGCTATTGTCGATCAGGTCATGGGCGCGCGCGATGCGTTCATGGCGCGGGAGCTGGACGGCGATGATTCTTTGCACCTCCTCTGCGCTTAGACCGCTGCGGGCCATCACCCGCGCGACCTGGATGGTCTCGGGGACATCGACGACGAGCACGCGGTCGGCATGGCGTTCCTGGCCGGTCTCGAAGAGCAAGGGGATCACCAGGAGGACATAGTCGGCGTTCAGGGACTGGAGCCGCTCGAGCATGACCCGCTCGATCATGGGATGCAGGATCGCCTCCAGCCGTCGGCGTGCCTCTGGATCAGCAAAAACGATCCGGCGCAGGCAAGCGCGATCAAGCCATCCCTCTGCGCTCAGGATCATAGGACCAAAGGCAGCCAGGATCGGCGCGATGGCTGGTCCTTGGGGTGTGGTTAGTTCATGGGCGATCGCATCGGTATCGATGACGCCGGCGCCAAGCTCGGCAAAGCCCTGGGCGACCGTGCTCTTGCCGCTGCCGATCCCGCCGGTCAAGGCGACTGTATAGGGGCGGATGCGCTCAGGTCCGTTTGGCACAGGACGTTGGGTCTATCCAGCCAAGCCGCTGAGCTGCAGATAGGCGACATTGATCGCATCGCCCCACATCAGACTGATCCAACCGGCAGCAGCGAGATAAGGGCCAAAGGGCAGGGGGCGCCCCGCCTCATGACGGCGCATCAGGATCAGGAGGCTGCCGGTCAGGGCACCGACCACTGCAGAGAGCAAAAGGATCTGCGGCAGATACTGCCACCCCAGCCAGGCCCCAAGCATCGCCAAGAGCTTAAAGTCCCCATAGCCCATCCCCTCCCTGCCGGTGGTCAGGCGAAACAGCTGAAAGACCGTCCACAGGCTGAGATAACCGGCGACCGCCCCGATGATCGCCGAATGACTGTCGGCAAAAACCCCAAATAGGCTCAAGATCAGGCCCAGCCAGAGCATGGGTTGGGTGATGGCATCGGGCAGGAGCTGGGTATCGAGGTCGATGGCAGCGAGCGCGATCAGGGTCCAGGTCAGGATCAGGGCCGCTGCGCCTGGCCAGGTCGGTCCGAATGCCCAAACGACGATCAGGGTCAGGAGTGCGGTCAACCCCTCAATCAGCGGATAGCGGATCCCAATCGGTGAGCTGCAGGCCGAACAGCGCCCGCGCAACATGAGATAGCTGAGGATCGGGATGTTCTCATGGATGCGGATGCGATGGCCGCAATGGGGACAGGTCGAAGGCGGATAGGCCAGGCTGAGTGGGGGGGCAGGTCCTTCGGCTGCGAGTCCCAAGAGTTCTGCACATTCGCGCCGCCAGCCTGCGTCCAGGATCCGCGGCAGACGCCAGATGACGACATTGAGAAAACTGCCGACGATCAGGCCCAGGAGCAGGCCCAGGGCACCAAGCAGCACAGGATGGATGTCCAGCAATTCGATCCAGCTCATTACAGATACTGTCGGGGCGGAATCTCCGCCCCCGAGGGTTTTTAAACGACGGCGGCGAGCTTGAAGATCGGTAGATACATAGCGATCACCAGGCTGCCGACCAGACTGCCGATGACCACCATGATCAGGGGTTCGAGCAGGCTGCTTAAGCTATCGACAGCGTTGTCCACCTGTTCTTCATAAAAATCGGCGACCTTACCGAGCATCGCGTCGAGCGCGCCTGACTCCTCGCCGATTGCGGTCATCTGAATGACCATGTGCGGGAAGAGTTCGTGTTGACGCATGGTCAATTGCAGGGATTGGCCCGTCGCCACCCCTTCGCGCATCTTGAGCACCGCCTCCTGATAGACGGCGTTGCCCGTCGCCCCAGCCACCGATTGCAGGGCCTCAACCAGGGGCACGCCGGCAGCGAACATGGTCGAGAGGGTGCGGGCAAAGCGGGCGATCGCGGCTTTATTCAGGATCGGGCCGATGACCGGGATCTTGAGGCTTAAGCGATCGATCGCTTCACGCAGGCGGCGGGAGCGCTTATAGGCCGACCCAAAGGCATAGGCCGCGATCCCCAAGACACCAAGGATGGCCCACCACCATTGGCGTACAATATCCGACAGCCCTAAGACCATGAGGGTGAAGGCGGGGAGATCAGCGCCAAAGCTGGAAAAGAGCTCCTTAAACTGGGGGATAACAAAGATCAAAAGGACTGCGCTAACGCCGATGGCGACCACGATGACCGCCGCCGGATAAAAGAGGGCCTTTTTGATCTTGCCCTTGATCGATTCGGTCTTTTCCTTGTAGGTCGCGATCTTGTCGAGCAGGACATCGAGCACACCCGCCTGCTCGCCGGCGGCGACCAGACTACAAACCAAGTCATCGAAATAGAGCGGATATTTGGATAGGGCTACGGAAAGGGCGGTGCCGCTCTCGATGTCCTGCTTGATCGACAGGATGATGTCCTGCATCCGCGGGTTTTCGTGTCCGCGCCCGACGATATCGAATGCCTGGACCATGGGGACACCTGCCGCCATCATGGTGGCAAGCTGACGAGTGAAAACCGCAAGGTCCTGCCCCGTGATCTTTTTTTTGCCACCGCTAAAGAGCGGCTTGGGTTTGAGCTTGACCTTGAGCGGAGTGACCCCTTGCCGGCGCAGGTCGGTGCGCACGGCAGCGATGTCGGGGGCGCGGATCTCGCCTTTGAGTCGGGCGCCGCGCCGATCGGTGCCCTCCCACACAAAGATGTTTGCCTGATCGCTCTTGGGGGTGGGTTTGGCCTTGGTCACAGCGACGGCCATAACAGATACTCCTCATTAGTCCCGAGTGACGCGGTTGACCTCTTCAAGGCTGGTGATCCCGGCCTTGACCTTGCGCAGACCAGATTGGCGTAAATCTGAGATCCCTTCCCGCCTGGCTTGATTGGCGAGCTGGAGCGAATTGCCCCCCTCCATGATCAGACGGGCGGTCGCCTCTGAGATCGGCATGACCTGAAAGATACCGATGCGTCCGCGGTAGCCCTTGTTGCACTTTTCGCAGCCGACGGGTCCATAGACGGTAAATCCCTGATTGATCTCCTCCTCAGTGAAGCCTTCCTCGAGCATGGCGGCGCGCGGGAGATCGAGGGGCTGGCGGCAATGGATGCACAGCCGGCGCACCAGGCGCTGGGCCATGATCAACAATACCGAAGAGGCGATGTTGAATGGTGGCACCCCCATGTTGGCCAGACGCGTCAGGGTTTGGGGGGCATCGTTGGTATGGAGGGTCGAGAGCACTAGGTGACCGGTCTGGGCGGCCTTGACCGCGATCTCGGCGGTCTCGAGATCACGGATCTCGCCGACCATGATGACATCGGGATCTTGACGTAAGAAGGCGCGCAGGGCCTCGGCGAAGGTAAGCCCGCTCTTGGGATTGAGATTGACCTGATTGATCCCTGCGACCTGGATCTCGACGGGGTCCTCGACCGTCGAGATATTGATCTCGGGTTTATTGAGGATATTGAGGGCGGTATAGAGCGAGACGGTCTTGCCTGAGCCGGTGGGACCAGTGACCAGGATCATGCCGTATGGTTTTTGGATGGCCTTGAGGAAATTCTCGCGTTGTTCAGGCTCAAAGCCCAGGGCGTCGATCCCCACCTGGGCCGCACTCGAGTCCAGGATCCGCAGTACCACCTTTTCGCCATAGAGGGTCGGCAAGGTATTGACCCGGAAATCGATGTCGCGCGTACGGCTGACCTTGAGCTTGATGCGACCATCCTGGGGGACCCGGCGCTCGGCGATATTCATGCGCGACATGACCTTCAGGCGTGAGACCAGACGGCCAGCGATATTGAGCGGCGGGTTGGCGACCTCACGCAGCAGCCCATCCTGGCGGAAGCGGATGCGGAAGAACTTCTCAAACGGCTCGAAATGGATATCCGAGGCGCCAGAGGTGATGGCATCCACCAGGATCTTGTTGACATAGCGGACGATGGGGGCCTCATCGATATTGGCATCCAGGTTCTCGGTATCCTCATCGTCGCCGCCCTCGATCTGCAGCTTTTCCAGATCGGCATCAGCGAAGTCGCCGATCAGTGAGGTATCCTGGGCATGGAGCGTCTTATCGATGGCAGCGCCCAGCTTGTGGTCCTCGACGATGATGGGTTCGGTGATCAGACCGGTATTGAACCGGATCTCTTCGATCGCCTGCTCATTGGTAGGGTCGGACAGCGCCAGGAATAGTCGGTTGCCGCGGCGCATCAGCGGCAGAGCGCGATGTTTGGTGATCAGGCGCTCATCGACCAGGTTCATAGGCATGAGTCCAGGATCGAAGGCATCCAGATCGAGTAGGGGGACGCCGAACTCATGCGAGGCCAGGACCGCGATGCGCCGCGGCTCAAGGATATTTTCGGTGACCAGGTGTTGGACGAAGGTGCGTCCCTTGGCGCGCGCCTCTTGATAGGCGGCGTGCATCTGGGACTCGGAGATGAGCTGCTCCTTGACCAGTCGCCAGGCCAGCCCAGAGGGTTTGAAGGTGGCTTGATCCTTGGCCATTGCAGATCACCCCCGTCGTTTCAAGTCACCCAGAGACTATCGATTGACCGAGAATGCCAGACGCACATTATTAGCCACCAGTCCATTGTCCTTTTGCTCGCTTTCCTGGATATAGAACTCGAGTGCGGTCTCGCGATTCATCAGGAGCTCCTCGGTGACCTCGTCAGCCAGCTCATTGGCATGGCAGAAGACGCTGACATAGGGCGAATCGGACTCGCGCGGGTCGGTGACCCACAGATTGGGCGAGATCTGGTTCATAAAGCGCAAAAAGCCATAGCCCTTGTCGGGGAACCATTTGGTGCAGACCCCGCGCACGCATGAACCTGGTTTACCCCATTCATTGCGCGGTTCATAGGAGATCGGTAAGAGATCTGGGATGAGGAAGCCCGAATAAAAGGCATCGACCCGCTGTTGCAACAGGCGCGAGACGTTTTTGAAACCGATCAATTCGACCCGACAGCCGGCGTTTTGCAGGGCCTCGACGACCTGCAAGAAATCGCCATCGCCCGTGACCAGGAGGACCTGATCGAGCCGATTGGCCTGGAGCATGGCATCCACCGCCATATCCAGGTCAGAGTTGGCCTTGGTGGTGACGTTGCCCGATTCATCGGTATAACGGCGCACGGTCTTGGCGGTGATCTTCCAGCCGAAGTCGCGCACCATCTGCTGATAGGCATGGGTCTTTTTGCGGTATTCGACATCCTCGCGCGCGCGCTCGGCGTCGAAGGCCATATAAGTATTCAGACGTTGTAAGACGCCGCCGTTGCGGGCGGCAAAGCGGCGCAAGACGTCATAACGCATCTGATAGCCGCCGTTGTAACGGATGTTCTCGGCATCGACGAACACGCCGACTCGAACGGATGTAGACAAGCGTAAACCTCTTGAATAGATATGTTTTGCCAGACAGCGCCTCGTGCGCCCTTAATATAAAGATCATCACCACGCCTCCCTGCGATCCTGCTTTCTCCCCGGCATCTGTTTAAACAGGGGTCCGGCCTGGACCACCCAAGCCGGACCGGGCGGTTTATTTGATCGCTCGGTTCTCGATCAGGTCATCGACCACACTGGGATCGGCGAGCGTCGATGTGTCGCCCAGGTTATCGAGCTCATTGGCCGCGATCTTGCGCAGGATGCGACGCATGATCTTGCCCGAGCGGGTCTTGGGCAGCCCCGGCGCCCACTGGATGATGTCAATGGTCGCAATCGGGCCGATCTCACCGCGCACTAAGGCGATCAGCTCCTTCTTCAGGGCATCGGTTGGCTCGACCCCGGCCATGAGCGTGACATAGGCATAGATCCCCTGTCCCTTGATCTCGTGCGGATACCCGACCACAGCTGCCTCTGCGACATGGGGATGGAGCACCAAGGCCGATTCGATCTCAGCGGTCCCTAGGCGATGGCCAGACACATTCAGCACATCATCGATGCGTCCAGTGATCCAATAATAGCCATCGGCATCGCGCCGCGCCCCATCGCCGGTGAAATAATAGCCCGGATATTGTTTGAAATAGGTATCGATGAAGCGCTGGTGGTCTCCAAAGACGGTGCGCATCTGACCGGGCCAGGGGCGGGTGATGACCAGGGCGCCTTTGCCTGGACCCTTGATCAGGGCGCCGGTACTGGCATCGACCAGGGCCGGCACAATGCCGAAGAAGGGGCGGGTGGCCGAGCCGGGCTTGAGCGGAGTGGCCCCAGGCAGCGGAGTGATCAGGTGGCCGCCGGTCTCGGTCTGCCACCAGGTATCGACGATCGGGCAGCGCCCCTCGCCGACCACGTGATAATACCACTCCCAGGCCTCGGGATTGATCGGCTCACCCACCGAGCCCAGGATACGCAACGACTGGCGCGAGGTCTTTTTGACCGGCTCGTCGCCGGCGCGCATCAGCGAGCGGATAGCAGTGGGGGCAGTATAGAAGATGGCCACCTGGTGCTTGTCCACCACCTGCCAGAAGCGCGACATATCTGGATAGTTAGGGACCCCCTCGAACATCAGCGAGATCGCCCCATTGGCGAGCGGGCCATAGACGATATAGGTATGGCCGGTGACCCAGCCGACATCGGCGGTGCACCAATAGACCTCACCATCCTGGTAGTCAAAGGTATATCTGTGTGTCATAGCGGCATAGACCAGATAGCCGCCGCTGGTATGGAGCACGCCCTTGGGTTTGCCGGTCGAGCCCGAGGTATAGAGGATGAACAAGGGGTCCTCGGCATCCATCTCCTCAGGCGGGCAGTCGATTGATGCTGCGCCCACGAGCTCGTGATACCAATAATCCCGCCCCTCGACCCAGTCGATCGCTCCGCCAGTGCGCTTGACCACGATCACGGTCTCGACATTGGGGGTCTCGCGCAAGGCGATGTCGGCGTTCTTTTTCAATGGGACATGGCGTCCACCGCGCACCCCCTCGTCGGCGGTGATCAGCAGCTTGCATTCCGAATCGAGTACCCGGTCGCGCAGCGAGTCCGGCGAAAAGCCCCCGAACACCACCGAATGGATAGCCCCGATGCGAGCGCAGGCGAGCATCGCCACCGCCGCCTCGGGGATCATCGGCAGATAGATACACACCCGATCACCCTTCTGGACCCCGCGCGCTTTGAGCGCATTGGCCAGACGACAGACCTCGGCATGCAACTCGCGATAGGTGAGCTTGCGGTCTTCATTGGGGTCATCCCCTTCCCAGATGATCGCCACTTGATCGCCGCGGGTTTCCAAATGCCGGTCGAGACAGTTGTAAGAGACATTGAGCTTGCCACCGCTAAACCATTGGATATGAAGGTCATCGGCACGGTAGCTATAGTCCATGACCGAATCCCATTTGCGGCTCCAGGTGACAAAGCGCTCGGCCTGTTCGGCCCAAAAATCGGCTGGATCCTCGATCGATCGCTGATATATCGCTGCATATTGCTCGGCGTTGATATGGGCCTTGGCAGCGATCGCCGCTGGAACCGGATAGAGCTTGTCTGCGGACATGGGCGCTCCTCGATCTTCTTCTATATTTAGGGCTGATGTTCAAAAAAACCGCCTGGACCTTGAGGCGGCAGGACTGAGAGGCGCGATGAATATAAACCCTTGGGTAATAGCCAAGCTAGCGACCCAAGCCGGTCAACACAAAAATTCGGCCAGACGCACTCCCCGCCCATCGTCGCGATAGGCCGCCTGAGCCAGGAAGAGTTCGGCGGCGGTGATTGCGTCGCTTAAGGCATTGTGGGCGCTGTGACGCGGCAGGTTATACCGGCTGGCCAGTGCATGTAGACGTAGATCCGCAGGCTTATAGGGGAGCTGGCGCCGGTCTAGGGCACGCTGGGCCAATAGCTGTGTATCGATGAGCCGGACCACCAATCCCTGACCCCAGAGTCGTTGACAGGCAGCAGATAAAAAACCCAGTTCGATCGCGGCGTGATGGGCGATCAATACCCGTCCGGCGAGTGCCCCCAAGAGCTCGCCAAGGACCTCCTCCAAAGGCAGGCCGCTGGCGGCCTGGTCATCGGTGATCTGGTGGATCACGGCGCTGGTCTCGGGGATGGCGCGATCAACCCGTACCAGGTGATGGCGGGCGCTGGCGAGGAGGATCTCCGGCCCATATAGGGCGACATAGCCGACACTGAGGATCGCATCCTTGCGTGGGTCTAGTCCTGTGGTCTCCAGATCGACCGCCAAATACTCGACGCTACGGTAATCGGCGCGCGGGTTGGGGAAGGAGCGGGCGAGATAATCCCGCAATGGGCTGGGCGGTGCGAGGCGGTGGTGCCAGCGTCGCGACCAATCGATCAGGATCGGCATGCCAATGCTCGGCAGTCTGGTGAGATCATGCGCGCCGTCTCTATACCTCTGACCTGCCATTCTACGGCTGAGCAAGTGCCAGCCTGGCGCAACCCCTCCACCCAGGCGATCTGCTGCGGCAGACAGACCCGCTTGAGGTCATAGTGCCCCTGTACAAAGGCGCGGGCGTTTTCGCCCAGACGTTGGCGCATCATCGGGTTATCGAGCAGGGCGCACACCGCATCGACAAGCCCCTGTCGATCGAAAAAATCCACCAGCCAGCCGGTCTCTTGGTGGTGGATCACCTCGCTGACTGGCGGGGTCTGACTTGCCACGATCGTGCAACCCGCGCTCATCGCCTCGATGAGGCTCCACGAAAGCACAAAGGGATAGGTGAGATAGACATGGACGGTCGTCAGCTGCAACAGGGCGATGAACTGGGGATAGGGGAGGTTGCCTAAAAAATGCACCCGCACCCAATCGGGGTCCGGGATCGAGGGCCTGACCTCAGCGGTGAAGATCTCGCGCCAGGTCTTAAGCCCCTTGTAGTGCGTCAGATCGGGCGCTGCACCATAACTCGTTCCCTGTCCCCCCACGATCAATACCCGCGCGTGGGGTCGGCGGGCCAAGAGCTCAGGCAGGGCGCGCATGAAGACATGAAAGCCGCGATAGGGCTCGAGGTTGCGGTTGACGAAGGTGATCACCTCATCGGCACGGGTCAGTTGCCGGGTCTCACCTGCGCCTGTCTTCAGGGTCAGGCTCACCCCTGGGTTGGGGCTGACCGTCTTGGTGTCGATCCCGTCGTGGATGATAACGATTCGACTGCGAAAGGGTTCGGGAAAGGTGCCCGCCTGCCAGCGGGTGGGGAAGAGACCGGTGTCGGCGATGGCAAAATGCAGGAGGTTATTGATGTTCTTCAACCGCAGGCAACAGCCCTCTGCCTCGGGATCGGCGGAGGGAAATTCGGGGTCGAAGCCGACATCAGCGCCCTTCGGGTGATAAAAGAACTCGCAATAGATCCCCAGCTGCGCCTTCGGCCAGAGCTCTTTGAGAAACAGGCTCTCCCCCCAGCCGGAGTGGGCGATGATCGCGTCTGGCTTAAATCCCTGCTCGCGCAAGCGGCGCGCAGCGCGAAAACAGGCCTCGGCGCGGATCACCTTGGTCTCGAGATCGGCGATCCAGGGGTGGACGCTCGAGCTGGTGCCGCGGTCGGCCTGATAAGGGATCGCCCCAACCCCCGGCCAGTCCTGCACCTGGCCGCCTTCTTGCAGCCGCAGCGCCAAGACCCGATGGCCGCGTTGGGCCAAGGCGGGGGCCGGATGTTTGAACTGGCCGGGGAAGTTTTGGTGGATGAACAGGAGATTCATATCACCCCTAAACGCTGCCAGGTAGGGAAAGTCCGCTCGATGAATACAGTGGCCAGCTCCTGGGCCCGCGGCAGCATTGTCTCGCGGCTGGTGAGTGACTGACCCTCATGGATGAGACCGCGTCCCAGGCTTGAGAGACGATCCACCCAAAGGCCGGCCAGCTGTTGGGCATTGACCTTGGGGTTGGCGAGATACAGCCCGCAGAGCATCAGATCGACGTCCGAGACCATCAGGACCCAGGGGAGTGCTGAGGCGATGACATGGCGGTAAGGGCCCCCAGCGAGCACGGCATTGAAGATCGTGCGGTTCAATGATTTGGCAGGCTTGTCCGATTTGACCTCGTGCACGAGTGCAATATGCCCTGCATGCAGCATCAAACCGACCGCCTTTAAGACATCTCCCAGGGTGAGATTGGCCGCAGGCGTTGCTCCAGTGGCAGGGGTGCCGACCGGCACGTGCATCAGCTCAGCGATGGTCTTGGGACCAGCGGCAACGGCCTCATACAGCGGGCCATAGACCTCGGGCTTGCCCTGGATCTCACCCAGGCTGGTATTGAACTGATAGGGGTTTTGACCCTCTGCTTTGGGTTGGGGACGATTTAAAAGCACACAGCGCCGATTCAGGATCGCCTGCCGCTGATCCTCGAGCCACAGCGGTGTTTGACCCTTGATCCAGAGATCACGGCGGAAGGACTGATTGATCAATACATCGAACATGGTTTCGCGTATGATCGGGTCTTCGTATTGATTGAGGATCGCCCGCCAATCGGGCAGCAACATCACCGGCAGATACCAATCGCCGGCTGCGGCAGTCCCCAGATAGGTGAGCTTGTGGGGTGACATCTCGGCGGCAAGTTCATCGAACCAAAAGGCCGTCCATTCTTCATGGAGATATTCATTGACCAGATAGCTGCGGTCGTGTTTGGCTAATTGCCCGATCCGCGCCCTCATCGCCGGCAGCACACGGCACATAGCCGCATTGACCTGAATCATCGTCTCAAAGCGGGCTCGACCGAGTTCGATGGCCTTAAGGCTCGAGAGTCCCTCGCGTGTCTGCCAAAGCCTTAAAAGATGCTGTACCGGCAGGGTCGAAAGCCACCCCGGCAGGGTGTTGTATGAAAAATAGCCCAGTGCGCCTGGCAGTAAGGCTGCGTCCAAACAGGCATACAGTCCATCGCGGGCCGTACGCCCGATCCAGGAGAGGATCCCGTGCGCCGAGGCATACTGGAATCGACCAAGCTCAGCAGGCCAGGCCCTGCCGAGCTCGACGAAGTTGCCCTCGATGAATCGCACATTGTGAAGACCAGCGGTGTGCGCCAGCCTTTGCGCATGGGCGATATGTTGTGGATTGAAATCGATTCCGACGAATTCGATCTGGGGGTGACAGGCGGCGATCAAACAGAGATTCAAGCCTTGCCCACATCCCAATTCGAGATAGCGCAATTGATCCCCCGCCCATAGGCTAGGTGGGGCAGCGCCTTTGATGAGTGCGCAGAGGTCGAGCCAGCTTGGATCCTGTTCCCGATAATAGCCATAGGTATAGCCAAGGTCTGTGTTATAGCCGAGGTTCCAAGTCATTGAGAAGATTTCCAGGTTGACAAGAAAAAGTAGGGTACGCGATGCGCCCGTATGGTTTTTAGGTAAACCGCCCCGTCTGATAACGCTGACCAAGTGCCTCTTGCATGGTATTAATCAGGACAAAGGCGTCTTTGAGATGCCGGCGTTCGAGCGGTGAGAGGGCATCGGGGGAGAGGAAATTATCCGGCGGTTTACCTTGGCGCAATTGATCGGTTTGGTGACGCATACGCAGGGTGGCGATGAGTTCAAGGGCATCGATGAGATCGGCGGCCCCATCGCGGCTCAAGGCGCCGCGCTCGGCGGCGGTCTGCAGGCGCTCGGCTGTATTGTTTTCACGGATTCCCGTTGAAAGGGCATAGACCCGTGCCAGATCGATGATCGGGATGAGTCCACGGTGTTTGATGTCGAAGGTATGATCGTGCTCGCCGCCTTGGATCAGGACGATGTTGCGGAAAAACCCAAGGGGCGGGCGATGCTTGAGCGCATTGGCGGCCATATAGGCGATGAAGATCCGATTGGCGCGCGATTTCTCGATGATCCGCTCATGAAGTTCCTCGCACAGCCCCTGGGGGTCGCGCAAGGCGCGCATATCGAAAAAGACACTTGCAAGCATCAGGGCCATGGGCTCGGGTTTGAGGATCCAGTCCGAAAAATATCTATTCCAGATCTTGAATGTCTGACGCCATTTGGGGTTGCTCGCCATGACCTCGCCCGGGCAGCGCGCAAAGCCACAGGCATGCAGCCCTTCGTTCACGAATTGGGCAAATTCCGCAAAATAGGGCTCATCCTCTGGCTTGAGGACATCGGCAAGCAATAGGGCGTTGTCTTGGTCTGAATAGACCGATTGCTCGCGCCTGGCCTGTGACCCGCCCAACAGCCAGGCATAGGGCACGGGGGGAGCACCGAACTGGGATTCGGCGAGTTCGAGCAGGCGGAGGGTGATGGCATCGGTGATGGCGCTGATCGCCTGGCCTACCTGGGTGGCGGTAGCGCCGCTCAGAATGAGCTGGACCTGAAGTTCAGCGATCCGGCTGCTGATCTGGGCCAGGGTCGTCATCGAATCGGCCCGCTGGATGTCGCTGACCAGATAGATCGCATTGGCGCTTTGCAGACGGGTGAAATCGGTCGATGAGATCAGCCCGATCACCCGCCCGTCCTCTATCACCGGCAGATGATGGATATTGAGCCGGGTCATGGTGAGCAGGGCCTGAAAGCCCAGGGTATCCGCATCGACCGTGGTCAGGCGCTCGGTCATGATCGCGCGCACCGGCTGATCCGTGGAGAGCCCAGCGGCGATACAGCGGCTGCGCAGGTCGCGGTCGGTGATCATCCCCACCAGATGCTCGCCATCCATGATCAGGAGGGATGAGACATGGTGCTCCGACATCAGGTGCGCTGCCTCGCGGATACTGGTCTGCGGCGCAGCGGCGATCGGCGGGTGGCGGATCATGTCGCGCACCCGCACTGTCATCAGCCCATTGCCGATACTGGGCGATTCGACCACCACATCGAGCGCCCTGCGCAGGCGACGCGCCGTCGATTGCTCGAAATGTTCGGCAAAGTTTGGGCAACTGGCGCGTAGCTGTGCGAGCTCGGCACAAGGCAGGGCATAGGCCAGGGTGTCCTCCGCAGTATGTCCCTGGAGGGGCGAGGGGTCCTGGTCCTGGCGGCAATACTGTTCGCAGAGATCGCCTTCAGCGAGCTTGCCGACCAGCTCCCCCCGCCCGTTGCGTAATTCCACCGCCCCGCGACGCAGGACATATAGGCAGGGCGGGTCAGAACGTTCGGGCGGGAAGGGCTGGCCCCGCCGGATATAACGCACCCGCAGATTGCGTGCCAGGCGCGCCAGGGTTTCATCCGGCAATTGATCGAAGGGCGGATGTGCGGCTAGAAACTCTTGGATCTCGATCAGTTCGACATCCATCGCGATTGTTCTCGGGTTGGCGTAAGGGACGTCGCCCTCGGCGGATGGCGGGGTGTTGCCCGGCCTTGCGGGGATATTGAATCACGAAATCAGGCGCTGTGTGGCCAAGTCCTCTTTGGGGCTAAAGGCCATGCAACGTCCACGCAGCCGTTGCATCACGCCCAGACGGGTTGTCCATACCGGCGCAGTCTAGGGAAGATATTCAAGCACCAGGACACCTGCGTTCGCCGATGTGACTGGCCTTTTTGAGCCACTCACCGGCCTGCATGAACCGTCATTCCAGCGCAGGCTGGGAAGCGCATGGATTGCACAGCGGCTTTTGCTGGGGTGCTGTAGATCAGGAGATGAGCCGGTTACTAGGTCGCAACGGATGCAACTTGGAGGTATGAGATCTCGCTCAGCCCTGCCAGCGCAAGGCTCAGCTCCCAGACCCGTCGGTTCATCTCGGGGTCGCGCGCCTGGAGGGGGGCGGGGATCGGGCGGCCATTCCAGAGATAGGCGCCGTTGAGTCCCTGGAGGCTCGGGTCGAAGACCAGGCGCAAGACCCCGCGCGCGGCCTGCTCGGGTCGCGGCAAGGCCCAGCCGATCAGCCGATCGACCGCCTGCCAAAAGAACCCTTGGCCGCCATCGGTCTTGCCGAGGTTGGAGCGAAAGACCCCGGGAAAGACACAATTGACCCGCACACCCGTGCCTTCGAGCCTGCGTGCCAGCTCAAAGGTGCAATGGAGCATGCCGAGCTTGGACTGACCATAGGCGGCAAGCATGCGGTAGGGGCGCCGCTCCCAGTTCCAATCCTCGAGGTCCAGGGCGGTATCGATGCGGGTGCCGACCTGGATGACCTGGGCCGGGGCGCTCGCCTTGAGCCGGTCGAGCACAAGCAGGATCAAGAGAAAGGGGGCGAGGTGATTGACCGTCAGGGCGCATTCGATCCTCTCCGGGCTTAGATGCCGTTTGCGAAAGGCGGTACCGGCGTTGTTGATCAGGAGATGTAGCTCATCAAAGCGTCCCAAAACCGCCTCGGCCAGGCTGTGGACCTGTTGTTGGCTCACCAGATCGGCGATGAACAATTCAAGCGCATCGTTGCCGGTCGCAGCGCGGATCTGTTCGAGCGCGGCTTGACCGCGTTTGGGATCTCGCGCCACCAGACCTAGCCGCCAACCGGCCTGGGCGAGCGCCTGAGCGAGGGCATAGCCGAGTCCGGAATTGGCGCCGGTGATCAGTGCGGTTTGGGACATCGGCGGTATCTCCTACTCGAATCTCCGAGATCGCCGCGGGTGATAACGCGCGATCGCCCTCAGGATCAGCGGGGAGGGCAGGGCGGCGAATGAACCGAATCGATCCAGGGCTGACCCGAGCAAGGCGCTGATGTCCAGGATCGGCGCAGTCTCTGATATCTGTGGGTTTAGAATTGTGCGTAGACCGCGCAGCCCGCCGATCTGGACGCGCAGGGCCTGGTTATGAGGCAGAGCCTCTTGGGGATCGAGCGCTTTCAGGGCAAAGCGGGACTGTTCTTTGAGCGACTTCAATAGATCGAGACAAGGCACCCGGGCCTGGTCTGAGGCGCATTGCACACCCTGGCGCTCCCCGATACACAGATGCTGGGCCTGGGTACATCCGGCGCTGCCGCTTAGGATCGCCTGCTCGAACGGGCAGGGTCGCTCATTGAGAGCGGCGTAGGTTTCGCGCCAGGCCTCGCTGTCCATGTTTACAGACCAGGGTCACCGCCGCGGATGAGGCGCTCGATCATCCGCCGATCGCGCTTGGTCGGACGACCGCGGGGCCGTTCGCCCTGAGCGCCTGTCTCGCGCCGCGCTCGGACCTGTTCTTGGCGGTTGAGCCGGCTTGTCTCGTCCTCGACATAGAGTTGCGCCGCCTCTGGCGCAGGCCGCCGCTGGGCGCTCAGGGCCACCACCTCGATGCTCCAACTCAGACCGTCCTTATGGATCTCCAGGCGGTTGCCCGGACGGATCAATCGGCTCGGCTTGACCCGCCGGCCATCGACATGGACCTTGCCGCCATTGATCGCCTCGACCGCAAGTTGGCGGGTCTTATAAAAACGCGCCGCCCACAGCCATTTGTCGAGGCGCATCTCGGTGAGCTCAGCAGTCTTGTCCATCATCGATCCCGAGCCGGACATCCAGTTCGCCCTCCAGGTCGAGTGCCATCATGTCGTCATAGCCGCCGACATGAAAGTCATCGATGAAGATCTGGGGCACGGTCTTGCGCCCGCTGCGCGCGACCATCTCGTCCCAGCGCATCCGGTCGCGATCGACCGCGATCTCCTGGAAGGCAACGCCCTTGCGCTGCAACAGGCGCCGCGCTCGCTGGCAATAGGGACAGGTTTGGGTGGTATAGATGACGACCTGCGGCATAGGATTAAGGGATCCTCGTATCGACCTTTATGACAATGGCGGCTGACCTGCCCCCCGTCAAGCCAGGATTGAAGACCTTCTTCGTGCATTGTGGACACCAGGTTTCAGATGTAGGGTACGCCATGCACGCCCTACTGTCGCGGTTCATTGATCCGATGTGCATCAAGCCCCGCCGTTCAAGGCGAGGAAGGATAGCGCGGAGGGCGTGGTCGCCGTTGTCTTGGGGTTGCAGTTCAGTGGGTGGCTACTGTTGTTTCGCCCCAAAGACCAAGGTGCGGCAGTTGATCCTCGACCGTTTTGGCATCGAGCTCAGGCCGCAGGGGGAGGGCAAGTACATGGCGCGCTGGGGATTGACGCCCCAGAAACCGATTCGGCGCGCCTATGAGCAAAGCCCGCCGGCGGGCAAGACGTGGCTTGAGGAGATCTACCCGGACATTGCCCGGCGCGCCAAGGCCGAGGGCGCCGAAATCCACTGGGGCGATGAAACGGGGCTGCGCTCGGACGAGGTGCGCGGGCGCTCTTATGCGCCGGCGATCAAGACGTCCGAGATTCGCGTCACGCACCGTCGCGAAGGCCTGTCGGTGATCTCGACGCTGACCAACCGCGGCAAGGTGCCTTGGAAGGCGTTCGCGGGGGCGATGAACGCCGACATCCTGATCGACTTCATGAAGCGGCTCGTCAAGGACGCCAGGGGCAAGAAGATCTTCCTCATCCTCGACAACCTGCGCGTGCATCACACCAAGCCGGTCAAGGCGTGGCTGGCTGCATGCGCCAATCAAATCGAGGCCTCCTCCCTCCCCCCCTACAGCCCAGCACTGAACCCCAACGAGATGCTCAAGGCCATCATCACCGCGCAGGCGCCCTCCCGCGCCAAGGGCGATCTGAAGAAGGCGACCGTCAGCCACCTGCGCCGCCTTCTCAATTCCCCCCAACGCATCATGCGCTACTTCCAGCATCCCAAGCTTCATGATGCCGCGTAATACAAGTTCATTGGTTTCGGATCAATAATGAGCGGGCGTTCACCCTGAAAGAGAAAGGCGAAGGCCAAGAGCATCAGGATAGGCATCAGCAGATTCCAGGATAGACCCGCGCGATCGCGATAAAATTCGCGGTTGCGCGCGACCAGGATGGCAAAGACCCGTCGCCACATGGATAGCCCCTCAGCCGATGTCCGATCAGCTTCAAGAACAGGTCCTCCAGGTTGGGTCTAGACACCCGCAGCGCCCCCAGATCGACCCCGAGCCGGTCGAGCTCGATGAGAGGCGGCGCAACTGCATCTGCTGGAAGCTCGGTCTCGCCCTCCTCCACCACGGCGTTTTCGGGCAAGGGTAAGGTCTCGGGCCAGGCCGTCTCAGGCAGATGGATCAGATAGGCTGGAAAATGGGCGTGCATCAGGTCCTTGGGCCTGCCCTCAGCGATGATCCGCCCCTGATCTACGATCGCCACCCTGTCGCACAGCCACTCGGCCTCTTACATATAGTGAGTGGTGAGGACGACCGTGGTCCTGCGGCGGCGGATGTCCTCGATCAGACCCCAGAAGTTACGCCTGGACTGGGGATCGAGGCCGGTGGTCGGCTCATCCAAAAAGACGAGCTCAGGCTCATTGACCAGGGCGATTGCCAGCAGCAACCGCTGGCGCTGACCGCCGGAGAGCTGGCGGGTATTGCGCCCGAGCAGCTCCTCCAGATGACAGAGCCAGATCAGGGCATCGAGGTCCGCCCGGTGCCGATAGAGGTTGGCGAACATGTGCAACGCCTCGCCGACGGTCTGAAACTCCTGCAGCGCCGTGGTCTGGAACTGGATTCCGATCGCCTTGCGGTACTCTTGGTCCAAGGGCCGGCCTTTGAACAGGATCTCGCCTGCGGTCTGGGTTTGGAGTCCCTCGAATATCTCCAGGGTGGTCGTCTTGCCCGCACCGTTTGGCCCCAACAGGCCGAAGCAGTCACCCTGGACAACGGCGAAGCTGATCCCATCCACTGCCCGCACCCCACCGGGATAGATCCGCACCAGCTTGCGGGCCTCGAGCATGGGGACAGGCATCTCAAGGCGCCGGATTGGGCTGTTTGGTGTGAATCGTCTCGATGCCGGCGATCACCGCATCATCGAGCCTGAGATCCAGGCTGCCGATGTTGCTCTTGAGCTGCTCGAGCGTGGTCGCACCGATGATGGTCGAGGTGACAAAGGGGCGGCTGTTTACCCAGGCGAGGGCCATCTGCGCCGGATCTAACCCATGCAGCCTCGCCAAGGCGACATATTCGGCAGTCGCGCGCTCGGCCTCGCCGTTGAGATAGCGGCTGAAACGCTCAAATCGGGTGATCCGCGCCCCGGGTGGGCGTTGTCCATTGAGATACTTTCCCGAGAGGACGCCAAAGCCCAAGGGCGAATAGGCCAAGAGCCCGCATTGTTCGCGGATGGCGATCTCGGCCAAGCCGATCTCGAAGGTGCGGTTGAGCAGGTTATAGGGGTTTTGAATACTCACCACGCGCGGCAGATTGTGTTGTTCAGCCAGCGCCAGATAGCGCATCAGACCCCAGGGTGTCTCGTTGGAAACCCCCACCATGCGGATCTTGCCCGCCTTGACCAGGTCGCCGAGCACCTCGAGAGTCTCCCACAGCGACACGCTGTTTGAGTCATCCTCAGGGACATAACCGAGCCTGCCGAAGAAATTGGTGCTGCGGTCTGGCCAATGGAGCTGATAGAGGTCGATCCAATCAGTCTTGAGACGCTTGAGGCTGCCGTCGAGCGCCGCCTCGATATTGGCCCGATCGAGCCTGGCCTTGCCGCTGCGCAGATAAGGAAGCCAATCCCCAGGCCCGGCGACCTTGGTGGCCAGGATCACCCGATCGCGGCAGCGGCGGCTTTTCAGCCAGTTGCCGATGATGGTCTCGGTCATCCCATAGGTCTCGGCGCAGGGCGGGACGGGATAGATCTCGGCGGTATCGATGAAATTGATCCCGATGGAAAAGGCCAGATCCAACTGGGCATGGGCCTCGGACTCGGTGTTCTGCTCGCCGAAGGTCATAGTCCCCAGACAGAGCGCGCTCACCTGGATCCCGGTTCGGCCAAGCGGTCGGTAAAGCATCTTGACCTGCTCTCAAGAAAGTGCGCAAACAGGCGCACTGTGCTCTTCCTGCCCCGAATGCGGAGCGCATTCGTCTCTGACAGGCGTGACTTTCCCGACTACGGCAGAGACCCTCTCTGCTGTAGCTCCGCCGTTACCGGACGGACTCGCCACGGGTAGGGCAGTTGCGGTTGCCAGCCGTTTGAGATTGAGCGCGGCATTGATGTCCCGATCATGGCGCGTGCCGCATTGAGGACACGTCCATTCCCGATCCTTCAACGCCAACATCTCATTCTCCCAACCACAGACCGAACACAGGCGGCTGCTCGGATCCCAGCGATCAGCTATTGATCCGAAACCAATAAACTTGTATTACGCGGCATCATGGAGCTTGGGATGCTGGAAGTAGCGCATGACGCGTTGGGGGGAATTGAGAAGGCGGCGCAGGTGGCTGACGGTCGCCTTCTTCAGATCGCCCTTGGCGCGGGAGGGCGCCTGCGCGCAGATGAGCTTGCGTATCTGGGCGTCCTGCTCCGCCAACAGCGCCCGCTTCTCACCCACCTTGCGCCCACCCCCCTTGTCCTTGGGCCCCTTCGCGCCCATAGCCTTTGCAGATGTCGAACACCCCTGCGCCCAACAATCCCCTCTGCGCGCCTATCGCTTCATACCTCCAGCTACGCCGCCGCTCTTCGCGCGCCGCAAACGACAGCAATCTCATGTCTCGTCTTTCCATGCCCACGACATCAGGACAGCTCACTCAATTTCAAAAGCATGTGTTTCTTATCAATAATAGGTCGTGCCGATACCCTCGCGCAAACCGCCCCAGGGCCGTCCGAGCAAGAGGTACAGCGCCCCATAGCCCCCATCGGCCTGACCATAACCCAGATACAGAGGCCCGATCGGGGTATCTGCGCCTAAAAACAGGCTTCCGGCCAGGCGCAGGCCTTCCCAGCCGATTTGGCTGCGCTCGGCCCAGACGTTTCCGACCTCAAGCGAGGCCCCCGCATAGGTCTTCAGCAATGGCGTCTTGAGGTCGTGGAGATAGATGGCGCGCGCTAGCCCTCGATAGATCCCCAAGAGCTCGTTTTGATTGAAGCCAGAGAGGTTTAAGAACCCGCCGAGACGCTGATAGGACTGGGGCGGGGTCTCGCCGCCGAGATCGCCGGCAAAACCCAAGCCCAACAACAGACTGTCCGGCCCAAGGGTTTGGGCATGGAGCAGGTCTAGGCTGAACTGATCATAATCGGCCGAGGCGCCGAGCTCGGTGCGCGACCCGAGCAGCCTGGTCTCGATCAACCAGCCCTGGCGCGGCAGGCTTAGGTTGTCGAGGGTATCCAAGGTAAAACGCAGGCCGAGCTCGCCGAGATCGAACTCATAGTCCGGATAGTGTACATCCCCGATCCGCTGTTCGGCCTGCCCCCAGAATCGACCATACCGGACCCCGAGCCGCCCCCAATTGCCGAGATTGCGCCCCAGTTCAAGCTCGCCGCCGGTGCGCGCGAGCTGATATTCGGCGATCGGGCGGTTATGGACATTCGGCTCAAAGAGCATGAGATTTTCGTTCAGATAACCGACGCCCAGGCCCAGATACCAGCGTTCGAGCGGATCGAGCGGCTGGTAGAGGCTAGTATAAAGGGCGGGTTCCTCACCAAGCTGCGTTTGGATGCGCCATTCGCCGTTGAATGCATTGAGCGGGAGCCGCGTATAGGCGAGCCCGATGTTGAAGCGCGAATCGCCCGCAGTGGTCGAGGAAAACTCGAGCCCTGCCTGCAGCGAGCTCGTGCCCCAGGACTTTTCGTGGGCAACGATCACCAGGGTTGCCTCCCCGTCGCTCTGGTTTTCCAGGTAATAGCGGACCGACTCGAAGTCATCGAGATCATAGATCTGGGCGATCTGGCGCTCGATGGCTGCCGGATCAAGGCGCTCGCCCGGTTTAGTCCAGATGCGCTCGCTGATCAGGCGCTCAGACAGGCGCGAGCGGTTGTCGATGCGGATGGCGCGGATGATCGGTTGTTCCTGGTAAGCCGCCTGCGGGTTTTGGGCGCGATAGGCGGCATAGCGGTCCGGCGGCAGGGCCAGAGTTGCGAGCCTTGGATGCAGCGCCCGGGCCGCCTGTTCGCCGAGGGAGATTGCTCGGGGCATCTTGGTGAACTCATTGGCGAGCACCTCGGATCCCAATGCCGGCGTGATCAGGATATCGCGCGGCGAGAGCGTTTCGATCTGCTCCTGGGTATTGCGCCAGGTGATGAGGCTAGCGATCTGATCGAGCATGGAAAAGACATCTGTGATCTCCTCGCGCTCGCGCCGCGGGCCGCTCACATCGACTGCGATGATGATCTCTGCGCCCATGGTGCGCACGATGCTCACAGGCAGGTTCATGGCAAGCCCCCCATCGACCAGCAGGCGATCGCCGATCTCGACGGGGGCGAAGACCGCAGGCACCGCCATGCTGGCGCGAATGGCAGTCGCCAGATCGCCTTTGTCGAGGATCACCGCCTCACCGGTCACGACATCGGTCGCTACCGCCCGATAGGGGATGCGCAACTGGTCGAAGTTCTGAATCCGGCGCGCTGGCAGGGTATAGCGGCGCAGGGCCAGGTCCAATTTCTGACCCTGGATAAGCGCCGGTGTCAGATTGACCTTGCGTTTGTCCTCTTGGACCCCGGGGCGCGTCTGGATGAGGGTATTGCGATCCTCAAATTTGTGGCGCATGCGCTGTGAGGGTCGGTCGGCCTGATCGTTGAAGATCTCAGTCCAGTCGATCTCCGCCACGATCTGCTCGATCTCGGCAGGCGAGAGTCCTATCGCATAGAGCCCGCCGACGATCGCACCCATCGAGGTGCCGGCGATATAGTCGATCGGGATCTGAAGGGCTTCGAGCACCTTGAGTACACCGATATGGGCGGCGCCGCGCGCCCCACCGCCAGAGAGCGCCAGACCGATCTTGGGGCGCTCGGCGGCAAAGGGCTTAGCGGCTGGGCAAGCGAGCATCACCAAGACCGAGAGACTCAACACCATGCACAAACCATAGGCACGAGAACACCCCATACAGAGATCTCCGAAACGATGGCGAATCTTCAAAGGGGCGCTCGCAGGATCTCCCGCCGGATCATACCGGCGTAAAGGCCCAGCCTGATCCCCCAGTGCGATCTGAGGCCCACCGGACACCGGCCTTAAGCCAGTGTAAGGGGCCTGTTGCAAGCGCTTCGCCGCCGGGGCGGACCTCTTGACGCCCGGGTGGGGGATACCTCAAGACCCTTTGATCAACCTGGATCCTTAAGGATACAGCAGCACGGAGGCGATGGATTCAGACCAGGCGCGTTCATCAGCGGCCAGGCGCTGCTCGAGGTCTGAAGGGGTAGCGCAAGGGTCATCGACCCAGGTGCGCAAAAAGGGCCCACCGGCAATCAGATCGATCGCCAGACGCTCGGTTTCATATTCATAGACAAACCGGCGCCAGAGTGGGTAGTCCGGATATTCCAAGCGGATAGCCTTGAGCAATAGGGCGATCAGGCGATAGGGGCGAAAACGCTCGTGCCGATAATCGAGCGAGTCGGTGTGGAGCTGAAAACCGGCGCAGCGTTTGCCGACATGTTTATGAAAGGTCGGCTCGAACCAACAGGGGCGGATCAATGCCCCTTCCAACCACTCAGGACAAAGGATCTCCATGCGTTTTAATAGACGTTCGCTGTCTAGATCCGGTGCGCCGAGGATTTCAAGCGGTGTGGTGGTCCCCCGCCCCTCAGACAGGGTCGTACCCTCCAATAGCACCGTCCCGGGAAAACAGCGCGCCATATTGAGGCTGGAGGCATTGGGGCTCGGATTGACCCAGGGGAGCTCAAAGGCTGGCCAGCCATAGCCAGGCGCATCATGGGGTCGGTAACCCTCCATGGCGATGACCTCAAATTCGAGATCGAGGTCGAGATGGTCCATAAACCAGCGCGCCAATTCGCCGAGCGTCAAACCGTAACGCATGAGGATTGGCCCCGCCCCTACGAAGCTTTCCCAACCCGGTTCTAAAAGGCTCCCCTCGAATGGGCGCCCGGCTGGATTGGGGCGATCCAAGACCCACAGGGCCTTACCGTGTGCGCTGCATGCCTTAAGGAGATAAACGAGCGTAGTGATATAGGTGTAGATACGGGTCCCGATGTCCTGGAGATCGACGAGCAATACGTCAAAACAATCCAGCATCTCAGGGGTCGGCTCGCGCACCTCGCTATAGAGGCTATAGATCAAGATGCCGTATTTGGGGTCGATCTCATTCGGGGTCTCGATCATATTATCCTGCTTGTCACCGCGCATCCCATGCTGCGGGCCAAAGGCAGCGACGAGTCGGCATTCATCGCCCAACGCTATGAGCGCATCGAGCGTATGCCGTCCCCAATGGGTCAAAGAGGCGGGATGTCCGAGTACCGCGACTCGCCGTCCCTGCAGCGGACGACGCAATACGGGGTCCTCAAGCAAGCGATCGATACCAAGTTTGATCATTGGTGCGTCGGTCAACATGAAGATGCCGCTATGATACGCAACCATCTCCATCCGAACCAAATGGGTTTGGCGGGCCAGGGCGAATCAAATCTTGGCTTGCTTAAGATCCCAGAGTTTGTCATAAAATAAATCAATGCACCAAATCAATGCACCGCTCTGATTTTTGGTATGAGCTTCCGCCTGAGCTGATTGCCCAGCACCCTCTACCCGAGCGTTCCGCCTCACGCCTCTTGGTGCTTGAGGCCGAACATCCAATCCCGCAGGATCGGATGTTCGTCGATTTACCCAGTCTGCTGCGGTCTGAGGATCTCCTGGTCTTTAATAACACCCGGGTGATGCGGGCGCGTCTGTTTGGAAACAAAGAGACAGGCGGGCGGGTCGAGATCCTGATCGAACGCTTGATCCAACCGCACGAAGCCCTGGCACATCTGCGCGCCAGCAAATCGCCCAAGTTAGGCTCTCGTATTTATATCGTCGATGATCTGTGGATCGAGGTCTGCGATCGCTGGGAAGATCTATTTCGCGTGCGCTCCCAGCAAGTCTCTTTCGGGATGCTGATGGAGCGGTACGGTCACGTCCCGCTGCCGCCCTACATTCAGCGACCGGATACAGCCATGGATGAAGAACGCTACCAGACTATCTTCGCCCGTCATCTCGGGGCAGTGGCCGCCCCTACTGCTGCACTTCATTTCGATACGCCGCTGATCGCTCGGCTGGATGCCCTCGGTATTCGGCGGGCTGAGATTACCCTCCACGTCGGCGCCGGCACCTTTCAACCCATGCGTGAGGAGGATCTCGATCAGCACCGGATGCATGCGGAATGGATCGAGGTCAATGAAACAGTGTGTGCACAGATTGCAAGAACCCGTCGCTTGGGTGGGCGGGTGATTGCTGTGGGTACGACCAGCGTCAGGGCGCTGGAGACTGCCGCATCTACTGGAGAGCCCAAGCCATTTTGCGGTGAGACCCGCCTGTTCATTCGGCCTGGATACCGCTTTAAGGTTGTTGATGCCATGATTACGAACCTGCATCTGCCTGAATCAACCCTGTTGATATTGGTAGCAGCCTTTGCCGGTTATTCCGAGATCATGGCGGCATACCGTCATGCGGTGGCCCAAGGGTATCGATTTTTCAGCTATGGGGATGCGATGTTTCTCACCCACGCCCGGGACGCTTAATAAACGCCGAGGGGGATGGAATCTTTATTTTGGTTTTATTAAGATAGCAACCATTGAAGGTTCGTTTCGCTTGGTGTATGAGGAGACACGCCTGTGGATTATTCAGAACTCTCGCTTGAAGATATCAAACGCCAGATTGAAGAGGCCGAGGCCCGCCGCGCCCAGCTCGAAAAGATCCTTGAGGATAAGCGCGAACAGAGCAAAGGGCAGATTGTTGAGCAGATCCGCAGCCTGATCTTCGATAACGGCTACGATCCCGAAGAAATCATGAACCTGGTGCTCCGGCGTCGGCGTAAGCTTGTCGGTCATCGGCAATACCGCCGTTATGTTGATCCCGATAACCCGGATAACATCTATATCCGCGGGGTTTTGCCGGGTTGGATGAAACAAAAGATGGTCGAAAAGGGTTATGACCCTTCATCCAAGGCCGACCGCGAGGCTTTCAAGTCCAACTATCTAAAGCTGGTTGAAGGTTGATGGCCCACATCAGCGGGATACAGGGACACCTATACGGGTATCTTTACGGATAGACGGGGCGGGAAGCTGGATCTAGGCTAGCCTACCAGTAGGAACGCGAGGAGCGATTCCGCTGATTGCGTCGCCTTTTTGAGCGGCAGAACTGTCGAATCAGTTGGGCATTGATTTTTCGACCGTTTTTGACTCTCTTCAATGCCCATTGCACGGACAAATCACATGATGAATATCTATGTCGGCAACCTGGCCTACAGCGTCACCCAGGATGAGCTTCGGGACGTCTTTGGGGCCTATGGCGAGATCGCCAGCGTAAACCTGATCACCGATCGGTTTACGGGTCAATCAAAGGGATTTGGCTTTGTAGAGATGCCGAACAATGCTGAGGCTGATGCAGCCATCAAGGCCCTGAACGATACTCCGCTCAAGGGCCGCAACCTCAAGGTCAACCAGGCCAAGCCGCGCAGCGAGCGCTCAAGCGGTCGCGTGTCACGCTGGTAAACTGCCCCTCTGCGCCTACCCTGTTTTTCGGGTGGGCGCAGTGTCAAGATCCACTGCCTTTTGCTATGTTGAGCGGCATCTTTCATTGAGATGCTGCTGATGCCTGATCCAGATCTTATCTATCGCGTCATCCCCTGTTCGCCCCAGGCGCATCTGTTTGAGGTCGAGCTGAGAATCGCATCGCGCGATGGTCCGTTGACCCTGGTCATGCCCGCTTGGGCCCCGGGCAGCTATCTCATCCGCGACTTTGCCAAAAATATCATCGAGCTTGCAGCCTGGGATGGAGCTGGACAGCCGCTTGCTCTCGACAAAACAGACCTCCATACCTGGACACTCTCTGGCGGCACAGGGCCTTGTACCCTGCGTTATCGCGTCTTTGCCTGGGAGCTTTCGGTACGCACAGCGCACCTCGATCTGACCCATGGCTATTTCAATGGCCCGGCGCTATTGATCTCTGTCTTAGAGCTTGCCGACCGACCCTGCCGGATTGAGCTTGTGCTCCCACCTGAGCCGCAATGCCGCGATTGGCAGGTGGCAACGAGCCTCAAGCCCATCGCCGTCGATGAACGCGGGTTTGGGGTCTATGGTGCCGATGATTATCGAGATCTAATCGATCATCCGGTCGAGATGGGGCGTTTTCGTTCATTGAGCTTCGCGGTCGGCGGTATCCTGCATCGGATCGCGCTCAGCGGGCGCTGTTGGTTCGATGAACAGCGCCTGATCGCCGATCTCAATCGCATCTGCGCCGAGCATGCGGCACTGTTCGATGAGCTGCCGATCGACCGTTATCTCTTTTTGGTTAATGCCATCGGTAATGGCTATGGCGGTCTCGAACATCGCTATTCAGCGAGCATCCTCTGTAGCCGCGAGGATCTGCCGCGATCCGGTACATCCAAACCGAGCGCCGATTACCAGCGGCTTTTAGGGCTATTGAGCCATGAATATCTTCACCTGTGGCTTGGCATGCGCATCCGTCCGCGCGCCTTCATCAACCCGGATCTAAGACAGCCAGCCACCACCCGCACCCTCTGGGCGATCGAGGGGATCACCAGCTATTACGATGAACTCGCCTTGGTGCGCTCGGGTTGTATCGGCGAAGAGGAGTATCTCGGGGTCATCGCTCAAAATTTCACGCGGCTTGCCCGCACCCCTGGGCGTTTTATCCAGACCCTGGCCGATGCCAGCCGCGATGCCTGGATTAAATTTTATAAAGCCGATGACAATGCCCCAAACGCCTTGGTGAGCTATTACCTCAAGGGTGCGATCGTCGCCTTATTGCTCGATCTCAGGATCCGAATTGACACGGCTGGGGCCTATTCGCTCGACACCGTGATGCAGGCCCTATGGCATGGCTATGGAAAGACCGGCATTGGTCTTGATGAATACGAGATCGAGTCGGTGGCAGGCGAAGTGACCGGATTGGATCTTCAAGGGTTTTTCAAACAGGCCCTGGAGACGAGCGATGAACTCGATCCCACCGAGCTCTTGGCTGGCGTTGGGGTCTCCGTCCGCTGGCGCCCGGCCCGCGATGCCCAGGACCTCGGCGGCTATGCCGAGTGCTTCGCACCGGTGGATGCGCGGCCGAGCCTCGGCCTTCGGCTGCGCGAGGGCGAGACCCTGATCCAAACCGTCTTGAAAGGCAGTCCGGCTGAGCGGGCTGGGCTAGCGCCTGGGGATCAGTTGATTGCCATCGCCGGCATTCGGGTCACGCCAACCAATCTCGACCGGCTCATCGAGCGCACCGCGCAAAAGGGGGAGCTCATCATCCATGCCTTCCGGCGCGATGAGCTTCTGACCCTAACCGCCCGAGCTGAGCTTGCGCCCGCCGATACCTGTGAGCTCAGTTTGATCCCGAATGCCCCGGATGGTGCCATCCAGGCGCGTGTCGCCTGGCTTGCCAGCCGTCGTCGGCCATGAGCGATGCACGCGCCCTGAGCCTCATCCGCCTCCTCGCCGACGGACATCTGCATTCGGGCGAGGAGCTCGCGCAGGTCCTGGGCCTGACCCGTGCTGCGGTCTGGAAGTTCTTACATCGGCTCAAGGACGAGCTCGGGCTTGGGCTCATCGCCGAACGCGGGCGTGGCTATCGGCTGGCGAGACCTATCGAGCTCCTCGATGCATCCCGCATCCGCGCTGCCTTGTCCCCACAGACCGCATCCCAACTGGGAGGGCTGGCGATCCATCCGGTGATCGACTCGACCAATGCCGAGCTGATGCGCCAAGCAGCAGGCGGTACCCTCGATGGGAGCGTTTGTTTGGCTGAATATCAGACCGCCGGGCGTGGGCGGCGCGGGCGGCGGTGGGTATCGCCCTTCGGGGTCAATGTGTATCTCTCGGTGCTCTGGCGCTATGCCGGTGCGCCTGCGACCTTAAGCGGGCTCAGCCTTGCCTTGGGCGTCGCCTTGGCCGAGACCTTAAGCGACCTGGGGGCCCAGGAATTGGCGCTGAAATGGCCCAACGATCTCTTGTGGCAGGGGCGAAAGCTCGCCGGTGTCCTGATCGAGATTACAGGTGAATCCCAGGGCCCCTGTCATCTGGTGGCGGGTATAGGTCTCAATCTAGAGATGACCGAGGACCAGGCACAGGCGATCGATCAGCCCTGGGTGGGTCTCGATGAGGTCTTAGGCGTAACCAAGGTCAGGCGCAACGCCTTGGTCGCGCATCTGCTCGATGGCCTGTTTGCGGCCTTTGCCCGCTATACCGACGAAGGACTTGCCCCATTCATCGAGCGCTGGCGCGCCCTGGATGCCTATCTGGGTCAGGGGGTGTGCTTGGTGCTGGGGGATCAGGTCATCCAGGGGCGCTATGCCGGGGTCACGGATCAGGGGGCCTTGATCTTGGAGACCGACCAGGGTCGGCGGCTTTTTCAGTCGGGGGAGCTCAGCCTGCGGACACTTGCTGCGCGATGAGACTGCTGATCGACATCGGCAATACCAACCTGCATTGGACCCTGGATGGGCCGGGGACCGCCTGGTCTGTCGCCTCGGTGCGTCACTCAGGCGGCATCCCCCCCGACCTCATCGCCGCCTGGGAGCGCCTGTCGCCCCCGGAGCGTATTCTGGTCAGCCATGTGGCAGGACCTGGGCTCGCCGAGTCTTTGACCCGCGTCGCCCGGGCGCTGTGGCGGGTCGAGCCCGAGTTTGTCCGCGTGATCCAGGGATACGGTGGCATCCAGGTGGCCTATTCCCAACCGGAGCGCCTGGGGGTCGATCGCTGGCTTGCCCTGCTCGCCGCCCGTCGGCTGCATCAAGAGGCCACGCTCATCCTCGATGCCGGGACCGCAGCGACCTTTGATCTCCTGCTCGCCGATGGGCGGCATCTCGGCGGGCTCATCCTACCTGGCATTGAGCTCATGCGCAGCAGCCTGTTCGCCAAGACCCAGATCCCACCTCCTGCCGAGCCGATCAAGGCAGGTCTGGCCTATTGGGGAACGGATACCCAGTCGGCCATCGCCTTGGGGAGCATCCAGGCGCTCGCTGCGACCGCAGAGCGCCTCTATGATCGCCTCGCGGCTGAGTCGGGCAGTACCCCTTGGTTGGTGTTGACGGGGGGAGATGCGGGGCGTATCGGGCCGTTTTTGCTGCGCCCCTGGACCCAGATTGCCGATTTGGTGCTGCGGGGATTGGCCGAGGCTGGTGCCCTCGACAGGACTTGAACCTGTGACCTACCGCTTAGGAGGCGATTGCTCTATCCAACTGAGCTACGAGGGCAGGAAGCGAAAGCAGATTTTAGTGCGGAATGGGGGGTCCTGAAAGGGAGAAAGAGCATCCTGGCCAGGAAGGGTCATTCGGTTTAAGGGTGGCTTCTGGACCCGGCTTCTTTGGCTTACCATGACCGACCGCCAGCCATGCACTCCTCAGTCCCTTGGCCAGCGCAGGGCAAGATCGGCGAGATGCGAGATCAGCGCCCCCAAGAGCGCAAGCCAGATCCATAGCCAATGGACATTTGTGAGTGCGGCGCGCAGGGCGAGCATCAAGAATACACCCGAGCTCAAGAAACCGACCAGCTGGCGCGGCGGAATACCGCGCCCGGTGCGCCGGTGATACAGGACGAGCCCTGCACCCTCGGCCAAAAGCAACCCAACGATCAGGTCGATGATCCGACCGCTGGCAAAAAGTTCGCTCAACGGGGCGACATCAAACCCAGCAGATGGGCCATGTCCTTGAAAAAGATCCGGATATGCGCCCCGGGCCTGGCCTTGACCAGGCGCTTGTTCATATAGGCCTCCCAGGTGAGATATTGGATATCGGGATCGGCACACAGGCTCACGAAACGCTCGCGGCGTTTATCGCTCGAATACCAAAAGTGCTGCATGATCCCAAGCACCCAGAACACCTTGCTATGCTCCTTCATGAAACGCTTGCGGGCCTGTTGTAGGGCCTTGGGGTTGCCGGTGCGGCAAAATTCATCAACCGCCTGCGCCGCCAGCCGTCCGCCAGTCATCGCGTAGTAGATCCCCTCGCCCGAGGCAGGGGCCACGACCCCGGCGGCATCGCCGGCCAAGACGATGTCGCGCCCGTTGTCCCAGCGTTTCAATGGCTCAAGTGGGATCGGTGCCCCTTCGCGGCGCAGGGTCTTGGCCTCGGCGAGGTCAGCGCGGCGGCGAAGTTCAGTACAGGCAGTGCGCAGGGAAAAGCCAGGGACGGCGGTACCCACGCCGACGCTGATGGTGGCGCCGTGGGGAAAGACCCAGCCATAGAAGTCCGGCGAGATGTCGCCCTGGTAATAGACATCGCAGCGGCTGCTATCAAAGCCCTCGGGGGTTTGCAGGACCTCATGATAGGCCGAGACATAGCGGACGGTCTCATAACCCGGGATATAGCGTTTGCCGACGAATGAGTTGGCGCCATCGGCGCCGATGATGGCGCGCGCCCGCACGCGCTCCTCATGCTTGTCAGCCCCAGAACCCACCCGGTAGACGACGATCGCGGTGCCATCGTCGGCGCGCTCGATGCGCTCGAAGGTCCCAGTGCGCCGCACTGCGCCCATCTCGGCGGCACGCTGTCTTAGCCATTCATCGAAGTGCTCGCGATCGACCATGCCCACATAGCCCCGCTCGATCGGCATCTCGACCACACGGTCGGAAGGGGCGATCATGCGTGCGCCATAGACCTTGTTAGCGAGGATGGACTCGGGCAGGTCAAAGTCGCGCATCGCCTGGGGCGGGATGGCCCCACCGCAGGGCTTGATGCGCCCGGCGCGATCGATCAGACAGACTGAGCGACCCACTTTGGCTAGGTCGGTGGCCGCGGTTGCGCCTGCAGGTCCGCCGCCGATGACGACGGCATCAAAGGTCTCGAGGTTGGACATGGGCTCTCTCGGTGTTTGGGAAATCTCGCGTTCAGCACTGGCTGGGCAAACCATGCCTCCAGCTCGGGGTTGGCTCTGGTGAGGATCTGGGGTCAGTGTGCCAAAAACTTAGGCCCCTGGTCTGCAACGGGCAGATCCCCAAAGGATTCAGCCGGCCAGAGGCAGACCGCGCACCGCAAAGGCGCTGATCATCATGCCGGTGACATAGGCGCTGACTCCCAGGCCGCTGAACCAGGTCGCGCGCTCGACGGGGCTTCCTAAAAAGCGCACCATCAGGGCGACCTGGATCAGGAGGACCACGGTAACGCCGGCGGCATGGACGGGCTTACCCCAGGCAAGCAACAGGGCGATGACGATCACCTGCGGCAGGCCCATCGCCAGACAGGTCCACCAGGCGGCGCGCTGGACCCCGAGCTGCACGGTCAGGGAGCGCACGCCCATGCGCGTATCGCCCTCGATGGATTTGAAGTCATTGATGGTCATGATGCCGTGCGCCCCCAGGCTATAGAGCAGGGCGAGCATGAGGATCTCCCAGCGCGGCAGGGCTCCATCCAGCATCACCGCCGCACCCGTGATCCACGCCAGCCCTTCATACGAGATCCCTGCGGCCAGGTTGCCCACCCAGCCGTTGGCCTTAAAGCGCACAGGCGGGGCGCTATAGCCCCAGGCGATGGCCATGCCGATGAGGGCCATGGCAAAGACCCAGGGCCCTAGGGCATAGGCGACGGCGAGCGAAACAGCGCTCCAGATCCAGGAGAGATAGAGCCCCCAGCGCCCGGGGATGCGTCCGGAAGGTATCGGGCGATTTGGTTCGTTGATCGCATCGACATGGCGGTCGTACCAATCATTGACCACCTGGCTGGTCGCGCACATCAGGGGGCCGGCGAGGATAATGCCGGCGATCAAGAGCCACCATTGGCTGAGGATCGGCGCACCGGATGACACCACGCCGCAGGTGAAGGCCCACATCGGTGGAAACCAGGTGATGGGATGCAGGACCTCGAAGATCGCAATGGGCTCAGGGTAGCTTCGGGGTGAGCTGACCGTGGTTTGATTCATAAGTCCGCGTTCAGGATTGGATTGATGGGCGCATGCGCCTTAAAACAATAAAGCGACCATACGCGATTGTTGGAGGCAACAGATTCGCGCGGTGGTGTCAGGAGTCTTGCGCCGGGGTCTCAACAGACTGATCGGCGTGCTCCGCAGCAAGACCATAACGATCGATTTTGACGTAGAGGCTCTGTCGGCTCAAGCCCAAGAGCTCCGCCGCCGAGGCGCGGTTATCGCCAGTGAGCTTGAGCGCGGTCTCGATGCACAGACGCTCGATGGTATCGGTCGATTCGCGCACCAGTTCCTTGAGCGGCACACGCCCCACGCGCTCGGTGAGCTGATCCAGCCAGCGATTCTGCTCGGGGGTAGCGGGGGGTTCAGCCTGTAAGCGCCGCCCAATATCGCGGATAAAAAACCCGAAATAGGGGCGCTCAGCGGTACGCACCGAGGTTGCTGAGACTTCGACATCCGTGGTCGAGCCATATTCACCGCGTAGGATGGTAGAAAAGAGCCGGACCTTGGTGTCCTGACGCAGGTTGGCGAGCAGGACATTGACGTCAACCCCTGGGCGACCTAGCCAGCGCTCCAACGGCTCGCCGCGCGCCTGTTGTTCAGCAGCGACTTCGATGAGGCTAAGAAAGGTAGTGTTGGCGGTCAGGACGCGCCCCTCGGCGTCAGTGATCACCACGGCATCCGGTGCGTTCTCGATCAGGTATAGATAGCGGGACTTGACCTCTGGCAGTGAGCCGATGGCGTCGGTTTGAATGGGCATCAGGCGCACCAGGATGAAGGAGGCATTTTCTTGACGCAGCAAGGAGGCCGAGACCAGAAAAGACTCAGCGCCGTCGCTTAGGCGCGCCCGCACATCGTCAGATCGACCAGCGGTCCGCGCCCCCGCCAGTAGCCCATTGATCGCCTGGGTACTCTCTGGATCGAACCCTTCGGGAAAATGACGCCCCACGAGCCGGGCGGGTGTCTCGCCCAGGCACTGGCCAGCTGTGGGATTGGCCTCGACGATGCGCTGGGTCGGGGCATCCAGGATTAGGATAGCCTCGCCGACCATGCGAAACAGCAAGCGATAGCGGGTCTCGATCTGACGATAGCGCCAATAATCGCGCTCCAGGGCCTGCTGGGCATCGATGAGCTGCTGCTGGAGGACAACAAATCCTTGCAGGCTGCGTCCGATCGCCAGAATCGGTGAGTCCTCCTCCTTGAGGCGCAGGAGACGGTACTGGACAGGGATATCGGCACCGCGCCTGCCCCGGTGGGTCGCTTGCCGCCAGCGCGTCAGGCGCTGCTGCTTGGATTCGTCGAGCAAGGATTCGAGATTGGGGCGGGTGTCGAGCGAGACAGTGGCGGTCCAGGGCTGACCGATCCAATTGGCATCGAGCTCGTTGCGCAGATCGTCGCTACCAAACGCAATGTCCTGGATCAAACCGGCCGGATCGAGCACAAAGGCGATATCTGCTAGCCCCTCGATCAAGGCGGCAGCCATCTGCGGGGCCAGTGTTCCGAGCCGGTCTTGGGGGGTATTGAACAGGGTCACGTCCAGGTCCCTTTCAGCCGCTGGCTTGGCCCTTGACTCACCTGGGGATGGTGTATGCCGGCAAGTGCTGGTCGGTTGAGGGATAGAACATTTTTTGGCCAAGGCCTGTGCCTTAACTGGCATGCGCCTCCAGTGTTCGTCGTCATTCAGCTCGGATCGGTACCCCAGGTGCATCAAATCTCTCGATTCGCGAGCTGCGCTTGGCGTTGTCGAAGCGCGCACTGCATCAAGCTAAGGGAAGGTCACCACAAGACCGCATGGCCCGCGTGCTCATCCGACCTCACAATCAAGCTCTAAGACCCTCAGGGCGCCAATCCAAGGAGGTGCGGCCGGTTAAGGGGTCGAGACCTCAATCCTGGTGTGGTCTTTATGTTATGGGGCCTATTTTGAGAGCAGATTCTCGGTTGTCAAGTCAGGTTTACGTAAAGTTTGGTTGACGCATCGGGTAAACCAGACTAGATTTCAGACGATGATTGGCTAAAGATCTTAAGGATCACCCATTCGCATTCTCTGATACCCGCCGATGACCCAACAGGTACCCAACAAACCTCAGCACCCACCGATCTACACCCCAGAGGAGCGCCGGCGCCGGGATGCATCGCCTTGGACGATCGTCCAGGGTGTCCTCGCCCCGCTTCAATTTTTGGTCTTTCTGGTCAGTCTGTATTTGGTATTGCGCTATCTCGCAACCGGTGAGGGGTATCTGGCTGCGACCTGGTCGGTGGTGATCAAGACCCTGGTGCTTTATACCATCATGATCACGGGGTCGATCTGGGAGAAAGAGGTCTTCGGGCAGTATCTGTTTGCCAGGCCCTTCTTCTGGGAGGACGTCTTCAGCATGCTGGTGCTGGCGCTGCATACTGCCTATCTGGTGTCTTTGCTGACGCTCGATCATCAGGCCCAGATGTTCATCGCCCTGGCTGCCTATGCGACCTATGTGATCAATGCGGCGCAATTCCTGATCAAGCTGCGTGTTGCCCGGCTCGAGGGCCAAGCGCAGCGCCAAGAGGCCCAGGGCGTTCTGGCGGAGGCTGCCGAATGACTGTCGCTTCCCTGTCTGCGACGGTTGGCGCCGATATTGGGCCCAAGATCAATCGCGAGCGCGGGCAGCGTCAGGTCTTTTGCGGGCTAGCGGGGATCGTCTGGCTTCATCGCAAGATCCAGGATGCCTTTTTCCTGGTCGTCGGCTCGCGTACCTGCGCCCATCTTTTGCAATCGGCGGCGGGGGTCATGATCTTCGCTGAACCGCGCTTTGCCACCGCCATCCTTCAGGAGCGCGATCTCGCGGGGTTGGCCGATTGCAACCAGGAGCTCGACCGGGTGGTCGGCGAGGTCATCCAGCGTCGCCCTACCATCAAGACCCTGTTTCTGGTCGGTTCTTGCCCATCCGAGGTCATCAAGCTGGATCTTCATAAGGCCGCCGAGCGCCTGTCTGAACACTATCGCGACCAGGTGAGGGTGATCGCTTATTCGGCCAGCGGTCTGGAGACCACCTTTACCCAAGGCGAGGACACCTGTTTGCATGCCTTGCTCCCTGAGCTCCCCGTCCGTCCCGAGGGTGAGCGCTCGCTCTTGATCGTCGGGACCCTGCCGGATGTGGTCGAGGATCAGTTCAAACGTCTATTCGGGGAGCTTGGCATCGGTCCGGTCGAGTTTCTGCCGCCGCGTCATCTGGCTGATGCGCCCGCAGTGGGTCGCAATACCCTGCTGCTCTTGGCGCAGCCCTTCTTGAGCGAGACAGCGCGCGCCCTGCAAAAACGCGGTGCGACCCTGATCCCCGCGCCCTATCCCTTTGGGATCGAGGGCTCGCGCGCCTGGTTTTGGGCGGCGGCCAAGACCTGGGGCGTCTCGCGAGAGCGATTCGAGGCAGTGATTGCGCCTGCGGTCGAACGCGCTGCAAAGGGGCTGAGCCGGCAGCGCGACCTGTTGGCAGGCAAGCGTATCTGGTTTTTGCCCGATTCACAGCTCGAGGTCCCGATCGCGCGCTTTTTGCACCGTGAATGCGGGATGGAGCTCATCGAGGTGGCCACCCCCTTCCTCGACCGCCAGCTCATAGCTGAGGAGCTCGCCTTGCTGCCGCCCCAGGTCTCATTGACCGAAGGTCAGGATCTGGAGCAACAGCTTGTGCGCCTGCGTGCCGCCCGTCCGGATCTGACCGTCTGCGGACTGGGATTGGCCAACCCGCTGGAGGCCAAAGGCCTGCGCACCAAATGGTCGATCGAGCTGGTCTTTACGCCGATCCACGGCTTCGATCAGGCGGCGGATCTAGCTGAACTCTTTGTGCGCCCCCTGTTGCGGGCCGAACGCTTGAGGGTTTAGGGCGATGCAATTGACGCTGTGGTCTTATGAGGGTCCGCCTCATATCGGTGCGATGCGGGTCGCCGCCTCGATGCGTGACACCCATCTTATCCTCCACGCCCCCCAGGGCGATACTTATGCCGATCTGCTCTTTACCATGATCGAGCGCCGGACATCGCGCCCGCCGGTGACCTATACGACCTTCCAGGCGCGCGAGCTGGGCGGCGATACCGCCGAGCTGTTCCTGTCCAGCCTGCGGGCGGCCTATGAACGCTTTCGGCCCGAGCTGCTTCTGGTCGGCGAATCCTGCACCGCTGAGCTGCTCCAGGATCAACCCGGCGCCCTGGCTAGGGGGATGCAGTTGCCGATCCCCGTACTGCCGCTCGAACTTCCCGCTTATACCCGCAAGGAGAACTGGGGAGCCGCTGAGACCCTGTATCAGATTGTGCGCGCCTTGCTCAAGGATCGGGTCCCCCCCCCAGGCAGCGCGCGCCCGCAGCGACCCGCTGGCCATCAACCGACCGCCAACCTCTTGGGGCCGACAGCGCTCGGTTTTCGCTGTCGCGACGATGTCGTCGAGGTCGAGCGCCTGCTGGATTCGATCGGGATCGGGGTCAATGTCGTGGTGCCGTTGAGTGCCTCGCCTGCCGATATCCGGCGTCTGCCCGAGGCCGATTTCAATATCTGTCTCCATCCCGAGATCGCCGAGCAGACTGGCGAATGGCTCAGGCGCCATTTCGCCCAGCCGATGGTCAAGACCGTGCCGATCGGGATCGGTGCCACCCGCGAATTTCTCAAGGAATGCGCAGCCGCCGTCGGTTTGGTCCTCGATAGCGTCCCCGAGCCGGACTGGTCTAGAATGCCCTGGTATTCGCGCTCGGTCGATTCGACCTATCTCACCGGCAAACGGGTCTTCGTCTTCGGCGATGCCACCCATGCGCTGGCGGCGGCGCGGATCGCCGTCGAGGAGCTCGGCTTCAGGTTGGTGGGGCTCGGGACCTATAGCCGCGAATATGCCCGTGAGGTTCGCGAGGCGGCGCGGCGCTATGAGGTCGAGCCGCTGATCACGGATGATTATCTCGAGGTCGAGAAGCGGGTCGCTGAGCTTCAGCCCGACCTGGTGTTGGGCACCCAGATGGAACGCCATATCGCCAAACGGCTCGGTATCCCCTGCGCGGTGATCTCAGCGCCGGTGCATATCCAGGATTTTCCGGCCCGCTATGCCCCGCAGATGGGCTTTGAAGGGGCCAATGTCATCTTCGATACCTGGGTGCATCCGTTGATGATGGGTCTGGAGGAGCACCTCATCACCATGTTTCGCGAGGACTTCGAGTTTCATGAGGATGCGCCGCCCTCGCATCTCGGCTCGATCCAGACGCGTCCGGTCCAGGGGAGCCCCGCTTTCGCAGAACCCGGGCCGTCGATCGTCTGGGCTGCGGATGCAGAACAAGAACTGAAAAAGATCCCCTTCTTCGTTCGTGGCAAGGCGCGGCGCAATACCGAGCGCTTTGCTGCTGAACGCGGGATCAAGACCATCACTGTGGAGACGCTCTACGATGCCAAAGCGCATTTCGGTCGCTGATCAGACGCGCCCCAACCCCGATGCTGCGCCCATCCGTTTTGTCATCATCAACTTGGATGGCCATCTGGCGGGGACGACAGAACGGGCATTGCCTAGGGTCCAGCGCGATCTGCCCGGCTTACAGCTCAGCCTGCATGCGGCGGCCGAATGGGCGGATGATCCGGCGGCGCTCGAGCGCTGCAAACGAGACATCGCCGAGGGCGACATCATCATGGTTACCATGCTGGTCATGGAGGAGCACTATAAGCCCATCCTGCCGGCGCTTGCGGCGCGGCGCGATCAGTGCGATGCCATGATCGTCTGCATGTCGGCCTCCGAGCTCATGAAGCTCACCCGCATGGGCGGCTTCCATATGGATGGCTCGGGTGGTGGCCCGATCGCCCTTCTCAAGAAACTGCGCGGCAACAAGGAACATCAACAAAGCGCCGGTGCCCAGCAGATGTCCATGCTGCGCCGCATCCCCAAGCTGTTGCGTTTCATCCCCGGCACGGCCCAGGATGTGCGCGCCTATTTTCTGACCCTGCAGTATTGGTTGGCTGGTTCGGATGAAAACCTGGGCAACATGATCCGCTTCCTGGTTGATCGCTATGCCGATGGCCCGCGGCGCCATCTGCGCGGTACCCTCAAGGTCCCCCCGCCCGTCGAATATCCCGAGGTCGGGCTCTATCACCCGCGCCTGCCCGGGCGGATCACGGATCAGCTCAATCAGTTGCCGGGGATCAAGGATGGCAAAAAGGGGCGGGTAGGGCTCCTGTTGATGCGCTCCTATGTCTTGGCGGGCAATGCCGGGCACTATGATGGCGTGATCCAGGCGCTGGAGGCGCGGGGGCTGGAGGTGATCCCCGCCTTTGCCAGTGGTCTGGATGCGCGTCCGGCGATCGAGCGGTTCTTTATGAAGGACGGTGCGGCGACCGTCGATGCTGTGGTCTCGCTCACCGGTTTCTCGCTGGTCGGCGGTCCGGCCTATAACGACGCCCAGGCCGCGGAAGAGATGCTCAGACGTCTAGACGTACCCTATCTCTCGACGCTGGCAGTTGAGTTTCAGTCCCTCGACCAATGGGCGTCCTCGGACCAGGGGCTGCTGCCGGTCGAGGCGACCATGATGGTGGCCATCCCCGAGCTGGACGGCGCTGCTGGGCCCCTGGTCTATGGAGGGCGCACGGGGAGCGGTACGCAAGAAGGTGCGCGCGACATGCAGGCCCATCCCGAGCGCGCCGCCATGCTGGCGGCACGCGTCGAGAAACTGGTACGCCTGCGTCGCACCGAGCGCGCCCAGCGCAAGATCGCCATCGTGCTCTTTAACTTCCCGCCGAATGCCGGCAATACCGGGACTGCGGCCTATCTCTCGGTCTTCGCCTCGCTCTATAACGTCATGCGCGCCATGCAGTCGGCGGGCTATAGCGTCGAGCTTCCAGCCAGCGTCGATAAGCTGCGCGAACGTATCGTCAATGGCAATGCCGCGCGATTCGGCGCCCATGCCAACGTCCATGCCTGCATCCCCACCGACGATCATGTTCGGCGCGAACCCTATCTCGCCGAGATCGAGAAACAATGGGGACCGGCCCCTGGCAGACAGCAAAGCGATGGTGCCTCGATCTTTGTGCTGGGCGCGCAATTTGGCAATGTCTTCGTCGGCATTCAGCCCTCGTTCGGTTATGAGGGTGACCCGATGCGTCTGTTGTTCGAGAAGGGCTTTGCCCCGACCCATGCCTTCTCGTCCTTTTATCGCTATCTGCGCGAGGACTTCGGGGCGCATGCGGTCCTCCATTTTGGGACCCATGGTGCGCTCGAGTTCATGCCCGGCAAACAGGTGGGCTTGAGCAGCACCTGCTGGCCGGATCGTCTGATTGGGGATCTGCCGAACATCTATCTCTATGCCTCGAACAACCCTTCCGAGGGCACCATCGCCAAGCGCCGCTCGGCGGCCACCCTGATCAGCTATATCACCCCGCCGATCGCCCATGCGGGCCTATATAAGGGTCTGGTCGAACTCAAGTCCTCGCTCGAGCGCTGGCGCAGCCTGCCGCCTACCGAGTCCGATGAACGCAAGTCGCTTGTTGAGTTGATCCAGGCCCAGGCCGCCGAGCTGGAACTGGCTGAACTCGAACCGGCCTGGGACGCGGATGAATATGCCGGGCGCATTGCCCAGCTCAATGACAAGCTCCTCGAGCTCGAATACACCCTGATCCCGCATGGCCTACATGTCGTCGGTGAGTCTCCCAGCCCAGAGGAGCGGGTGGATCTCCTGATCGCGGTCGCCGAATCGATCCGCGATATTCAACCCGAACGAGCGGCGGTGGAGGCATTGCTCGCTGGCCAATCGCCCGAGAAGGCGCTCAAGGCCGGCAAGATGAAGGCGACCGAGGAGCATGTTACGCTCTTCCGCGAGCTTGCCGAGATCGACCGCCTGCTCGTACAGGACACCGAGACTCCCGCCATCCTGCGTGCGCTCGATGGGCGGTTCATCCCGCCGGCGCCGGGCGGCGACCTGTTGCGCACCCCAGCGATCCTGCCGACTGGACGCAACCTGCATGGTTTCGATCCCTTCCGCCTGCCGAGCCTATTTGCGGTCAAGGATGGCGCCAAACAGGCCCAGCGTCTCATCGAACGGCATCTCGCTGAGGGCAGCGGCTTCCCCGAGACCGTCGCCATGGTCCTATGGGGCACGGATAACCTCAAGACCGAGGGCGGGCCCATCGGTCAGGCCCTGGCCTTGATGGGCGCACGCCCGCGTTTCGACAACTATGGGCGGCTGGCTGGCGCGATCCTGATTCCCCTGGAGGAGCTCGGGCGCCCGCGCATCGATGTCGTCATGACCCTCTCGGGTATCTTCCGCGATCTGTTGCCGTTGCAGACCAAGCTCTTGGCCGAGGCCGCCTATCTCGCCGCCACAGCGGACGAGCCGGTCGAACAGAACTTCATCCGCAAGCATGTGCTTGAGTATCAGCAGGTGCATGGCTGCGATCTCGAGACTGCGGCCTTGCGTGTCTTTAGTAACGCCGATGGGGCCTATGGTGCCAACGTCAATCATCTGATCGACAGCAGCACCTGGAATGACGATGGCGAGATCGCCGAGACCTATACCCGGCGCAAGAGCTTTGCCTATGGGCGATCGGGCAAGCCGGTTCAGCAGGTCGAGCTCTTAAAGAGCATGCTGGGCAAGGTGCAGCTCGCCTATCAAAACCTCGATTCAGTCGAGCTCGGGGTGACCACCGTCGATCATTATTTCGACACCCTGGGTGGGATCGCCAAGGCGGTCAATCAATACAAGGGCGGTGAGGTGCCGGTCTATATCGGTGACCAAACCCGCGGCGAGGGGGTGGTACGCACTCTGGCCGAGCAGGTCACGCTCGAGACCCGCACCCGCATGCTCAATCCCAAATGGTATGAGGGCATGCTCAAGCATGGTTATGAGGGTGTGCGCCAGATCGAGGTCCATATCACCAATACCATGGGCTGGTCGGCGACCACGGGCCAGGTCGCGCCCTGGGTCTATCAGCAGCTCACCGAGACCTTCGTCCTCGATGAGGCGATGCGCAGGCGCCTGGCCGAGCTGAACCCCACGGCGTCGGCCAAGCTCGCCAATCGGCTGATCGAGGCCCACGAGCGTAACTACTGGACACCGGATGAGGCGACCCTCGAGGCGCTCAGGCAAGCGAGCGAAGAATTGGAAGATCGGCTCGAGGGCGTCTATCAGGAGGCAGCTGCATGAGCATGCAGCAGATTGCTGATGATCCATTGCCCAAGCGCCCCGATGGCGAGGGGAGCGTCCAGGTCCAGCTCGATCCGGGTCTGCGGATTGAGGGGACGCGGGTTTTTGCTGTCTATGGCAAGGGCGGGATCGGTAAGAGCACGACCTCGTCCAACCTCTCCGTTGCCTTCTCCAAGCTCGGCAAGCGGGTGCTCCAGATCGGCTGCGATCCCAAGCACGACTCGACCTTCACCCTGACCAAATGCCTGGTGCCCACGGTCATTGACATCCTGGAGTCGGTTGATTTCCATATCGAGGAGTTACGCCCGAGCGACTATGTCTATGAGGGCTACAACGGGGTCCTGTGCGTCGAGGCTGGCGGTCCGCCGGCGGGTACCGGCTGCGGCGGCTATGTGGTGGGGCAGACGGTCAAGCTGTTGAAACAGCACCATCTGCTCGAGGAGACGGATGTAGTGATATTCGATGTCTTGGGAGACGTCGTCTGCGGCGGTTTTGCTGCTCCTTTGCAGCATGCCGAGCGGGCATTGATCGTCACTGCCAATGACTTCGACTCGATCTTTGCCATGAACCGGATCGCCACTGCCATCCTCGCCAAATCCAAACATTATCGGGTGCGCATCGGTGGCCTGGTTGCCAATCGCAGCCGTGAGACCGATGAGATCGACCGTTTTGCCGAGGCCGTCGGTTTAAAGCGACTGGCCCATCTGCCCGACCTCGACATCATCCGCCGCAGCCGCTTGAAAAAGGCGACCGTATTCGAGATGGCGGACGAACCAGGGTCTGGTCTCAAGGAAGCGCAAGAACAGTATCTGCAGCTCGCCGAACAGCTCTGGGCAGGGGTCGACCCCCTGGATGTCCACCCCATGCGCGATCGCGAGATCTTCGAGTTTTTGGGATTCAACTGATGGCCGAATCCTCGTATCAAGAACGGCGCGGCTGGATCGCCCACTATTTCGACCGCACTGCCGCCGATGCCTGGGCACGGTTGACCTCGGATGCCAAGGTTAGCCGGGTGCGCCAGACGGTGCGCGCCGGGCGCGATGAGATGCGCCGCACCCTGCTGGGGTGGCTACCCGAGGACCTGCGCGGCAAGCGCCTCCTCGATGCCGGCTGCGGGACGGGGATGCTCGCGGTCGAGGCGGCGCGGCGGGGGGCCGAGGTCGTCGCGGTCGACGTGGCACCGACCTTGATCCAGATCGCCCGCGAACGCCTGCCGTCTGACTTCGGTCCGGGTTCAGTCGAGTTCATCGCGGGCGATATGCTCGATCCCGCCCTGGGCCAGTTCGATCATGTCGTAGCCATGGATTCGCTGATCCACTACCGCCCCGAGGATGCGGTGCGTGTATTGGGCAGGCTGGCCGAACGCACGCACGGTTCGATCCTCTTTACCTTTGCTCCGCGGACGGCCTTGTTGGTGATCATGCATGCGGTCGGTCAGCTCTTTCCGCGCGGCGACCGCTCGCCGGCGATCGAACCGGTGAGCGCGGAGCGATTGCGCGCCTTGATTGCCGCTGAATCCGGGTTGCAGGGTTGGCAGCCAGGGCGCACTCGGCGGATCGCCGTTGGGTTTTATCTCTCCCAGGCCCTGGAGCTGATCCAGTCGTGATGGGATATACTGATAAATCGATCGTTTGAATGGCGGGCGGGGAAAGGCGAGCCAGCTCAAGCGATCCTCAGAGCGCTGGTCGCCGGGGTCTATCCGGGCGCCTGGCTAATGTGGTCTAGCTAGTGATCCTGGCTAGCATTGTTATTCCTACGGAGGTTGAGCTATGTCTGTTGGTGCTGAGCATTATATCGACGCTGCCCAGGTCACCATCTGGGTCTTCTGGTTCTTCTTCGCCGGTTTGATCTATTACCTGCGCACCGAAGACAAGCGTGAGGGCTATCCGCTTGATTCGGATATCACCGAAAATACGGGCGGGCGGGTCAAGACCTATGGTTTCCCCGAGCCGCCGGCCCCCAAGACCTTTGTGCTGCCCCACAATCAAGGCACTGTCGTGGCTCCACGCGAAGAGGCCCCGCTCAAGGTCAATGCCACCCCGACCGCGCCCTTCCACGGTGCCCCCATGGATCCGATCGGCGACCCCATGCTCTCGGGTTTTGGCCCAGCAGCATCGCCCGACCGTGCCAAGCATTGTGACCTGACCTATGAAGGCCAGCCCAAGATCGTGCCGCTGCGGGTAGCCAAGGACTTCTCGATCCATGAGCGCGATCCCGATCCGCGCGGAATGACCGTTTTGGGGCTAGATGGTGAGGTCGCCGGTACGGTTACCGATGTGTGGGTCGATCGCTCCGAGCCGCAGATCCGCTATCTCGAGGTTAAGGTAGCGGCCAATGGCAAGCAGGTCCTGCTGCCGATCGGGTTTAGCCGTTTTGATAAGAAGAACCGTTTTGTCAAGGTCCATGCGATCAAGGCGGCGCACTTTGCCAATGTTCCGACCCTGTCCAAGGCCGACCAGGTCACTCTCTATGAGGAGGACAAGATCTGTGCCTATTACGCGGGCGGTAAGCTCTATGCTACGGCCGATCGCGCCGGTCCCTGGCTGTGAGGGAGTATGATTTCGAACCCATCCCGGGTTTACCCGAGCGCCTCCCGCCTGGCGAGGAGGTGCTCTGGCAGGGTTCGCCGAGCTGGAAGGCTATGGCCCGGCGGGCCTTTCATGTCCGCAAGGTGGCGATCTATTTCGCTATCCTGGCTGTTTTGGCCGTCGCTGTGGACGCCTCGGATGGACTGACCCTCATCAGTCTGGTCAAGGGTTTGACTTGGATCCTCTTTCTCGCCCTCCTGACCATCGGCCTGCTGACGCTCCTGGCATGGTCGATGGCCCGTTCAAGCATCTATACCATCACCAATCGCCGAGTGGTGATGCGCATCGGCGCCGCCTTACCGATGATGGTCAATCTACCATTCAAACAGGTTCAGGCAGCCGATCTCTGCGTCCATGATGATGGCACGGGGGATATTTCGCTGCGTATGGACCCATCGGCCAAACTATCCTATCTCCTCTTCTGGCCGCATGTCCGACCTTGGCAGTTTTCGCCACCGCAACCGATGTTACGCACCCTTCCCGAGCCGAAGGTCGTTGCTGAGATCCTAGCCAAGGCGCTTAATGAGTTTCAGAGTACCGCGGGCCAGCCATCCGAGACGGTAGCCATGCCTGCCGAGAACCCATCGAGCTCACCGGTGAGGTTAGAGACGTGAGTGACGCATTCGAGGGACGATCCCCGCCCAAAGGGGTGTTGATCGCACTCTCGGCCCTAGTCATCCTGACGATTCTTGGGGTCGGGGTTGCCCGTCTGACGGGTTATAAGTTTGAGCAGGCCCCCATCCTGCCTGAGGTCGAATCGCGCGATATCCGCTTCGTCGAACAGGCGGATGGCTCCATGGAGGTGCGCGATGTCGCCACCGGTGAACTCATCCAGACCCTACCGCCCGGTCAAGAGGGCTTTGTGCGCGGTGTATTGCGCGCCCTGGCGCGCCAGCGCAAGGGCTACCATACTGATCTTAGCCAACCCTTTCATTTGGCGCGGCGTGCCAATGGCATGTTAACGCTTGAAGACCCGGTAACTGGAATCCTGCTTGATCTGCGCGCTTATGGCGTCGATAACGAAGGCGCCTTCGCTGCCTTCATGTCGGGCCGGTAGATTCGCTGGGCGCCAGATCGATATCCCCACGAGAGGACAAACCAGATGAGCACCGTCTTATGGGCGAATTATCTACTGGATGATGGCGAGGTCGTCTCAGATGAAAGCGATAAATGGGCGCTGTTTGAGTATAGCGATACGCTTGATGAAGTGGCGAGCGCGGCAGGATTGGAGCCGTTTTCTAGCCTGATCGATGATACTGACTTTCAATTCAACCTCAGCGATGCCGATGAGCTCCCTGACGGGATGGAATCGAGCGATGAGCTCATGGCGCGCGATGGGGTCTGGCGCGATGCAGGTGAGGCCCTGGTAATCCTCAATGGACTATATGATCTGCTTGTCCAAGAACGACCCGAGGACATCGCAGAAGAAGATTACGATGATCTGCTGAACGAGCTGTCAGAGAGCATCGAATACGCAAGGCAGGCGCATGAATTGGGGGCCAAGTTCAATTTGGCCGTGATTATGTGATCTTATTTCACCAGAAGCCTGATCGCCATCAGACGATGGGTTATCCTGTGTCTTGCGTTTGTTAAGACGTCAAGCCCCCCTTTGCCTTAAGGCATCTCCTCGCAAAGATGCCGCGGGGATCATCATGAATTGATGGTTATGGAGCCAAGCGGCGGTTTTGCGAAGCCAGAGACCAGATACAAGCCCGCGTGCGATCTCCGTGCGATCTCTTTTCATTGATGCGCTCATTGCGACTCACGCCCTCAATCTAGATTTGACAGGCCTTCAGTACCTCCAGAGACGCGCCCCCGCATGGTCGATTATGGATTCCCCATTTTGTTTGCGCTCTTTCTCTGGTGGTCGAGCACGGGACTTGTGCTTTATCTCGATAACCTCCCGGGTGCTACCTTTCGGTGGAGCCTGTTGGGGGGCGCTGTCGTACTAGCAATTGCTACCTTTGTCCTGATCGTGAGCAGCGCCTCGGCAAGCGTCATTGCTGCCTATCTTGGCTTTACCTCGGGGGTCTTGATCTGGGGTGTCTTTGAGATGAGCTATTTCACGGGTTTCATCGCCGGCCCCCGCAAGACCCCTTGTCCACCTGGCTGCTCTAATAGCAAGCGTTTTGGATTGGCGATCCTGACGGGGTTGTACCACGAGCTCTTAATCATCGGGATGGCGCTCTTTCTGCTTCTGAGTACCTGGGATGAGCCGAATCAGGTCGGGACCTGGACCTTTGTGGTGCTGTGGCTCATGCGCTGGAGCGCCAAGCTCAATCTGTTCCTTGGGGTACCCAATCTTAATGAGGACTGGCTACCCGAACAGCTCAAATATCTGCGCAGCTATATGGTCAAACGCCCGATGAACCTCCTCTTTCCGATCTCGGTGACCTTGGCAACCATCATCGACGCCCTAATGGTATCGGCGGCCTTGGCCCCTGGTGTTGAAACTGCCGAGGCTGTGGGATTGATTTTGGTGGCGACCCTTCTGGGTTTGGCCATCCTTGAGCATTGGTTCCTCGTCTTGCCCTTTCCGGATGAATGGCTGTGGGCCTGGGCTTTACCGCGCCGATCACAGGCCAGCTCCCCCGAGGAGGAGAAGGGGCACCAGCTTCCACCGGAGGCGGCTCTCCAGAAACGCATCACGGGTCGGCATCTTGCCAAGATTGGCTGATCCAAACAACTCGTTTGGGAACTATCGTCGCTTAACACAATACACTCGCCGACCGCGAGGCGGTATACTGTAACTCCGGCTCTAGCCTGGGACACTATGCGTATCCCGCTGGTCCAAGGTTTATTTGGAGGGAGACTGGGGTCATGGGGTAGAGGCCATGTTGATTGCAGCGAATGGCCTGGAGCGGCAAGTGGTTGGCTTATGATAACGCCGCCTGCTAAAACGATTTGGGATCAGGCAGCGCAGGATGCAACGCCTCTCATACCTGTGAGGCCACGATCAGCCTCTGGGTATCCCACCCAAAGCCCCAGCGCCTCAGTGGAGGGATGTCAGTCGCGGTCGCGCTCGCTGCGTCGTTGGTCAGAGCCCGTGAGCGTGTCCCCGCGGTGAGAACTACAATGACAACGACTCAAATCGACTAGGCGGATGATAGACATGGCGTCTTCTATCCCTACGAGCCTTCCCTTGGAGTTTCTCGAACGGTACGATCTGATGGCGCCTGGCTGTCCCATGGGCTCTCTCGGATCGCCTGGAGACAAGCCGTTCACACAGGCCCAATACATCGAGGTCCTGGAAGGCTTACGCCAAAGGCCAGAGGCCCATCTGGCCGTCTATATCCATATTCCTTTCTGTCACGTGCGCTGTCTCTATTGCGCCTGTGACACGACCATCACCCATAGCCTCGAGCGGGTGGATCAATATCTGGATGCGCTCGAACGTGAGATGGAAATGGTCAGCGAGCGTATCGGTTTGGGCCGCCCGCTTCAGCATCTGCATGTTGGAGGGGGCACGCCGAATCATCTAACCGAACCGCAGCTTGCGCGGCTGATGGAGATCGTCGAGCGGCATTTCACCCTCACCGCCGACTCTTGTACCTCGATCGAATGTAACCCGCGCCGGGTCTCCGTCGGCCAGCTCGAGCTGATCCGCGGCCTGGGTTTTCGGCGGATCAGCTTCGGTGTCCAGGATCTCAATAGCGATGTGCAGCGCGCCATTGGGCGTGTCCAGTCGCTGGGCATGGTGCGCGACGTTTGTCTGACCGCCCGCCAGGTCGGTTTTGACAGCATCAATCTCGATCTGGTCTATGGATTGCCGTTTCAAACCCCAAGCGGTTTCCAGGCCACCCTCGATCAGGTCCTGGAGCTGGCCCCGGATCGCATCGCCTGTTTTAGCTATGCCCATGATCCATCTAAACGCCCTCATCAGCACGCCATCAATCCCGCCCATCTCCCTAGCCCCACCGAAAAGCTCGCCCTCTTCCATCGCGCTGTCCGAACCTTTACTGAGGTCGGTTATCGTTGGATCGGGATCGATCTATTCGTCCTGGAGGATGATGAACTCTATGAGGCTCAGAAGACAGGTCGGCTCCATCGCAATGCGATCGGCTATACCACCTCACCTGAGCAAGAGGTCCTAGCCTTCGGGCCAAGCGGTACGAGCGAGATCGGCGATGCCCTGGTGCGCAATGAAACCGATCTGCGTTTGTGGCAGCTGCGAGTCAACAATGGTCAGTTCCCGATCAGCTCGGGTCGCTGTCTCGATGAGGCCGATCAGCGCCGGCGCCAGGCCATGCTGTATCTCATGTGTAACCTACAACTGCCTGCAACCGCCGCCGCTGATCTGGAATATGAGCAACTCTGCCGCAAGGCCGAGCATGGTCTTGTCGAGATCTCGGAAGAAGGGATCAGGGTCACCCCCCAGGGCCGCTATATCCTGCACGGTTTGTGCGCTGAGCAAGAGGAGTTGGGCAGTGATTGCAGCACTGCCCAGCGTCATTTCAGGATGTTGTCGTGAAGCCGGACAACCAGGGACGGATCGGTCCCAATGCTATCATTCGTATCCATGAATCGCTGATCGAGCAGCGGGGCCGCGAGTGCGCTGAGGCCGTGTTCAAGCAAGCTGAATTGCCCCGTTATCTCGCTGCGCTCCCTGAAACCATGGTCCCCGAAGCTGAGGTGATCGCCCTGCATCAGGCCCTGCGCGTCGAGCTTGGGGTCGTCGAGGCGCGGGCGATCGGGCGGGATGCAGGGCGGCGCACCGGCGATTATCTACTCGCCTGCCGTATCCCCAAGCCGGCCCAATGGCTGCTCAAGCACCTGCCGGCGCCGCTGGCCGCGCCCTTGCTGCTTAAGGCGATCGCAGCCAATGCCTGGACCTTCGTCGGGACGGGGCGCTTCACTATCGAACCCGGATCCAGGCCCAGCATTCGGATCGATGACTCGCCCTTATGCCGCGGGGCCCAGGCCGATGTACCACTCTGCGACTTTTATGCCGGCACCTTCGAGTGCCTGTTGCAGACACTGGTGCATCCAGGCGCGCGCGTGACCGAGACCCAATGCGCTGCCCAGGGAGCCCCTTATTGCCGCTTTGCGCTGAGCTGGTAAAAGGCGCATCTCTCAGGCCCCCGCCAGCATCTCCTGAATATCCGTTTCCGGGTCGCGGATCGGTTTGAGGTCAAAGCGCTCGGCCAAGAGCTGCACCACCTTGGGCGACAAGAATGCGGGCAGTGTGGGGCCGAGGCGGATGTGCTTGACCCCGAGCGCCAAGAGCGCAAGCAACACAATGACCGCCTTCTGCTCATACCAGGCGATGTCATAAGCGATCGGTAGGTCGTTGATATCTGCAACGCCCAAGACCTCCTTGAGCTTCAGGGCGACATAGGCCAGCGAGTAGGCATCGTTGCATTGACCGGCATCGAGCAGTCGCGGGATACCGGCGATCTCACCCAGCTCAAGCCCGTTGAAGCGATATTTGGCGCAGCCGGCGGTGAGGATCAGGGTATCCTGGGGCAGGCGTTGGGCGAGCTCGGTATAATAGGCGCGCTGTTTGTGGCGTCCGTCGCAACCGCCCATGACGATCAGCCGCCGGACGGCACCGGATTGGACCGCAGCGAGCACCTGCTCGGCGAGCGCCAGGAGCTGGGCATGGGCAAAGCCAGTGATGAGCTCTCCTTGCTCAAGGGGAGTGGGCGGTGAGCAGGTGCGGGCGCGGGCGATCACCGGCGAAAAGTCCTTGCTACCCCCCGGGGGACGGTCGGCGATGTGGGGCACGCCTGGCCAACCGGCCTGACCTGTCGTAAAGATCCGGTCGCGATAGCTCTCTTCGATCGGGATCAGACAGTTGGTGGTCATCAGGATAGCGCCGTTGAAGGCAGCGAATTCCTTGTCCTGTTGCCACCAGGCATGCCCATAATGACCCACAAGGTGCGGGTATTGCTTGAAGGCAGGATAAGCATGGGCCGGCAGCATCTCGCCATGGGTATAGACATCGATCCCCGTCCCCTGGGTCTGCTCCAGCAGTTCTGCTAAGTCCTTAAGATCATGGCCGGAGATCAAGATCCCGGGATGGGTCCCCACCTGCTGTCTGATGCGGGTGAGCTCGGGGTTGCCGAAGGTGCTGGTATGGGCGCTATCGAGCAATGCCATTACCACAACACCCTGTGCACCGCAGCGCAACACCCAAGCGAGGAGTACGTCCGGATGGGACTCGGTCAAACTGGCCGCGAGCGCTTCGATCATAAACGCATTGATCTCGGGCTGCTCGAACCCTAGGATCGCCGCATGATCCAGATACGCGGCCAGACCCTTCAAACCATAGACCAACAGCTCGCGCAGGGCGCGGACGTCTTCATCGGATTCGGCGAGGATGCCAACTGCAATGCCCCTTTCCAGGTATTGATCTGGGCTACCTGACCACTGGGCCGCATCCAGGTCATTGGCCGCATCAAAACCGAGCATCGCCTTGAGCGCCTCACGCCGGGCGATGGTCTCCTCGATGCGTTCGGTCAGGCGGGCATCGTCGAAATTGACGTTGGTGACGGTCATAAACAAGGACTCGGCGATGAAACGACCGAGTGAGGGATCGGTGCGAATCCGTGCGGGCGCCGCCTGAGCGACGACGGCAAGTCCCTTGAGCAGATAGATCAACAGGTCTTGGAGCTGAGCCGTGGTCGAATGCTTACCGCAGATTCCCAGATGAGTGCAGCCACGGCCTTTGGAGGTCTCTTCGCATTGAAAACAGAACATCTGCATGACTATTATCCTCGCGCATCAGGAAATGGCCGAACTAGGCTGACAGGGTGGCACCGTTACGGCTCGATGAACTTGACATAGGTCAAGCGGGTCGAGCTGGCTAGCGATATCGCCGGCTGAACGCTGAGGAGACGAATGGCGATGAACGCAAAACAGAGCAAGCGGCAGGCGATCCTGGACCCCGAGATGGAGGTGAGCCAGGCCTTATCCGCCATCCTCGCCCATCATCTCGCGCTGATGATCTCCTGGGAGGACAAGGCGCGTTCCTGGGAGAACATCGAGGGGGTGCATCAGATGCGGGTGCACTCCCGTCAATTGCGGGCGGCATTGTCGGCCTTCCGCGCGGCGGTCCCCAAATCGGTCAGCCAGCCTTGGCGCGATGAATTGGGCTGGGTGGCGAGTCAACTGGGCGCTGCGCGCGATCTCGATGTCTTGATCGATGAGTTTTTGGCGAGCGTGTGCGACAAACTGCCCTTAAACGGGGCAGATACGGTACGTGCGCGCGCCGAGGTCAAACGTGCCCTGGCCTATGAGCAGGTCAACACCATGCTCGACAGCCAAAGATATGCCGAGTTCAAACAGGGCTTTCGCGTTTGGATCGACCAACGGCTCTGGGAGGAGGCGGCGCTTGACGACAAACACCGCACCACCCTCAAGCGCGCGCTTGCCCCCTATGCGCGGCGGCTGATCAAGCGGCTCAAACAGCGCACAATCCAGGCGGGCACTGGTGTCGACACCCGGGACCCCGAACAGATGCATTGGTTGCGCATCCAGTGCAAGAAACTGCGTTATGCCGCCGAATTTTTCACGCCCGTCGATCCTGAACTGGATGAGCTCATTGCCTATCTGAAAGGCCTGCAGACCCTGCTCGGCGAGCTCAACGACGCGGTGGTGATGCGCGGTCTGTTGAATGGTCTTTTGGAAGGGACGAGCGACCCCGATCTGTTGCGTTATACCGGCGCCTTGATCGGTTGGCGCGCCTACCACGGTGAGGCACTGCTGAGCGATTTCGGGGCGTACTGGCGGGCATTTGCTGCCCATATCTAGAGACCCGAGCGCTTAGGGGGCCGAATCCGCTGTCTCAAGCTCGAGATGGGCGAGCAACAGCTCATCGCCGCTGATCAGCTGGGTTTCCCAGGCGCCGCACTCCCCGCATAGGAGATAGCGCGGCGTGGCAGGCGTCTCTGCCCCGCAGCGCCGGCAGTGAACGCGGATCTCAGTAGGCTCGATCACCAGCTCAGCGGACTCGGCGACCGTTCCGGCGGCCACCAGCGGATAGGCATGGCGCAATAGCTCAGGCTCAACCCCAGACAAAGGTCCGATCCTCAGCAGGATACGCACCACGCGTTGCGCGCCATGCTGAAGGGTGATCGTCTCTACCTGCTCAAGCAGCGCCTGACACAATGAAAGCTCGTGCATCTTTGGGGCCTGGCAAGGAAGATCTTGTACAATCCAACGGCCTGTTCGACTGCGTCGCATCGGTGACCGCTGTCGATGTGGTGGGGAACCTTTTGTGCCGTTGTTTGCCTGAGTCGGCGCCCCCAGAGCGGCGAGACAGCGCATCCCCGGCCGGCCTGAGGGGCCGTCTCGCAAACCTTTTGATCCATCAACATAAGGAGATCATCAGATGAAACGCCTGATTGCCAGCACCGCTGCGGGTTTGTTGGCCCTCAGCCTTGCAAGCGTCGTCCTTGCAGCCAGTCTCTCGCCCGAGGAGCAGATCAAGACCCGCCAGGCCGGCTATGCCTTCATGGGCTGGAACATGAAGAAGATCAAGGCCAACCTGGAAGGCGATTATAACCCCGAGCAGGTCAAGGCGGCGGCCAATGCGATCGCCGCGATCGCCAATTCTGGCATGGGCGCGCTTTATGGCCCAGGCACTGACAAAGACATCGGCTCGGTCAAGACCCGCGTCAAACCCGAGTTCTTCCAGAATATGGGGGAGGTTGGCCAGATCGCGCGCAACTTCATCGCCAAGGCCGATGCCCTAGCTGCGGCCGCAGCGACTGGGGATGAGCAGGGCGTTGCAGGTGCCTTCGCCGAGCTCGGTGAGGCGTGCAAGGCCTGCCATACCAAATATCGCGCCGATTGAGCGAAACGCACAGGGGCGGAGGGTGCGACCGCCGCCCTTTTTACCAGGAAACGCCTTACCAGACCGGCGTGACGGGCGGGGGCGGGGGTGGCAATAGGCTGCCGTTGGCGATCCAGACGCATCCCCCAGCGATTGCCAGCGCCAAGAGCAGGGCCAGGATACCGCCACCTTCGGCAGGCCGGGCCATGGGTTCACGGCTTAGGACATAGCCAGTAATCATGGGTCGGATCAGGTTCTGACCTCGGGCGAGATAGAATAGGGCAGCGCCGATATGCAGGCCGATCAGACCACCGATGAGCCAGATCGCCTGGCGGTGCAGCCCGCTCAGCCAGATGCTCGTGTGCTGGCTCACCAATGATTTGAGCGGTCCGGAGAAGGCGATCTCATCGGTGGCAAAGAGGCCGCTGCCGGCCTGAAAGAGCAATAGACCCAGTAAGGCCAGCACCGAAAGGGCGCCGAGCGGATTGTGCCCCAGCTCATGCCAGCGTCCTTGCAGATAGGCGCGGATGGCAGTGGGGCCGCGCACGAATTGACCGAATCGGGCATAGGTCGAACCGATGATCCCCCAGATCAGGCGAAAGACGAGCAGACCCAGGATCGACAACCCGATTCGCCCGTGCCAGACCATCGCGGACCCGCCTTGTAGACCTGTCGCAAAGGCCAAGGCCACCGAGATGACGAGCAACCAGTGAAAAAGCCGGGTTGGAAGATCCCAGACCTTGATGCGATGTTCCTGCATGATGCCTGTACCAGAGTATAGATGGGAGCCTACAGTGTCGCCCAGTCACAGCCTGCTCGCCAAGGGTGCACTAACCAAGCTGAGGGACCTGTTATGAAGCCTGCCGTTGTCTTGTTGAGCGGGGGCCTGGATTCGGCTACGGTTTTGGCTGTTGCCTGCGCCTCAGGGTATAGTCCTTATGCGCTCTCATTCCGTTACGGCCAGCGTCATGCCGTCGAGCTTGAGGCGGCGGCGCGCATCGCCGCTGCATGCGAAGTCGCTGAACATGCCATCATCGAGATTGACCTGCGGCGCTTCGGCGGCTCGGCCTTAACGGCAGATCTCGCCGTGCCTAAAAGCCAGGATCTGCGGGCCATCGGCCGTGGGATCCCAATCACCTATGTCCCCGCCCGCAATACCATCTTTTTGTCCTTTGCCCTGGCCTGGGCCGAGGTCCTGGGGGCAGGGGACATCTTCATTGGGGTCAATGCACTCGATTATTCCGGCTATCCCGACTGCCGGCCCGAGTATCTTAAGGCCTTTGAGCATCTCGCCAATCTGGCCACTGCCGCTGGTGCCACCGGCCAGCAACAGTACCGTATCCATGCTCCTTTGCTCCAGATGACCAAGGCCGAGATCATCCGCCTTGGGTTATCGTTTGGGGTCGATTATGCCCTGACCACGAGCTGTTACGATCCAGATCCTCGGGGACGGCCCTGCGGCGGTTGCGATGCCTGCCTGCTGCGCGCTAAGGGCTTTGCTGAAGCTGGCATCCCAGATCCGCTATTGGAGCGCTTTGCATAAGGCGATGACCGATCGACTGTTGTATCTCACCGGGGCAGGCCTTGCTGCAATGCGGCACCTGGAGGCCCTGCCGAGCGACCATCGCGCTCGCAGTTTGCGCGCCCAATGCCTTCAGGTTTGGGTCTGCGCCGAGCCTTCAGAGGGCTGGGATACCTGGCCAGGGGCCGAAGGTGATACCCTGGCAGCGGCGCTTGCCTGCTGTCTCGAACCGCTTGATGGGGCGGATCTCAATGGTGTCCTCCCTATACCCGGAGATGCTCAGCTTGCCTGTTGGATCGCCGAGCAGCTCGCCCTGCCTGGCCTGGAGAGTATCCGCGTGGGCAGCGGACGCGACCAGGGCGTGGTGCTCGATCGCGCTGGCCGTATCCAGATCTGGCGGCGTTTTCGTTTCGAGTCGGCCCACTGGTTACCCCGGGTCCCGCCAGACCACCCCTGTGGGCGGTTGCACGGCCACGGTTTTCGGGTCTGTCTCTATGCCGAGCAGTCATCCGCTGATGCGTTTGCTGAGCTTATGGCAGATCGCCTGGGCGCGCTCTGGGCACCGCTGTATGCCGAGTTGCACCACAGGTGCCTCAACGAGGTCCCGGGATTGGAGAACCCCACTAGCGAACAGCTTGCTGCCTGGATCTGGGCCAGGCTAAAACCCGATCTGCCTGCTTTGAGCGGTATCCAGGTTGAAGAAACCGCCACGGCCGGCTGCCGTTTTGACGGCCAGCACCATCGCATCTGGAAGGAGCTGCGTTTCGAGGCAGCGCTCTGTCTCGACCAGGCACCGACGCAGGATGGGCGGCGATGCTATGGGCATAGCTATCTGATCCGTTTGCACCTCACCGCCCCGCTCGACCCAGTATTGGGCTGGACGGTCGACTACCGCGACATCAAGCGCCTGTTTAAGCCGATCTATGACCGGCTCGATCATCATCTGCTCAATGAACTGCCAGGCCTTGCCGCCGCCGATCCCGGACACCTACTCCACTGGGTCCGCGCCGAGCTTATAGGGCGGCTCCCTGCCTTGGATCGCATTGACCTCTATCCGACGCCGGAGACTGGGGTTGCGCTTTGCTGGGGCGAGGCAAAGGCGGAGAACATTTGGTGAGCTATTGGGTCAAGGAGATCTTTTATAGCCTCCAAGGGGAGGGTGCCCAGGCTGGGCGTCCGGCGGTCTTTTGTCGCTTTACCGGTTGCAACCTCTGGTCGGGGCGGGAAGAGGATCGGGCGCGCGCCATCTGTTGTTTCTGCGACACAGACTTTCGCGGGACCGACGGGACTGGCGGTGGGCGCTATCCAGACGCCCAGTCATTGGTCAACCAGATCTTGGCCTGCTGGCCTACAGGGAGTGAGCGTCCCTATGTCGTCATGACCGGCGGCGAACCCCTGCTGCAACTCGATACTGCCCTCATCGAGACCCTCCATCGTAATGGCTGCGCCGTTGCTGTCGAGACCAATGGCACCCGTTCTGCACCCCCAGGGATCGACTGGCTGTGCGTCAGCCCCAAGGCCGGTGCACCCTGGGTCTTGCGTCAAGGCGATGAGCTGAAGCTGGCCTATCCCCAAATTGGCTTTGATCCGTCGCCACTGGCGATGCTCCCCTTTAATATGTTTTTTCTGCAACCGCTGGATGGCCCCGACTATACCCGCAACCTTCAACTCGCCATCGCCTATTGCAAGGCGCATCCGACATGGCGTTTGAGCATCCAGCTTCATAAATGCCTGGGCATCCCCTAGCCAGCCAAGCAGTTGTAGCTTCGGTATGACCCAGCGGGCATTTTGCACGTTACCCGTAAATGCCTGTTGACATTATCCTGTGTCAAGCTAAGATGACACATGCCGCGCCGCGGAGCTTTTGAAGGTCCGAACGCCAGTCGTTTAGGCGCAAGACATTCGCATTGCATATTGTCCGCGCCACGCAAGTGGCTGTTCGATCAATCATTGTCGGAGCCTTACTCAGTGGCTGAGTCCAAAACGCCTGCTGCCCAAGCCAAGGGCAGCCCTGCTAAACCCACAACGGAGACTACGTCCATGGCAAGTCTTTCCGGTCTCACCGATCAACAAGCCAAAGAATTCCACGAGCAGTTCAAGACTACCTACACCGCGTTCGTTAGTCTGGCTGCTCTGGCCCATCTGCTTGTCATCGCTGCCAAGCCTTGGTGGTAAGCCTGAACCAACCTAATCAGAGGTCAATCCCATGAGCGACGTTGCAAAGCCGCGTAACCCCGAGGACGATTGGAAGATCTGGCTGGTCGTGAACCCGGCGACCTGGCTGATGCCAATCTTCTACGCCCTGCTGGTCCTGGCCATCGCCGTCCATTGGGTCGTCTTCTCGGTCGGTCTCGGCTGGAAGTAAATCCCAATCCAGGGCCCCGTTCTCTTCTGACGGGATCGACGGCGCCAGCTCGATAACGGGTTGGTGCCGTTGTTGTTTTTGACGCATACGACACATATAAAAAGGCCCAGGGCAAAACCCTGGACCTTTATGTTGAGTGGCGCTCTCTAGGGGATTCGAACCCCTGTTACCGGCGTGAGAGGCCAGCGTCCTGACCACTAGACGAAGAGAGCGGCGAATCATCTAAGAGTGAGTTATTATACGCAGCTATCTTCCCAAAACAAGCACTGATCCATCCCAAGGGACACGCAAGACCTTACATGCTGGACTCAAAATCCACTACTGGTCTGATCGAGCGCCCTGGCCAGCCGCGGGTAATCCCCCGTTCCGAACACGGCATCTCGCGTGCCCAGATCAGCGAGCATGCGCTTGAGGTGCTCCGTCGCCTGCGCCAGCAGCAATTTCAGGCACATCTGGTCGGCGGTGGGGTACGCGACCTTCTGCTCGGCCGTGAGCCCAAGGATTTCGATGTGGTCACGGATGCCACCCCCGAGCAGGTCCGCCAGGTGTTTCGCAACTGTCGGCTGATCGGGCGGCGCTTTCGCCTGGCCCATGTCTATTTTGGACGCGAGATCGTCGAGGTCGCGACCTTTCGCGGTAGCGGCGCGGATGAAGAGGCAGACGGCGCCCGCCAGATACGCAACGGCATGATCGTGCGCGATAACCTCTACGGCACGATCGAAGAGGACGCCTTGCGCCGCGATTTCACCATCAATGCCCTGTATTACGACATTGCCGATCGATCCCTGATCGATTATGCCGGCGGTTTCGATGACCTACGCGCTGGCCTCTTGCGCCTGATCGGCGATCCCGAGAAACGCTATCGCGAGGACCCGGTGCGTATGCTGCGTGCGGTGCGCTTTGCCTGTAAGCTCGGTTTCAACATCGAGCCAGGTGCCGAGCGCCCGCTGTTCAAACTGGGGTCCCTGCTGCGCCACGTACCTGGCGCGCGCCTGTTCGATGAACTCATCAAGCTCTTTCACTCCGGCTATGCCGTTGCAGCCTTCGAAAAGCTGCGCCACTATGGGCTGTTCGGCTATCTCTTTCCGGCGACTGAATCCTGTCTAGCGACGGAGGACCGGGGTTTTCCGATCACCTTCGTCAATTTGGGGCTGGCCAATACCGATCAGCGGATCGCCGAGGATAAGCCGGTGACCCCGGCCTTTTTATATGCCATCCTGCTCTGGGAGCCGGTGCGTCGGCGTTGGGATTCCTTGATGACAGATGGGTTAGGGGCTCAGGAGGCGATCCAAGAGGCCATCGCTGAGCTCAATCCGCGCGAACAGACATCCATCCTCATCCCCAAACGGATCACCCTGCCGATGCGCGAGATCTGGAGCCTCCAGCCGCGATTCTTCGAACGCACCGGCAAGCGTGTCCACCGCCTTTTGGCCCATCCGCGTTTTCGCGCGGCCTATGACTTTTTGCTGCTGCGCGCCGCAGCGGGCGAAGCAGATGGCGAGCTGGCCGAATGGTGGACGCGCTTCCAGGAGGCAAGCGCCCCCGAGCGCGAACGGATGACCGAGGTCAAGGTCCAGAGGCGCGGTCGTGGGCGCCGCCGGCCTCGGGCCGCAGAGCACGCCTGAGATCCGTCAAGGATCTCCCCGACACTCGGCAAACCGCTCTATCCCCATTGCCCCGCATCTCTCTTTAACTCTCCGCACCCTGCTCAGTGTGCGGCCCTTCCCTGGGCGTCCACTTCTTTCTCTTAGGATAGGCCGGCTGCCGCCGTCCTTTGTGCCCTGTATGGCCTGCGGCCAGATGTGGAAGTGGGCGTTTCGCTATCAGGACATTCCCTAGGCAAAGCAGCCCAACCGCATGTTCAACAGTGGTGTCTGCTGGCAGGGCCATCTGGTGCGGCTGGTAGAGGAGACCACCGCCACCCTGCCGCCCCGCTTGATGGCCGGACCTGGATTGCACCAAATGAAACTAGATCCAATAGGCCATGCGGGTCATCAGTCGGGCGGTGAGTTTCATTGCCCAGCGGATGGGCAGGGGTAGTTCGACCCCGCCGGCTAAGCGGGCGGTCTGGGCGTGCCGGATCTCATCGCGCTTCATCTGTTCGAGGATGGCGCGGGTCTTGTAATCCTGGGGCGGGATCTGGGCAAGATGCCCATCGAGGTGGTCTTCGACCTGGCGTTCGGTCTCGACCAGGAAGCCTAGGCTCCAGCGGTCGCCGGCAAGTCCCGCCAAGGCACCGATGGCGAATGATCCGCCATACCATAGCGGGTTCAACAGGCTCTTGCGCTCCCCTAAGTCTTCGAGCCGTTTCTCGCACCAGACGAGATGATCGTTTTCTTCGTGTGCCGAACGCTCGAGCCGTTCGCGGGTCTCGGGTAGACGGGCGGTGAGCGCCTGTCCCTGGTAAAGTGCCTGGGCGCAGACCTCGCCGGTGTGATTGACCCGCATCAGGCGGGCGATGCGCCGGCGCTGCACTTCGGTCAGCTCGGTTTCGTCGAGACCTGTCGCCGGGTTGGGGCGTTCGGTGGTGCGCGGCGGACCGAACAGGGTACGCAAGGCGAGATCGGCATGGATGAGCAGATGATCGATGGGGCGATAGTGTCGGTTGTGGTCGGGGCGATGTTGCTGCACGGTTCTCACTCCCTGGCATTGGGGATCAAGCGCGAAGCTGGCGCGCGATGAGTTCGACCGGATGACAGACCTCGATCTCCAGGCCAGACTCCCTGACACCGGCCACGAGATGCAAGGCACAACCCGGGTTGGTGGTGACGATAATAGCCGGATCGAGCTGGCGGATGTGGGCGATGAACTCAGCCAGCAGGGCCTGCGCCATTGCAGGTTGTTGTAAGAGATAGATCCCCGCGGCCCCACAGCAGCGGGTCTCGCCCGGCAGGCAGAGGAGCTGGATATCGGGGATGCGGGCGAGCAGGCGCCAGACTGCAGCGTTGCCGCCGAGCAGATGCCGATGCGAGCAGGGTTCATGGACCAGGACGCGGCGAGGCAGGGGGGCGAGTTCAAGGGCGGCGGGCCAGGGCAGACGATCGAGATAGGCGCAGAGCTCCTGGGCCTGGGCAAGTCGGGGGGCGGCGCGCAGTTCAGCAATACAGGTGCTGGCGACCCCGATCAAGGGACGGTCGGCATACAGGGCGGTACAGCGGGCAAGGGCGCGGTCGGCAGCGGCGATCAGGCCTTGATGCCGATGGATGGCACCGCAGCAGGGCGATTTCGTGGGGATACGCGCCTGGACACCGAGGTGTGCGCACAGGGTGAGGGCTGCGGCGAACGCCTGACCCTGGATGCTCGTTCCCGTGCAGCCGATGAAGAGATCGATGTCGGCATGCGCGGGCGATTGCGCTGCGACTGGATGGGCGGTCTGGGCAAGTGGGCGAAAAAGGCGGTACAGGGTGCCTAGATGCAGGCAGCGCTGGGCGCTGGGCAAGTTGCGGCCTGAGCGTCGCATCAGATGCAAGGGTGAGAAGCCAGCGGTGGAGGATGGCGGTGAGATGGCGCCTATATTTGCTGGCATCTGTGACCGCCGGGTGCGATGCGCGGCTGGGCGGTGCCAGCGAGCGAGCCCTTCCATGAGCCGGGTATAGGCCCGGGAGAGGTGCGCGGCGGCTTGTATCCAGCGTCCATTTGCCAGGAGGTCCAGCCACAGCCCAAGCCATAAACGTTGCCAGAAGGGGAGGGCGGCAAAACGATGCGCCCGCGCGCCCTTCATGATGTCGCCATAGGCGACCCCTGAGGGGCAGGCCGATTCACAGGCGCGACAAAGCAGGCAGCGGTCGAGATGCCCGGCCAAGCGGGGTGTCATGACAAGCTGGCCGCCTAGCCAGCCCTGGATCAGGGCGATACGTCCGCGCGGCGATTCGGCCTCATCCTGCGTCTGGGCATAGGTGGGACAGACCAGCAGGCAGTAGCCGCATTTAACGCATTGGTCGGCGAGGTATAGCAGGGCCTGGCGCGAGGGGAGCTCTGAACTTGAGGTGCGCAAATCAGGGAGGATCTCGCAAGATGGGGGCTTGCAACACGCCGGCTGGGCCATGCTGATCGAGGCTGAATCCTGATTCCGGCTTGGGCCGCAATCCGGCCTCGTCAATCCTCTGGATACCCGCGCCTGACCGCAGCCGACGTACAAGAGGGGAGATCGGGATAGGGGCAACGATCCCAGCATCAATGCCGGTGCCGTGCCGTTTGCGATCTAAACCGAATGCGTTCATCAGTTACTATTTTAATGTAATCCCCAGGTATCTCCATTGCGTTCAGGATCATCGGCCATGCCTTACTATCGCCAACATGTCTTTTTCTGTATCAATCAGCGCGAGGATGGGGGCAAGTGCTGCGCCCAGTCCCATGCATCGACCATGCGAGATTATCTCAAGCGCCGCGTCCAGGATTCCGGGCTCGCCGGACCGGGAGGCGTGCGGGTCAATATCGCCGGTTGCCTGGGACGTTGTGCCGAGGGTCCAGTGATCGTGATCTATCCCGAGGCGGTCTGGTACACCTATGCCGGTACCCAGGATCTGGAAGAGATACTTAACGAGCATCTGCAAGCAGGCCGTTGGGTCGAGCGGTTGCGTTTGGCCGATTGACCCCGGTTTATCGGGTTGCGGGCTTGGACATGTCTTGCGTTTCGGCAGATAGATCTTTAAAATCCGCGCTCTTCCGATAAGCGGATCAATCCAGTTTTTATCGCCGCGCGCCCCTTGAGCCTTTCGTGCGGCCTCGGAGTACACCATGAAGATGACCCCTAGCGCCAAGCCCGCCGAGGTGCGCCGCGCTTGGTATCTTGTCGATGCCGAGGGCAAGACCCTGGGCAGACTCGCCAGCGAGCTGGCGCGCCGGCTGCGCGGTAAGCACAAGCCACACTATACACCGCATATCGATACCGGCGATTATCTGGTCGTTATCAATGCGGCCAAGATCCGTGTGACCGGCAATAAGCTCAAGGATAAGATGTATTATTGGCACAGCGGCTATGTCGGTCACCTCAAATCGATCAGCTTGGAAAAGTTGTTGCAAAAAGCCCCGGAACGCGCTATCGAGCATGCGGTGAAGGGGATGTTGCCGCGCGGTCCCTTGGGGCGCGCCATGTTCAAGAAGCTGCATGTCTATCCTGGGCCGGAGCATCGCCATCAGGCCCAGCAGCCGCAGCCACTCGACATCTAAGGGTTTTAGGACGGAACGCATGTCGCAGACTTATCTCACCACTGGTCGTCGCAAAACCGCCTCGGCGCGGGTGTTCCTCTCGCCCGGCTCTGGCGCGATCACCGTCAATGGTCGTCCGCTGGACGAGTATTTCGGACGCGAGACTGCACGTATGGTTGTGCGCCAGCCGCTCGAAGCGGCGGGATTGACGAATCAGCTCGACCTCAAGATCATGGTCAGGGGCGGCGGCAATAGCGGCCAGGCTGGTGCCATTCGTCATGGGATCGCGCGCGCCCTGGTGGCGTATAATGAAGAGCTACGTCAAACAATGCGCCGCGGCGGTTTTCTGACCCGTGATGCCCGCGAGGTCGAGCGCAAAAAGGTCGGTCTGCACAAGGCGCGTAAACGTCCACAATACTCCAAACGCTGATCAATCGGTTTATTGGGGAATCGTCTAACGGCAGGACAGCGGACTCTGACTCCGTTAATCTAGGTTCGAATCCTAGTTCCCCAGCCAATAGCAAAAGGGCCCTGGATTATCTCCAGGGCCCTTTTTGTCATTACGGTCTTTCCCCACCCCTTCAGAGAGGGGGGGTACCTTCCTTAAAACTCCTCCCAATGGTCATCGGTGGATGCGGCCACTGGGCGTGATCCCTTGCCCTGCGGCGCCAGGGCGGTGCCTGCTTGCTTGGCAGGGAATTTGCATTGCGCCCCCAGCTGGGCCTTGACCGGCGCTCGCGCAGGCGCAGCGGGTTTAGGGTGACCGGCGCTGGCTCCCTTGAGCCTAAAGACTGATACCGCCTGGACCAGGGTCTGGGTTTGATCCTCGAGGCTCTCGGCTGCGGCGGCGGCCTCTTCGACCAGGGCTGCGTTCTGCTGGGTAGCCTCATCCATCTGGGCGATCGCCTGGGTTACCTGTTCGATGCCGTGGCTTTGCTCGCGGGAGGCGGTGGCGATCTCATCGACCAGGTTCGCGACCTGGCGGAAGCCGTCGAGGATATTGGTCATGGTCTCGCCGGCCTGGATCGCTAGTTGCGCCCCGCCTTCGACCTTGGTGACCGAATCTGTGATGAGCGCCTTGATCTCTTTGGCGGCCTGGGCGCTGCGCTGGGCAAGATTACGGACCTCAGCGGCAACCACGGCAAACCCACGCCCTTGTTCACCAGCGCGCGCGGCCTCGACCGCGGCATTGAGCGCCAGGATATTGGTCTGGAAGGCAATCGAGTCGATCACCCCAATGATATCTGCAATCCGCCGGCTCGCCTCCTGAATCTCACCCATGGTGAGAACCACCCGCTCGACCATCTCGCCGCCGCGGCTGGCGATAGTATTGGCCTCTTGCGCCAATTGATTGGCCTGGGCGGCGTTTTGGGCATTTTGTTTGACCGTGGCATTAAGCTCCTCCATGGTGCTGGCGGTCTCTTCCAGGCTTGCGGCCTGCTCCTCGGTGCGGGTGGACAGGTCGGCGTTACCCGAGGCGATCTCGGCAGCGGCGGTGGAGATGGCATCGGTCGCCTCGAGGATCTGCCCGACCACCTCGCGCAGACGAGCGACGGTGGTATTGGTATCGTCCTTGACCTGGCCGAAGGTCCCGCTGTATTCGGCCTCGATGGTGCGGTTGAGGTCGCCCGAGGCGATGGCGTTGAGCACGCTTGCAATATCCGACAACCCGCGGGCGACGATCTCGACGAGGCGATTGAGCCCCTCGCCAAGCTGCAAGAAAAAGCCTTCCTTGCCTTTGAGTTCGATGCGCCGCGTAAAATCGCCATTGGCTGCGGACTGGATGAGTTCGGCGATCTCGCGTTCGGCGATGACCTCAGCAGTGCGGTCGCGCCACTGGGTCACCCGACCGGCATAACTATTGGCATCCAACACGGGGGTGACGGTCAGGCGCAGATGAAGTCCCGCAAAGAGCATGTCGAAATTCCGGGTCTCGGTTATAAACTCGCGATAGGCGGCGGCGACTTCTGTGTTCCCGAAGTTCTCGAAATATTGGGCCAGACTGGTGCCGATGAGGTGCGCGGGATCAAAGTCAGGCAGGCGCCGGCGGATCTCAGGGGTGAGTGACTGCCAGAGCTTCTGGCAGGCCTTGTTCATATAGATCAATCGATTGCGATCATCTGAGACGGTGACAGGAAGGGTGACGTTGTCAAGCCCAATGCGGATACGCAGGTTTTCTTGTGCTATTTGTCGGGCCTCTTGGATATCAAAATCTAAACGCGCCTGGACCGATTTGACCGCCAAGAGCATCGTGCCAAACTCGTCTTTCGATTTAATCTCGATGCGGGTGGTATAGTCGCCGTTGGCGATCGCCTCTAAATGGCAAACCGCTGCATGCAAGGGGCCGATGATCTTGCCCTTCAACCACAGACCCAGCAGGGCCGCGATGATGAGCGCGAGCACGGCAAGGCCGGCCGCCTCCTCGCTCGCCAGCTTAGCGGCGGTGATGGTCTGGTTGCGCTCGGCGGTCAGTTGTTGTTGCAAGCGACTGAGCGACGGCTCCATGAGCCCCTTATAGCGCCGCCAGATGGGGTTTTCCTCGGTTTCATAGATCCGCTGGGCCTCGGTTAGATCGCCGGCATCGAGGCGGGCGAGGATGCGTTCCTGGCTGGCGAGGTGTTCGCGATAGGATTGGTCGATGAGTTCTAGGGCGCGGAGGGCAGCGACATCGGTGGTGATCCGTGTCTGCAGGGTCTTGAGGTTGGCAGAAAACTTCTCGCGCGACCTAAAGATATTGTCGCGCGCCTGTTTGTCGTCTGGCTTGAGCAATAGGTAGCGCATGGTTGCAGTCATCTGCAACCCCGCATCGAGCATCGCGCGATAGGCATTTTCCAGCACTTGGGTGTGTTCATTGATATATCTAAGCTGCTGGGTGGTTTGGTTGAGGCTCAATAGGCTGAAGATTAGGCCGAGCATAAAACAGCCCGAGATCAAGACCAGGCTAAACAAGAGGCCCCAACGGATCGGGATGTCTCGGATGGCCTGGGACAGGTGCGCAGCCAGGCCCTTGGCCGGCTTGCCGGCACGCAGCCGGGCATATAGGGCCTCAGCCTCGGCGATTTGCTCAGGTGTCGGCTTGCGTCGGACCGAGATATAGCCGATGGCCTGACCCTTCTCGCGCAGCGGCGAGACATTGGCCTCGACCCAGTAGAAATCACCGTTCTTGCAGCGATTCTTGACGATCCCTGTCCAGGGTTTGCCGGCCTGGATGGTGTTCCAGAGGTCTTTGAAGACCACGGACGGCATGTCAGGGTGGCGGATGATGTTGTGTGGTGCGCCTAACAGCTCCTTTTCAGAGAAGCCGCTAATCTCGACGAAATCGCGGTTAAATGCGGTGATTCGGCCTTTAAGATCGGTCTTAGAGACGAGTAGTTGCTCGTCCTTTAAGACATGTTCCACATTCGTGACAGGTAGGTTCATGCGCATAGTCGGTCGGTTCTCCCTGTAGCAGTCTTTATCTCTAAAGCAGGCATCATCATGCGGGCGCAGGCTGAGCGGATTTGGGCTAAACTCTACCTAGTCATCATACCGAATCTTTTAGGAGAGGGTGGGCATGAGCGAATTAAGGCGCAGCTTACAAGGATCAATTGTGGCGCTGGTGGTCGTTTTGGTTGGGGCCTGCGCCTCGGGGACTGAATCAGGGGCGGAATTGGGTATGGCGCCGCTGGCCCCAGGTCGAGGGCTTGATGACCTGATCCTGGTCGATTGTCTATTGCCTGGTCAGGTACGTCAGTTGGGGCAACAGCTCACCTATTTAAGTCCCCGACGTCTCGTCAAATCGACCAAGAGCGACTGCGCCATTCGCGGCGGTGAGTTTGTGTTGTTCGATCGCTCGGATTACAAGACCGCGCTTGCAACCCTTTTGCCCAAGGCTCGGGCCGGCGATCCGGTGGTCCAGACCTATGTGGGCGAGATCTATGAAAAGGGCCTGGGGCTACCGGCACCGGATTATAGTCAGGCTGCTGAGTGGTATCGGCGCGCCGCCGACCAAGGACATGTGCCGGCCCAGATCTATCTAGGGTCGTTGTATGAGCGTGGTCTTGGTGTCTCTAAGGATAAGGGCAAGGCGCTTGATCTGTATCGGCACGCCTCGGGGATCGCCGATGATCCCTTGATCTTTGAATCCAAGCTCAAGGCCGAGCGCGAGGCCTTTCAGCGCGAGCTTGCGGTGCGCAACCAGCTTGCTGCTAACTTGCGCGCCCAGTTGCAGCGGGCTCGGGCGGGGGGGGCTGCTGCGGCCCCGGCGCGACCGGCACCGTCTTCTGCTCCCAAACAGCCTACCGAACCCAAGCCGCAGTCAGCGCCGATGCCAGAGCCAAAGCCCCAGCACACACCAGCGCCCAAGACCCAGCCGACCTCGGCAGCGCCAGCTGACCTGAACGCTGCTGAGCTCGACCGCCAGGCCAAGAGCCAACTTCTGGATGCCCAGAGCGAGGCCGAACGGATCGACAAGGAGCTTCGCGCTATCGAGGCGCTTAAACAAAGCGACACCGGCAAGGCCAAGGCCGCCCAGTTGGGCAAATTGGAGCTCGCCCGCCGCGAGCAGCGGCGTCTCTTGCTCGAGACCGCCCAGCAGCTCTCCCAGATCCAGACGGCAGGTGGGGCGATGTAGGGGCCTGTCCGATCCCCTTCATCGCGGGAGCCAACCCTAGTATTACAAGCTGTGCGTGATAGTGGATAATTTTCCACATGGAAAGCGCGATGATGGGCACAGGCAAGGCGGCGAAGCGGCTTGGCGTCTTGGTCAAGACCTTGCAACGCTGGGAGCGCGAAGGGGGTTTGATCCTGGTGGCGCGAACAGTCGCGAGGCACAAATCCGCGAGTTGATTGGCTTGCGCAGTAAGGTATCAGAGCCAATGCGGATTGATGCCTACTGTCGCGTATCCAGTGCTGCGCAGAAGCCAGACCTCGCCGACCAGCGCAAGGTGTTGGAAGAGTTTGATGTGGCGAAAGGCTTGTCGAATGTTGAGTTCGTTGAGGAAATCGGCGGCGGCCTGAGCTTTATTGATAAGAAACACATGCTTTTGAAAAAGACGAGACATGAGATTGCTGTCGTTTGCGGCGCGCGAAGAGCGGCGGCGTCAGGTGGTGAGTTTGCGGCGGCGTGGCTGGACGTATAAAGCGATAGGCGCGCAGAGGGGATTGTTGGGCGCAGGGGTGTTCGACATCTGCAAAGGCTATGGGCGCGAAGGGGCCCAAGGGCAAGGGGGGTGGGCGCAAGGTGGGTGAGAAGCGGGCGCTGTTGGCGGGCAAGACGCCCGAGATTCGCGTCACGCACCGTCGCGAAGGCCTGTCGGTGATCTCGACGCTGACCAACCGCGGCAAGGTGCCTTGGAAGGCGTTCGCGGGGGCGATGAACGCCGACATCCTGATCGACTTCATGAAGCGGCTCGTCAAGGACGCCAGGGGCAAGAAGATCTTCCTCATCCTCGACAACCTGCACGTGCATCACACCAAGCCGGTCAAGGCGTGGCTGGCTGCATGCGCCAATCAAATCGAGGCCTCCTCCCTCCCCCCCTACAGCCCAGCACTGAACCCCAACGAGATGCTCAAGGCCACCATCACCGCGCAGGCGCCCTCCCGCACCAAGGGCGATCTGAAGAAGGCGACCGTCAGCCACCTGCGCCGCCTTCTCAATTCCCCCCAACGCGTCATGCGCTACTTCCAGCATCCCAAGCTCCATGATGCCGCGTAATACAAGTTCAGTGGCTTCGGATCAATAACGTCCCGATCATGGCGCGTGCCGCATTGAGGACACGTCCATTCCCGATCCTTCAACGCCAACATCTCATTCTCCCAACCACAGACCGAACACAGGCGGCTGCTCGGATCCCAGCGATCAGCTAAAACCAACCAGACGCCGTAGCATTTCCCCTTGTATTCCATCTGCAAGCAGAACATGCCAAAGCCCAGGTCGCTGATGGCGCGGGCAAGCCGTTCGTTCGCCAGCATGCCCTTGACGTTCAAATCCTCAATCACCACCCCTTGGTTTTCGCGGCAGAGCTGGGTCGTGAGCTTATGTGTGAAGTCCGCTCGGACATTGGCAATGCGTGCGTGCAGCCTTGCCAACATCGCAGAGGATTTCCTTCGATTCTTCAAGATCGGAAGCCTTGTGCCTTTTGGCAGTCTGGCACTTGGCGCAAACCCAGCCCCGACCTTGGCCGCCTCAACCTTGCAAGAAAGGCGTCTGCCTCGAATCCTGAGACAACGAAGCGCAGAGGAGATTCAACAGACTCGCCATTGGAAAGCCTGGCCGCCGCCTCAACGCCCAGGTCAACACCAGTCGTTTCATGCGCCTGCGATAGAACACAGCATCGACCACTTCAATCTGAATGGCGACGAACCTGCGATCCGCAGTACGCGAAACGGTCGCACCAAGAGTCTTGCCATTTCCACTCGGCAAGCGCCCAATTCCAGACACACCGCCCCGTGCCGCAGGCGCAGGTGAAGTAAACCGCCTGCTCAGGCGTCGGACAAAGGGCGATTTTGTGGGTCAGTTGCATGGCTTACTCGTTGGTGTTCTGTCGAACGCCAAACAATTTCGCTAGATTCATGAGCTAATCAGATTCAATCATGATCACTCATGACTCACCCCCTTTCTTATTGATCCGAAACCAATGAACTTGTATTACGCGGCATCATGGAGCTTGGGATGCTGGAAGTAGCGCATGACGCGTTGGGGGGAATTGAGAAGGCGGCGCAGGTGGCTGACGGTCGCCTTCTTCAGATCGCCCTTGGCGCGGGAGGGCGCCTGCGCGGTGATGGTGGCCTTGAGCATCTCGTTGGGGTTCAGTGCTGGGCTGTAGGAGGGGAGGGAGGAGGCCTCGATTTGATTGGCGCATGCAGCCAGCCACGCCTTGACCGACTTGGTGTGATGCACGCGCAGGTTGTCGAGGATGAGGAAGATCTTCTTGCCCCTGGCGTCCTTGACGAGCCGCTTCATGAAGTCGATCAGGATGTCGGCGTTCATCGCCCCCGCGAACGCCTTCCAAGGCACCTTGCCGCGGTTGGTCAGCGTCGAGATCACCGACAGGCCTTCGCGACGGTGCGTGACGCGAATCTCGGACGTCTTGATCGCCGGCGCATAAGAGCGCCCGCTTCTCGTCCTTGAGCCCTTGGGCCCCTTCGCGCCCATAGCCTTTGCAGATGTCGAACACCCCTGCGCCCAACAATCCCCTCTGCGCGCCTATCGCTTCATACGTCCAGCTACGCCGCCGCTCTTCGCGCGCCGCAAACGACAGCAATCTCATGTCTCGTCTTTACCATGCTCACGACATCTGGACAGCTCACTCAATTTCAAAAGCATGTGTTTCTTATCAAGAATGCCGCGCTCAATCTCAAACGGCTGGCAACCGCAACTGCCCTACCCGTGGCGAGTCCGTCCGGTAACGGCGGAGCTACAGCAGAGAGGGTCTCTGCCGTAGTCGGGAAAGTCACGCCTGTCAGAGACGAATGCGCTCCGCATTCGGGGCAGGAAGAGCACAGTGCGCCTGTTTGCGCACTTTACTTGAGAGCAGATATGCCCCAGGGTCTGAGTGTCTCTTGGTATGATCGTATCTTTGGATCACCCCTGTTCGCCGTTATGGCAGTCTTTTCTTTTCGAGACCGCCTCGACGTCCATGCGCATCTTCCAAGGGGGCATACCCATGCCAAAATCGCATCGGCGCGGTTTGTTTGGGTGTCGCCCGAAGATCTGTCCGCGAGTCGGGTTGAAGGCGGCGTTGCTCTGGTTGTCCCTGACCGCTGGCTGGACCGTTGGGGCGGGTGCTGCTGGGCCTGATACTTTCCCGCTGACCCTCATCTATCTCAACGACCATCACGCCCATCTCGATCCCGATCTAGGGCTTAAGCTCCATCTCCCCGAGCTGGGCTCGGTCACCATTGAAAGCGGGGAGATGGATCGGGTCGCCGCCTTGATCCGCAGCCTGCGCACGCGCTATCCGCAGTCCCTGGTCTTGCACGCGGGGGATGCCCTCATCGGCACGCCTTACGACCGCCTCTTTCAGGGTGAGACAGATGCGGAGGCCATGAGACACATCTGTCTCGATGCATTGGCGCTCGGCAACCATGAGTTCGATCGCGGGGACTCGAGCCTTGCGCGTTTCATCCAGCGCCTCAATCAGGATCCTGCTCGTTGTCACACGGCGGTGCTCGCGGCCAATGTCGCGCCTGCCTTGGCCACCCTTCTCTATCCGCGTCCGGGCATGCGCCTCATCCAGCAGGAGGCGATCCTCAAGGCCGGCGAGGAGCGCATCGGGGTGATCAGGCTCATCGCCGCCGACAAGACTCAGCGCAGCTCGCACCCCTTGCCGACGACCGTCTTCCAGAATGAGCTCACCGTTGCCCAGGCGCGCATCGATGCCCTCAAGGCGCAGGGGATCGACAAGATCGTCCTGCTCACCCATCAGGGCTATCGATGGGACCTCAAACTTGCCGCCGGACTCGAGGGGGCAGATGTCATCGTCAGCGGCGATTCGCATACCCTGCTTGGCGAGGATTTTCGACGCCTCGGGCTCGAGCCAGCAGGCCCTTATCCCACGATCGCAAGCGACAGATCCGGGCACAAGGTCTGTATCGTCCAGGCCTGGGAATATGCTAAGGCCGTAGGCGAGCTCCATGTCTCATTCAATCAAGAGGGTCAGGTGATCGCTTGCACGGGCCAGACGCATCTGGTGCTCGGTGAGCGGCTCTTGCAAAACGGGCAGGGACTCAGCGAGGCGGTGCAGCAGAACGCACGCGCGCTCATCGCTGCGCTCCCTGGGGTTGCCTTCATCCAGCCTGATCCCGAATTCAAACAGGCGCTTGCACCCTATCGCACCCAGGTCGCGCAGCTTGAGCAAGAGCACCTGGGGGTCGCGGCACAAGATCTGTGCCCCGTGAACTGGTCCCCGGTCAAGGGGCCAGCGCCCTGTGCAACCGGCGTTCAACCCAGCCATACGGCGGCGATGTCCAACAACTGGTCGCTGCTGCCTATTTGGCGCAGCTTCCCGAGGCCGATGTCGCCATCCTCAATGTCGGCGGGGTCAGATCCGATCTGCCTGCCGGCCCCATCAGCCGCGCGACCCTCTATCGCCTCCTCCCCTTCCCCGATACCTTGGTGGTCCTGAAGCTGAGCGGTGCTGAGCTGCAGGCGACGCTAGAGGAGGCGATCGCCGGTATCCTCGATGACCAAGGCGGGGGCGGCGCCTATCCCTATGCCGCTCATCTGCGCTGACGGCTGGATCTCAGTCAACCGCTGGGCCGACGTTTGGGCGCACTTGAGCTATACGACCGCCATACTGGCCAATGGCGCCCCCTGCGCCGCCAGGAGCAGGTGCGGGTGGTGACCAACAGCTTCCTGGTGCGCGGCGGGGACGGCTATGCGATCTTCAAATGTGCGACCGATAAGGGGCGGGTCTTTGAGACAGGTATCAATTCAGCCCAGGCATTGATCGACCTGTTGCAACAAGGAGGCGGGCGTGCCACACCTGAATCTGCTGGGGATCAGGGACCGCCTACCATCGGCGCCCTGGCGTATGCCGATTACAGTACCCAGCAGCTTATCGATCCCCAGGGACGACCTCTGGGGCCTGATCCTGAGGCGCCGCCGCGCTGTCGCCCCTGATGCAATGGCCTTGTGTCCCTTGAGCCAGCAGGTTAGAGGTGAGGCAATCGGCGAGAGCCAAGCGGCGATTTAAACACCAGATACACCAGAAACTCCGCCGGTGCCTCGCTTGCGAGCAGGGGCCGGTGTTCAAAAGGGGGCAAGATGGATTACGTTCCGGCTTTGCCGGAATGACCCAGCGCGCGACAAGCCTTAACCTTCAGGCAGAGAGATGTCAAGGAACTGGCTTATGCCGCAGCACCGGCCATATACCGCTGCCTCCGCTTGAGGTCCGAACCAGGCCGGAATGATGGAAGTGGGGTTCGCCAGAATGACCAGCGGTGCGTTTCTTGAGATCTCAAAGCGGCTATTTGATCTTGCCTTCCTTGTACAGGACATGCTGGCGGATCACCGGATCAAACTTTTTGATCTCCAGCTTGCCGGGCTGATTGCGCTTGTTTTTGGTCGTGGTATAGAAATGACCTGTGCCAGCGGTGGAGTTCAAACGGATCTTTTCGCGTGCGGGCTTGGCCATTGCGTGGTCCTCCGGTTCAGATCTTCATACCCTGGGCGCGCAGGTCGGCCAGCACGGCATCGATACCCTTTTTATCGATGGTGCGCATGGCGCGGGTGCTGACACGCAGCCGGACCCAGCGGTTTTCGGACGCGACCCAAAAGCGCTTTTCATGCAGATTCGGCAAAAACCGGCGCTTGGTCTTGTTGTTGGCATGCGAGACATTGTGACCGACCATCGGACGCTTGCCGGTCACCTGGCAGACCCTAGACATGGCAGGAATCCTTCTCAAGGACTGGGATGCTATTGAAGCACATAAAGCTATCACGCTTTACCTTTCTTGGACAAGGACCAGGGCATTACCGGCGCTCAGCGCTTCTCCCCAGCGCCACTCATCCCGGCCCTGCTGTCTGTCGGCTTCTCCCCGATCGGCGGCGCAGTGACCGCGAACACCACCTATTGCCAGGGCTCGGCATTGGGGTGCAAGCCTGGGAGATATGCAGCGAGCGGCTCGCCCGCATCGAGCCGGGAGGCGATTTCGGCATTGGCAGCGCGCGACACATAGCCGATGGTTTCACCCTGCTGCTTAAGACACACCGCCAGCGGGTCATAGGAATTATCCGGATCAGGCAACGGCCTCAACTATTGGCCAACGACAAACCGCTCTGCAAGCCGTAGCTCGACGTGATTAAGGATAACCAGCGACCGGGGCTTGAACTGTTCACCTAATACTTGCGCATGCCTGCTCGCTAGCACATGCGATAAGCATGTCTCGCAAGCTAGTCTTTCGCAAGCTAGTCGGCATTCAAGAGGCGGCGCGGTTCCTGGGTGTAGCGCCACAGACATTACGGCGCTAGGAGCGCGAGGGCAGGATCATCCCAGGTGAGCGCACGACAGGCGGGCGACGGCGTTATGACCTTTCACGCCTGCGCTCTGATCTCTTTCGTGCCCCGGCGGATGGGCACGCCGTACCATTGCCTATGCTCGAGTCTCCAGCCACGATCAGGACGATGATCACGCCGAACTCCTCGGCCTCACCTAACTTTCATGCGAGTGCCCTGCCAAAGATACCCTGGACACCGGCCGAGCCGCTAATCACAATGCGCCGAAGTTGGCAAACATCGGGCATCGCGATGACCCCCTCTGGACTGTGGATGATGTTGGGCGCCCTTGGAGGGGCGCTGACGGTTGCGCTCGGGGCCTTTGGCGCGCATGGGCTGAAAGGGCGTATCGATCCGGCGCTCTTGGCCAATTGGCAGACCGCGGCCGACTATCTTGGCCTGCATACCCTGGCGATCCTAGCCTGCGGTCTGATCCTGCTCTATCAACCTAAGTCGCCCCTGGTGCATGGGGCGGCCTGGTTGCTGTGCCTGGGTGTCTGCCTGTTTTCCGGCAGCCTGTTTGTCATGGCGCTTACCGGTCTGCGCCAACTGGGCTGGATCACGCCGATCGGTGGGGTAATGCTGATTATCGGCTGGCTGGTGCTTGCCCTGGGCGCGGTGCGTCTTGCCCAATAACAGCGCACGATGCGTATCCCGCGGCTATATTGTGCCGCTCCTCTATCGCCGGGGGCGTTGATCCCGCTGCCCGAGGCGCAGGCGCGGCATGCAGCTCAGGTGTTGCGCTTGCAGCGCGGCGATCCGCTGATCCTGTTCAACGGCGATGGTAATGAGTATCCGGCGCGCCTGCTCGAAGCCGGGCGCGGCGCGGCGCAGGTGCGCATCGAGGGCTGCAGCGGGCCCGAGCCCTTGCCGCCGCTTGCCATCCAGCTGGCCCTCGGTATCGCGCGCGGCGAGCGGATGGATTTGGCGATCCAAAAGGCGGTGGAGCTGGGGGTGACGCGGATCAGACCGCTCGTGACCCGGCGCGTCCAGGTGCAGCTTGCCGGCAGTCGGTTGGAAAAACGCCTGGAGCACTGGCAGGGGGTGATCATCGCCGCTTGCGAGCAATCGGGCCGGTGTCGCGTGCCGGTCTTGGAGCCGGTGGCCGAGCTCGATGTCTGGCTGTCCCAACAGGGATCAGGCGGTTGGTTGCTTGATCCCCAAGGCGAACGAGCGCTGACCGCGATGCCGGCCCCGGCAGGCGAGCTGACCCTGTTGATCGGACCAGAGGGGGGGGTTGATCCCGCCGAGCGCGAGCTGGCAAGACGCTATGGGTTTAGCGAGGTGCGCCTAGGGCCGCGGATCTTGCGCGTCGAGACCGCCCCCTTGGCCGCGATCGCTGTGATCCAGGCGCTGTGGGGTGATCTGGGTGCTTGAATAATAACCCAATCAAATAAACCTCTTTATCTTGCCATTAGGGTCCAGGCCAAAGATATATCTGTAGGTTAGCTGTATGCCTATCTTTCGTCTTCGCTGGGGCAAGTCTTGATTTTATTGATCCGAAACCAATGAACTTGTATTACGCGGCATCATGGAGCTTGGGATGCTGGAAGTAGCGCATGATGCGTTGGGGGGAATTGAGAAGGCGGCGCAGGTGGCTGACGGTCGCCTTCTTGAGATCGCCCTTGGCGCGGGAGGGCGCCTGCGCGGTGATGGTGGCCTTGAGCATCTCGTTGGGGTTCAGTGCCGGGCTGTAGGGGGGGAGGGAGGAGGCCTCGATTTGATTGGCGCATGCAGCCAGCCACGCCTTGACCGGCTTGGTGTGATGCACGCGCAGGTTGTCGAGGATGAGGAAGATCTTCTTGCCCCTGGCGTCCTTGACCAGCCGCTTCATGAAGTCGATCAGGATGTCGGCGTTCATCGCCCCCGCGAACGCCTTCCAAGGCACCTTGCCGCGGTTGGTCAGCGTCGAGATCACCGACAGGCCTTCGCGACGGTGCGTGACGCGAATCTCGGACGTCTTGCCCGCCGGCGCAAACTCACCACCTGACGCCGCCGCTCTTCGCGCGCCGCAAACGACAGCAATCTCATGTCTCGTCTTTCCATGCCCACGACATCTGGACAGCTCACTCAATTTCAAAAGCATGTGTTTCTTGTCAAGAAAAGACCAAGACGGTTCAGCAATCAAGCATCTTGAACCTCATCATCTTGCATGTGATGCCTGCGCCATTGTCGCGGGAAGACATCCAGGCGGAATCTACGCTGAGATTATGCGTGGCGTATGCCCTGCGAGACGAAGCCAATGACCTGCTGAATGCGCCCTTATGATCTAAGCAGCCTGACTGCGGGGCCGGTTGTGGGCGCGTGCGTTCAGCGCCCTTCGGGAATGCTGTGCGACGGCTATGCCGTTTCGGATACGCGCCGCGAGCCAGCCGAGTAGTTTTTAGGCAAAGGTGTCTTGCCCGACCCGCCGCTGCCGCTGAAACCAACCGTTAGCCAGCCCGAGCAACTGTTGAGGATAATATGTCCATTCCCGACTTCCAGACAATTATGCTTCCGCTGTTGCAATGCTTTAGCGACGGTCAGGAGCATTCCACTCAGGAACTATTGGATATTCTTGCTGAAAAGTTCTCTCTTACTGAAAAAGAACTGAATAAACTCTTGCCAAGCGGTAAACAAACGATCTTCTACAATCGAGTTGGCTGGGCGAGAACGTATTTAACCAAAGCAGGATTTCTTGAGATGTCACGTCGCTCATATTACAGGATAACAGAGCGCGGCAGATAGGTACTCGCACGCAATCCGTCTCGGATTGATATGAAATTTCTTGAGCAATTCCCCGAATATATTGAATTTCGAGAACGCGAAAGCGGACGACGCAAACCCAGAGAAACCACCACAGAGGTCAGCAAGAGAACACCAGAAGAAATTCTTGAGGATGCATGCGAAGAGATACGAGATGGTTTGGCTCAGGAATTGTTGGGAATGGTAAAGCAGAGTACGCCCTCTTTTTTTGAACGTCTTGTTGTTGAACTCCTTGTCAAGATGGGATATGGTGGTTCTCGCCGTGATGCGGCAAGGGCAGTTGGCCAAGTGGGCGACGAAGGAATTGACGGAATTATTCATGAAGACAGGTTAGGGCTTGACACCATCTACATACAAGCCAAGAAATGGGATAATGTTGTTGGGAGACCAGAGATACAGAAGTTCGTCGGCGCGCTCATGGGGAAACGAGCTAAAAAAGGGATTTTCATTACAACGTCTTCGTTTTCGGCGGATGCTGTTAATTACGTTTCAAGTATTGATGCTAAAATTGTGTTGATTGATGGTAAACGTTTGGCCGAGTTAATGATAGATTACGATGTGGGCGTTACTCCTGTTACAAATTATCAGTTCAAGCGCATTGATTCGGATTATTTTGGCAATGGATAATACGGGCATGGCTAACATGCGCATCCACCTGACGGCTTCGCCTCGCTGCGCTCGGCTCGCCGCAGGTGATGCGCAAACCGTTGAAACTGTCGAAAAAAGGGCGAATCCACCTTAAACGATTGGGGTTTACTCTGGCAGAGGTGACCCCATGCCAAAATTCAAACCCTGCAACTACGACCAGATGGTCATGCTGCCCATCTCCCTCGAAAACCAGATCCTCCCCGGCAGCCTGGAGCACACCATTCACGAAGTGGTCGAAAAGCACATGGACCTTTCGGTCTTCGACCAGCGCTACAACAACGACGAAACCGGCGCAACCGCTATCGCATCTACGACGTCTACCACGCCCGCCCCCAAGACTGCGCCGCCTGTCCGCTGCGCGAACGCTGCCTGAGCAAGCCCTCCGCTTCCCGCCGCTATCTCTCCGTTTCGACCACGCAGCCGCCCAATCTGCTCGACGAGATGAAAGCCAAAATTGACAGTCCAGAGGGCAAAAAGATTTACGCCCGCCGGTTAGCGATGGTCGAGCCGGTCTTTGCGAACATTTGCGTTCACAAACACATGAACCGATTCACGCTGCGCTCGAAAGCCAAAGTGGATGTACAATGGAGATTGTACGCACTGGTGCACAATATCGGTAAAATCTGCGTTTTTTGGTGGGCTGAAGTAGCCTCAAAGGGGGAAAGAATATCTCTTGCAGGCCCTGTTTCCGCCCTGAAACGGGGCTCCGCAGGCGGCCAAAAACCACTCCACCCCCGGCAAAAAGGGTTTTTCGACAGTTTCGTTGGGCAGACCGGAATGAGGTCTCTGGCCGATGGCGACTTGGTTGCAGTGATCTGCGGGCGCTGTGCAGGAGAGTGCCCGCTTGTTCAATGCCTGCCCTTAACCGCCGCCTCGATCTCAGCCAATAGCTCTGCCTCCTGATAGGGCTTGCCGAGATAGCGATCGACCCCGAGCTGGGCGGCGTATTCGCGATGCTTGGTGCCAGTGCGCGAGGTGATCATGATGATCGGCAGCTGTTTGAGTCGCTCCGAGCGGCGGATATGGCGGGTCAATTCATAGCCGTCCATGCGCGGCATCTCGACGTCGAGCAGTACGACATCCGGCAGGCGTTCATCGAGCAGGGTCAGGGCCTCGACCCCGTCTTTCGCGGTTATGACCTCCATGTTCTGCCGTTTGAGGAGCCGGCTGGTGACCCGGCGCACGGTGAGCGAGTCGTCCACCACCAGGACGCAGATCTTGGCGGCGGTCGGCTCGGGGACATTGCGTACCGGCGTTTGCTCGCGGATGGCGCCCGAGCGGACTAAGGCCAGGGCATCGAGGATCAGCGCCACCCGTCCATCGGGTAGGATGGTCCCGCCGGAGAGCCAGCGCACGCCGGCCAATTGGGGGCCTAAGGGCTTGACCAGAATGCGCTGGCTTTCGAGCATGCTATCGGCTTGAAGGGCGACGCACTGGTCGCCGATCCGCGCCAGCAGGAGGGGTAGCCAGCGCCGCTCACCCAGATCGGGATCGGCTGAGCCGGGTTCCAGCGCCTGGCCCAGATAGGCTATCCGGTAATGCTGGCCACGCACGGTATAGGTCTTGGTCGGCTCGGCATAGATGGCCAGGAGCTCATCGCGGTTGATCCGTCCGACGCTTTCGACCGTGCTATGGGGAACGGCATAGACGGTCTCGCCGACCGTGACCAAAAAGGCATCGATCAGGGCGAGGGTCAAGGGCAGGCGGATGGTGAAACGTGCCCCCTTGCCGGGGATGGATTCGATCTGCAAGGTGCCATTGGCCGCCTTGATCTCGGAGGCGACGACATCGAGGCCCACCCCACGCCCCGAGATCTGGGTGACCTTGCCCGAGGTAGTAAAGCCAGGCTCCATGATAAATTGCAGGATGGCCTCATCGGGGAGCTTGGAGTCGGGGGTCATCAGACCGCGGCGGATCGCCTGTTGGCGGATAGCCTCAAGATCCAGGCCGCGCCCGTCGTCGCTCAAGCTGATCACGACATCATTGCCTTCGCGCCTGAGCGCCAGGGTCACCAGGCCGGTGACCGGCTTGCCGCGCGTTACCCGCGTCTTGGTGTCCTCGATGCCGTGGTCTACGGCGTTGCGCAACAGGTGTTCGAGCGGTGCGACCAAGCGGTCGAGGATGGTGCGGTCTAGCTCGACCTCAGGGCCGAAGATCTCTAAGCGCGCTGATTTGCCGAGGGTATCAGCGGTCTGGCGGACAAGGCGCTGTAAGCGGGGAACGACCTGGACGAAGGGCACCATGCGGGTGCGCAATAATCCATCCTGGAGGTCATCGGCTAGGCGGGCCTGTTGATTCAGCAGGTCGGTGATCTCGCGCTGATAGGTCCCCAGGATCTCTTTGACGCTGACCAGGTCGTTGATGGTCTCGGCGAGGAAACCCGAGAGCTCTTGCAGGCGGGAGAAACGGTCGAACTCGAGCGGGTCGAACTGTTGGTCATAGTCAGCGGCGGTTAGGCTCGGTTCGGCGTTCTCGCGGTCGCGTTCGATCCGGTAACGGATCTGGACCTGGGTCTCGATCTCGAGCTGGCGCAGCTGCTCGCGCAGCCGGATCACGGTCTGATCGAGCTCGAAGAGGCTAAAGCCCAGTTGGCTGTTGCGCTGGCTCAAACGGCTGCGATAGATGCTGACCTCGCCGGCCTGGTTGACCAGGCGGTTGAGTAGATCGGCGCGCACCCGGATCTGCGGGACGGCCTCGACGGGTGCGCCGGCCTCGCGTCCAGGTGCCGTCTCGGGGAGGGGCCGGGTCTGGGCCGGCGTGGCTGTATCCGGCGCACCCATGGTCTGGAGGGCCGACGGGGCTGTGCTGACCGGCGCCTGCACCGGTGCACCTGACAGTTCGGCGATCAGCTCGGCGACCTGGGGGATCGCTGACCCTTGTTCGACGGCATCGACCTGGAGCGCCAGCATATCGACCGCGCGCTGGGCGGTTTCCAAGGTGAGGTCGTTGAGATTGGCGGGGTCTACGTCGATCGCCTTCAGGCGTGTCTCCAGGGCATGCGCCAGATTGCCGATCATCATCAAGCCCGCCAGCCGTGCCCCACCCTTGAGGGTGTGGAGCAGGCGATTGATCCCCGCCAGGGCGGTGCGCTCCTTTGGGTTGAGCAGCCAGCCGCGGAATTGCTGGTCGAGTTTGTCCAAGAGGTCGCGCGCTTCCTCCAAGAAGACCCCGACTAGCTCGGGATCGGGTTGGGATTCGCTGACCGGCGGCGCGGGGGGGGCGGCTTGAGGTAGGGGTTCTGGTGCCTGGACCGCGCTTGGGGCGGCAGGGGGCGCGGTCTCGGGTATGGCCTTGGGTTCGCCCGTGGAGACCGGCAGCACCTCGCCCTCGGGCGCAGCCGTCTCGACTGGCGTAGGCATCTCGGGGGCAGGCTCGATCTCGGGCTGTGGTATCTGTGCTACCTGAGGGGCAGGACCTGGGATCGTCTCTGGGGCCGCCTCGATCGGGGTGACAAGTGCCGGCGTTTCAAACTCAATGGCCAGTTCAGGCAGGCTCTCCTCGACGAGCAGCTCGGTGGGGGAGCTCGCATCGCCTTCAGATACCATCTCTTCTTCAGCAAGAGCGGGGAGAGACAGCTCGGCGGCTGGCTCCAGCTCGGGGGTGGGTATGGTTGCGCTGGAGGGGGCGGGCACCTGAGATAGGGGGGGATGGGCAGTGATCTTGGCCAAGACCTCGGCCAGGGCGTCTGCGCCTGCGCCTGTTTCAGGGAGCTCCGCTAGCCGCTGCTCGATGGCAGCAACGGCGGGACCGAAACAGTCGAGAAGCGGCTGGCTCAGTGCCAGACCCTGGGCGATTGCCGCCCTGACCTGTTCCTCTAGGGCCCGGGTCACACGGGCAATGGATTCGACACCCGACATCCGCGCGCTGCCGGTGAGGGTATGCAGCGCCCGGATCAGGGCCTCGCTGCCGCCGGGGAGCGCCGACATCCCGCCCGCGACGAACAGCCGCAAGACGTCCAAATGCCCCTCAGCCTCAGTGCGAAAGATCGCCAACAGCTCAGCATCGGCGGCAAAGAGGCCCTCTCGATCAGTAACAGGGATCTGGACAGGCACCTCGACCGGCGGAGACATCTCTGGCGTCGCCTCGGTCTCCGGCGCGATGAGTACCTCCTCGGCCCTGATCGATAGCGCACCGCTCGCTTTCTCTTCCAGGATGGGACTCGCCGGCTGTCCGGCCGTTGCACGCAACTGGGTCGCGCGGTCGATGTAGGGCTCGGTGGCAAACGTTTGCCCGCTGGTGTCGGCCTCGACCAGAGCGGGTAGGACGCGCACCGCCTCGACGAGACAGTCCAGGACCTCGGGGGAAGGGGGCAGTTGGAGTTCGATCAGGCGGTTGAGCAAGAACTCCATCGCCTGGGCAAAGTCGCCAACCTGAAGCGCCCCTACCAGCCGTCCGCTGCCCTTGAGGGTGTGGAAACAGCGGCGCAGTTCATCCCGCGCCTCGGTATCCGTGGGGTTGGCCTGCAAGCGCGCCAGATAGTCCCTGGCCTTGGCGATCTCCTCGCCTGCTTCCTCGCGAAAAATCTCGATGAAGCCGGTCTCGCCTTCGTCGGATTCTTCTTCCTGCGCTTCTTGCGCGGGTTTGGGCTCGAGCGGTGTCAACTCGGCCCCCGGTCCCTCGTCCTCCACGAGCTCGAGCGGCGGCAAGACCAGCTCGGGTGAAGCCGTCGGTTGGGGTGTCGCACTCTCGCTGGCGGTGCCCTCAGTTAAGGGACCGATCTCGGTCTGAAGCGCCGAGATGGCGCGCCTAGCGCGGTCGATCAGGGTCTCGCCGAGCGGCATGGGCTCTTGGAGATGGCCGATATAGAGCTCAAGTCCGGCGATGGCCTCGGCGAGAGGCTCGAACTGATTGGCCGTGGGTGGAAACTGGCGCTGGAGATAGGCGGCCTGGACCAGGCTGCCGACGAGCTCGGCAAGCTCGGCGGCGGGGTTTTCGCTCAGGATACGCAAGGCGCCGGCGACATTGGCGAGATGCCGGGGCACCTCGCTCAGGCGCTCGACTGCCTGGGGTGTGCGTTGCCATTCCTCGACGGCCTCCTTGACCCGCAAGAGTTCATAGCTCGCCTCGCGCAGGGCGGCGGCGGTCAGGTCGGTGAGATCAAGATCAGGGGCGATGACGTTGGCGGTTGCAAACTCGCGCTGGCTGGCCAGGGCGAGCAAGACCGATTCGATCCCCAGGAGCTCCATCGCATAGGATTCGAGCCGTTCGGGGCCCTCGGTAAGGCTATTGAGATCGAGCGCCTGGAATTGCTCGGCCAGGGCCCGCAAACGGGCTGGCAGATGGCCGATCTCGACATCGTCCAAGCGCGCGGCGAGCCGGCGCAACCGGTCGCTGAATGTCCGGATCGCCTCACGATCGATCTGTTTGGCAGTTGCAAATCCATCAAAGATCCCTTTGATCTCGTCTAGTTCAGCGATACATGCTGATGCGAGCTGGACCAAGGCGGGATCATCACCCAGGCTGCCCTGGATGGCTGCTGCCTGGGCTGCCGGCGGCGTTGGGGCATAGCGCAGCCGAATTTTTGCGAGCGCCGCTTCCTCGACCCCCGCGCTGTCCAGGTATTCGAGGAGCTTGTTGATCAGTGCCCTGGCATCGATCTCGGGCCAAACCGGTGGGTGCTGGGTGAGGGGTTTGAATATCCAGTCCAGATGGCCCATCAGGGTGCGGGTCTGTGCCGTGATCTCGATCTGGCCCATGCCCTGGAGCTGGGCAAAGCGCTCGGCGAGCGCAAACAGATCGGCCAGCAATCCCTCCCTTAGATAATCCTTGAGCTGGTGAAAGAGACTTTCGAGATGGGCAAGACCCTGGGTATCGCCGCGATACCATTCGACGAGATGGCGGTGGAACTGCGGGCGGACCTGCCGGATTACCTCAGCGAGGATGTCCAGTTCCTCGGGGATCCATTGCGAGTCCTCGGTGCGATCGAGCAGGGCGAAGCTCAGGAGCTCGGAGTGGGTCAGGGGGAGCTGATCGCGCGCCGTGCGCAGGGCATTGATGATCGACCATAGCGATAAGGGCGGCTCTTCGAAACCGGCGTCCAGGCGATCGAGATGATTGTTGAGTTGGTCAAGGGCCTGACCGATGACCGCCAGGGTCTGATCCTGGGGCTCAGACCCGCTCTCGCCGAGACGCTCGACCAGATGCTGGATCTCTTCGACCAGGCGTGCCGGGGTGTACAGATTTAAGGCCAAGAGCACGCCTTGGACCTGTTCGAGCGCTTTGAGCACAGTCCCCAACTGGTTCTCCGGCTTCGCTTCGCCGCAGGCGAGCTCGCGGACGGGCTGGAGGGTTGCCCGGATTTCGTGTTTGACCCATTTCAGTCCACCGATGACCTGTTTATCCGCCATTGTCCCACCTCGATCTCATCCAGCTGGTGCCGGTCATTGGATTGTGCCGCAAACCCGTCATCTCAGCGCGGATCGGAATCTAGGATCAAAATAAACCGCGACCATCCGCTGTGGACGCTAGCCTTGGCCAACCCGATAGCCGACCTGATGCCGACAAGGGTAGAAGGTGCGTCCTGGCCCGCCTGCCTGGGAGGGGTTGACCTGGCCCCCCGACCTAAGGCAACCGGAAGCCGGCCACCGATTTTTGTAACTCGTCGGCGAGATCGGCCAAGACCTCGACCGACTCGGCTGCATCGCGGGTGCCATCGGTGTTTTCCTCGGTGATCGCACGGATCGATTGGACCATCTCGTTGATCTCAGCCGACTGGCGCGACTGGCGTTGCGAGGACTCGGCGATGCGTTTGGTCAGCTCAGCGATATAGGCTGAGACGTTTTCGATCTCGCGCAGGGCCTCGCCGGCGTTCTCGGCCAGGTTTGCGCCCTCGACCACGCCGGCGGTACTGGCCTCCATCGAGCTCACTGCCTCATTGGTGTCGGCCTGGATGGTGCGCACCAGGACCTCGATCTGTTTGGTAGCGTTGCGCGAGCGCTCGGCCAGCCGTTGAACCTCGTCGGCGACCACGGCAAAGCCGCGCCCGGCCTCACCGGCCATGGCCGCCTGCATGGCGGCGTTGAGCGCCAGGATGTTGGTCTGGTCGGCGATGTCGTCGATGAGCTCGACGATCTCGCCGATCTCTTGCGAGGACTCACCCAGGCGCTTGATGCGTTTGGCGGTCTCCTGGATCTGTTCGCGGATGGCATCCATCCCCTGAATGGTGTCGCGCACCGTTTGGGCGCCGCGCCCGGCGACCTCGACCGAGCGCGAGGCGACCTCGGCGGATTCGATGGCATTGCGCGCCACCTCGTCGATCTGGACGGTGAGCGATTGCACCGCTGCCGAGGCCTGGGTGATCTGAAGCGACTGGGCGCTGCTCGCTTCGGCCAAGCGCTGGACGATGTTGCGGCTGTGTTGCGCCGAACGCGCGACCTTAGCGGCGGTCTGGTTGATGGTGGTGACCAGCCCACGCAGTGCTTCGATGGCATAGTTGAAGGCATCGGCGATCGCACCAGTCTTGTCCTCGGTCACCGTGGCCTCGACGGTCAGATCGCCATCCGCCAGGGTACTGAGCTCATCCAGAAGACGTAGAATCGCGCGCTCGTCGCGTTCGGTTTGGGCGCGATAGGCTGCCTCGCTGTTCTTGGCTTCGCTCAGAATGATCAGGGCCAAGGCAACCAGGCTGAGGAGCGAGAGGGCGCCGAATACGAGGACCGCACCTGTGCCGATGGGTATGCCAAACAAGAGAAAATGCGCGCTTGCCTTTTGGTAGTTCATGGCGAGACTGGCCAACCCGGACTCGAGCGCTGTTGCTGAGGTCTTGATGTCGGTCAGTTGTGCCCCCGCAGCCTGGAGGTCGGCGAACCGTTGGCGCAGTTCATTGACCGGGGTCTCGATGCGGGCAAGCCGCTCGGCGATCTCCTCCAGGGTCGCGCGCATGGCGCTGTCAGCAGGGCCACGCGCCCCACCGAGCAAGGTCGCCAGCCCACCCGAGAGGTCGTCGGTCGCCTTGATGACCTCGCCCAGTGCCTGGATGCCCTTGGCACCGCCGAGCAGATAGCGGTCGAGCGCTGCCTCGAGGCGCTGGGTCCGCTCGCTCTGCAGACCGGCCTCAATCAGTAGGGTGGCGGGTAGATTGTCGGTGCTGAGTCGTCTTGAGAACTTCAGCAGCGATTCGCGCAGGCGCGGGACCTGCTCGCGCGTCTCGCTGACCAGCTTATGTGCGGCCAGGAGCGCGTCGCGCCTGGAAAGGATGGCATCCAGCCCGCGCGCCAGTGGCACCCATGATTGCTCAATCTTGCGCAGGTCCCTGCGCAAAAGCCCGCTCGCCGCTTGATTGATCCCCCCCTCGATCCCTTGGGTGAGGTCTTGAAACTGAGTCTGAAAGGTCTGGCGTCCATCGCGCAGCCGGTCGAGCGCCTCAATGTCGCCGGCAAGCGCCGCTTGGACGGCGCGCAGCAGATCCTGCATGAGCAAACGTTGTTCAGCGGCGAGAAAGCCCTGGCGGATATTGAGCTCGGCAAGCTCACCCAGGCGCAGGTAGCTAAACATGGCCAGGACCGCGAAACAGAAAGCGAACAGACCCAGAGCGGATACCGAGATCAGTCTGGACCCATCCAGCCGGGGCTTGATGAGATGCGTGCCAAAGCTTTTATCCATTGTCGTTGGATACTCCTAAAGTCATCACGACTGGCTGCCTGCTGAGGTCCAGAGCCGCCGGCAAGACGGCACGATACTCTCCTGGGCCAGAGTCAACTGAGCGCAGCATTCAGCAAGGGGTCGGCCATCATCGGTTTGAGATGGATGACAGGCAGCGGTTGACCGTCTAGCCGATAGCAGGCATCGACATAGCGGCTGATCGGTCCCCAGTCGGCGGAGGGACCTTCCACACGGTCAGCGTTTTGGACATAGCGCATGCCGATGGCCTCGGAAACAGCGAGACCGCAGGGGAGATCCTCTTGCCGGACGACGAGGACCCGTTCGCGCCCACGCATCTGTTCACGGCGGCGCTCCAAGGCGACCTCTCGCAGGCGCTTGTGGATCAGGGAGGGGCCACCGCTGATCAAGGCAGCCAGGTCATAGATCGGCAAGAGCGTACCGCGATTGTTGGCGACCCCCAGCAACCAGGGCTTGGTTCCGGGGATACGGGTGATCTCCCAGGGGAGTTCGAGGACCTCGGAGAGCTGTTCCAAAGGGGTCAAGAAGCGGTGTTGCTCGACTCGAAAGAGGACTGCGCTCCAACTGTCCGGCGGCTGGTTTTCATCCGGCAGACCAGCTGCCCGCGCCCGGCAGCGAGCATCAAGCTTTTGGATCAGGGCATGCAGGTCAGTACGAATACGGGGGTTTTTAGCCATGATCCGCCGAACCCTCGAGAACGGCTTGAATCCGTTCGAGTAAGAGCTTGGGATCGACCGGTTTGATGAGATAGTCGTTGGCACCTTGGCGCAGGCCCCAGGTCCGGTCGGTCTGGAGGTCCTTGGTCGTCACCATGATGATGGGGATATCGGCGGTCGCTGCATCGCGCCGCAACAAACGGGTCGCCTGGTAGCCATTGAGCACGGGCATGATGACGTCCATCAGGATGACATCTGGATGCAGGGCGCGGGCACGCTCGATGCCCTCCTCACCGTTGCTGGCGGTCTCGACGCTGTATCCGGCCTTTTTCAGGATACTGGCCAGGATATGCGTCTCGGTCGGTGAGTCATCGACGATCAGGATCAAACGAGCGGCCTCGGGGTTTCTGACCGCTGCGGCCCCTAGATCGCGATGCAGGCAGGTTTGGTCTCGACGGTGTCTCATGGCAGGCTCGGGAAGCACAAGGCCGGACCCATCACCAGGCGCGATGGGTCGCGATAAAAGGCAATCAGGGTCCAGGACGACATGGATGCAGGTTCCTCATGACGGGTCTGTCGTCTGGGAGGAATTGAGGCTCGTCCGGATGGCCCCCAGCAGCTCTTCAGCGGTGAAGGGCTTGGAGAGATAGAGCTGGGCGCCGACGAGTCGCCCCTTGGCACGATCGAAGACCCCATCCTTGCTCGATAGCATCACCACCGGGGTATTCTTGAACTGCGGGTTGTTTTTGATCAAGGCGCAGGTGTGATAACCATCGAGCCGTGGCATCATGATGTCGATGAAGACCAGGTCGGGCTTGAAATTGACGACCTTGCCCAGCGCCTCGAAGCCATCCTCGGCCAGTTGGACCTCGCAACCGGCCTTGGTGAGTAGCATCTCGGCACTGCGGCGGATGGTTTTGCTGTCATCGACGACCAGGACCTTGGTACCGCGCAGGTCTAATTCATCTGGCATGCCAGCTCCTGAATGCATAGGCGCCCTGGGGTCTCATGGCAGCGCCGCTGTGCCCCCGAAGACGCGATGGTCACAAGGATTTGCCATACTTCATGGCCTCGGTGCCGCATGCCCGAGCCTTTTTGCACCCCTGGACCCAAGGACAGTGATGAATGCTAGGGGCAAGCAACCCGGGGATGCAAGCGACGGATGACGGTACGGTCGAACGACACTGGGGCTGTTTCATGAATCAGCGCATCGGCTTTGTGATGGACCCGATCGGGTCGATTCAGATTAAAAAGGATAGCACCTTTGCCATGATGCTAGCCGCCCAGCGCCGCGGTTGGTCGCTGTGGTATCTGGAGATCGGCGACCTTGTACTGCGCGACGGTGAGGCAAGGGGGTGGATGCGTCCGGTCGAGGTCTGCGATGACCCCTTGAATTGGTACCGGCTAGGCGACCCCGTCCAGCGGCCATTGGCCTGGCTGGATGTGCTGATGATGCGCAAGGACCCACCTTTCGACATCGAATATGTCTATGCCACCTATGTGCTCGACTGGGCCAAGCAAGCGGGCTGTCTGGTGGTCAATGATCCGCAGAGCCTGCGCGACGCCAATGAGAAGGTCTTCATTCATGCCTTTCCACACTGCGCGCCGCCGACCCTGATCACCCGCCAAGCTCAGGATATCTATCGGTTTCAGGCCGAGCATGGGGCGATCGTGATCAAGCCCTTGCACGGGATGGGCGGTGCCTCGGTTTTTCGTTTACTGCCGGGTGACCCCAATCTCAATGTGGTCATCGAGACCCTCACCGACCGCGGGCGGGCCTTCTGTATGGTCCAGCGCTTCATCCCCGAGATCGAGCAGGGGGATAAACGCATCTTGCTGGTCGATGGCGAACCTGTGCCCTATTGCCTGGCCCGCATCCCTGCGCCCGGCGAGACCCGCGGCAATCTGGCGGCGGGTGCACGCGGCGAGGCGAGGCCCTTGAGCGCGCGCGACCGCTGGATCGCCGAACAGGTGGGGCTAAAGCTTCGCGCCCGCGGGGTCCTCTTTGCCGGGCTCGACGTCATCGGTGACTTTCTCACCGAGATCAATATCACCAGCCCGACCTGTATCCGCGAGCTGGATGCCGCCTGTGGGCTGGACATCGCAGGCGATCTCCTCGAGCGGATCGCGGTGCGTCTGCAGGGAGGAGGCGTTGTCTCTAGACCTTGAGCGATTCAGATTCCTAAGGCCAGAAGGCCATATCCAAGCCAAACACCAGGAGAGGAGACCCATGCGCAGGCCACTCGCTGGCGATCGGCTGACCGCCCTGGGCCGTCGGCTTGGGCGAGGGGTCTTGTTGGGGTTACTGGCATTGCTTGGCGCCTGCCAAGACCGGGCACCAGTGGTGCTCGCCCAATTTCGCGCCCTAGGCACCCAGTTCGAGGTCAGACTGGTCGGTGCGACCCCGGACCAGGTCGAACGCGCCCGTGGGATCATCGCCCAGGCGCTGGGTGTACTCGAACACGAGTGGTCGCCGCAAGGGGAGAATATGCAGCGGGTCAATCAGCTCTTGAGCCGCGGCGAGACCTTTGTGCCGCCGCCCTCCGTCTTGCGCCTGATCCGCCTCGGTCAGATCATCGAGTCCGAGACCGAGGGCCTGGTCAATCTGGGCAATGGAGGGTTGACCCGGCTCTGGGGCTTCGCTGGGGAACCAGCGGCGAACCAACACCCACCCAGCCAGCGTCAGCTCGATGCCTGGGTCAGACATGTCCCGAGTTTGCGCGCCATCGAGAGCGACGGACTGCGGGTGCGCAGCAGCGACCCGAACCTGTTACTCGACCTGGCACCGATCGTCCGCGCCCAGGCGATCGATCTCGTGATCCACCGTCTCAAAGGGCTGGGGATGCGTCACGTCCTCGTTCAAACACCCTATGAGCAGCGGGCGCTCGGCGAACGCAGCGGCCAGCCGTGGCGGGTGCCGATCCTGCATCCCGGGGGCTCATCCGTGCTGGCAATCCTGCCCTTACGCGGCGATGAGGCATTGGCAACGGTTTCTGAATATGACCGGTCATTTATCGACCGCGGCCAACGTTATCATGACCTCTTAGACCCGCGCACCGGCCAGCCGGCACGCGGTCTGCGTCTGGTCGCTGTGTTAGACCAGGAGGCGACGCGCGCGACTGTGGTTGCACGCGCGCTCTTCATCGCCGGACCCCGGGATTGGCAGCGTCTCGCCCTTGACTTGGGAACGCATCGCGTCCTCTTGATCGATGCCGGTGGGCAGGTGTGGGTATCGCCTAGACTGGCTGAACGCCTCGAGCCCCTGGACCCATCCGCCGCCGTGACGATCGTTGACCCAGTGGCACCATAGGATCATGCCCGCCAGCGCCCTCTCGATCCCGTTTGGACTGCGCAGTGCGTATCTGGATACGCCCTTCGTCCTTGCCCTGATGGTGGCGGTGTGGTTGCATCTGGCCCTGCTGTTTGGTCTCTCGTTCGCTTGGCCCAAGATCCAGCCACCATCCGAGTCGAGTCTAGAGGTCGTCTTGCTCAAAGACCGGGGCGCAAGCCAAGCCAATCATGGTGTCGGATCCGCCCTCGCCCAGCGCTCTCAAGCAGGTGAGTCGGCGCACGGGGATGCCGCCTTCTCTGCCTTTGGTGAAACCAGCCAGGATCAGGGAGAGACCCATGGGCCCGAGGCCACGGCCTCGATACCTGCGCCGGACAAGGCCGCACCATCAGCTTCTCCACCGCCCCCGCCACTGCCCGCTCAGCCACCTACGTCCATCCTGACTGCCATTGCCAGTCCCAGTCCCGCCCCCCCTGCGCAAGAGTCTCAAGCGCACAAGGTCGATGCTGCCCGCATCCTCGCTAGCCAGGGCCTAGAGGTGGCGCGGCTGACCAGCGGGCATGCCCCAGAGGCTGGGGCTAAGCGCCAACGCCGCCGTTCGATCAGCGCCAGCACCCGCGAGTTCCGCTATGCGAGCTATCTGGATGCTTGGGCCAAGAAGGTCGAGCGGATCGGGAACCTCAACTATCCCCAGGCCGCACGCGAGCAGGGTCTTTATGGCAGCCTGGTCTTACATGTGGCGGTACGCAAGGATGGCAGTGTCGAGCGCATCCGCGTAGTGCGATCTTCGGGGATCGGGCTTTTGGATCAGGCAGCCATCCAAATCGTCGAATTGTCCGCCCCATTTGCCCCCTTCCCGCCTGACATCGCCGCTGAGACCGACGTGCTCGACATCGTGCGTACCTGGCAATTCATGCGCGGCGATGTGCTCGGTTGGGAGCAATGAGCCGTATTCGATAGTGATGGAGGGTAGCTCCCTGTGCGCTGCGTGGATCGACAAACGAGGGCTAATGCTTGCCTCTAAACCCGTCGATCAGGATACTTAAAACTTATGGCACTCGCGACCTCACTCACCAATCATTTCTTGATCGCCATGCCGGGTCTCCTGGACCCCAATTTTGCGCGTACGGTAACCTATATCTGTGAGCATGGCGAGCATGGGGCCATGGGGATCGTGATCAATCGCCCCCTGGATCTGACTTTGGGTGCGCTTATCTCCCAGCTCGGTATCCCCGCAGACCGCCCGGGCGTGGCGGAGATTCCTATCTATCAGGGTGGACCGGTGCAGACCGATCGCGGCTTCGTCCTGCACAGCGGGGGCTACAGCTATGATTCAACCCTCAGCATCACCCCTGAGATCAGCATCACCACCTCGCGCGATATCCTGGAGGCGATCGCTGCGGGGGAGGGTCCAGAGCATGTCCTGATCGCCCTCGGCTATGCCGGCTGGGCGGGCGGTCAGCTCGAGCACGAGATGAGCGCCAATGCCTGGCTCAATGGCCCAGCGAGCCTCGAGATCATCTTTCAGATGGACCCCAGCGCCCGCTGGCTGGCCGCGGCCCAGTTGCTAGGGGTCGATCTGAATCTGATGAGCGGCGAGGCGGGTCACGCCTGATCTCTAGATGACCTTTTTAGGATTCGATTTCGGGCCCCGTAAGATCGGGGTTGCGGTGGGCCAGGGCCTGACCCGCTCGGCGACCCCTCTGATTACCCTGCGCGCTCAAGGTAATGGCCCTGATTGGCTGAGGATCGGGGCGCTGATCCGTGAATGGCGTCCACATGCGCTCATCGTCGGTCTGCCGTTTAACATGGACGACACCGAGATGGACTGGTCGCCCCAGGTGCACGCATTTGCTGCTCAATTGGGTGAGCGCTTTGGTCTGCCGGTCCATCTCATCGATGAACGCCTGACCTCGCGCGAAGCTTGGCGGCAACTGGCCGAACGGGATCGGCGCCCACCGACCCGTGAGGCGGTGGATGCGCTTGCGGCTGCCCTGATCCTGGAGACCTGGCTGAGTGAATACGCCTGAGGTATGGAAGGAGAGCGCGGCCATCGAGTCGGCCATCAACGAGATGGCCTGTTGTCTGGCGCGGCAACTCGAACGGCGCGGTCTGCAGAACCCGGCGATGATCGGTATCCATACCGGCGGGGTCTGGGTGGCCGAGCGGCTGCATGGCCTGTTGGGGCTCTCCGAGCCGCTTGGCCATCTGGATATCTCCTTTTATCGCGATGACTTCACCCGTATCGGCGTTCATCCCCAGGTGCGCCCTTCCCGCCTGCCGGTGCGCGTCGATGACCGGCATCTGATCCTGGTCGATGATGTGCTGCAAACCGGACGCACCGTGCGCGCCGCGCTCAATGTGCTCTTCGACTATGGCCGGCCCGCCTCGGTGACCCTGGCGGTGCTGGTGACACGCGATGGGCGCGAGCTGCCGATCGCCGCCGATGTCACCGGCTTTGAGGGGTTCTTTGGTGCCGGGGAGCAGGTCAAGCTCAGTGGCCCAAACCCGCTTGTCCTGTTGCGCACCCGCCGCGATGTGCGGCGCGATCCGTCCATCATGCCCCCTCTCCCCGCAGGAGAAGGTTTGGGGTGAGGCTGAACTGAACGGCGATGACCCATCTGCATACGCAGCTCGACGCCCAAGGTCGGCTCAGACATTTCTTGACTATCGAGGGCTTAAGCCGCAAGCTCCTGATCGAACTGCTCGACCAGGCGGAGGGCTTTTTGGGGGTGGCCCAGCAGGCGGTCAAGAAGGTCCCCCTCTGCCGCGGCAAGGTGGTGGCCAATCTCTTTTTCGAGACCAGCACCCGTACCCGCACCACCTTCGAGCTAGCGGCCAAACGGCTGTCTGCCGATGTACTTAACCTCAATATCTCGACCTCGGCGACGGCCAAGGGCGAGAGCCTGCTCGATACCCTGCGCAACCTCGAGGCCATGCATGTCGATATGTTCGTGGTGCGCCATGCCGAGAGCGGGACCGCGCACTTCATGGCCGCCCATGCCGCACCCCATGTCAGCATCATCAATGCCGGCGATGGGCGCCACGCCCATCCGACCCAGGCCCTGCTCGACATGTTTACTATCCGCCGGCACAAGGGGGGGTTTGATCATCTTCGCGTCGCCATCGTTGGCGACATCCTGCATTCGCGGGTGGCGCGCTCGCAGATGCTCGCCTTGAAGACCCTGCGCGTGCCTGATATCCGTGTCATCGCCCCGCGGACCCTCTTGCCGGCCAAGGTCGAGGAGGCATTCGGGGTCAGTGCCTATTACGACCTGGCCGAGGGGATCCGCGATGTCGATGTGATCATCATGTTAAGATTACAGCGCGAACGAATGAGTAGCGCCCTGCTGCCAAGTGAGCACGAGTATTTTCAGCTCTTCGGCCTGACCGAGGAGCGCATGAAGGCGGCCAAGCCGGATGCCATCGTGATGCACCCAGGCCCTATCAACCGTGGGGTCGAGATGGATTCTGCCGTGGCCGACGGGCGGCGTTCGGTCATCCTCGAACAGGTGACCAATGGCATCGCCGTGCGCATGGCGGTGATGGCCATGTGTCTCGGATCTCAGGGGTCAAAATAGATGCGTGCGGTCGAGACTCAGAGGGGGTCAGGCCATGCTTGAGGCCCCGCGCCTGACCATCCGCGGCGGGCGTCTGCTCGATCCGGTCAGCCGTCTGGACCGGGTGCTGGATCTGCATATCGCCGGCGGACGGGTCCTGGCGCTCGATGCCCCGCCAGAGGGGTTCAGGCCTGACCGCATCCTGGATGCACGCGGGCAGATCGTCTGTCCGGGGTTTGTGGACCTATGCGCGCGGGTGCGCGAACCAGGCGATGAGCACAAGGCGACCATCGCCAGCGAGGTGCGTGCGGCGGCGGCCTCGGGGGTGACCACCCTTTGCTGCCCGCCGGATACCCACCCGGTGATCGATACCCCCGCCGTCGCCCGTTTGATCCATCAGATCTCCAAACGCCATGCCTTGGCGCGGGTCTTGCCGATCGGTGCCCTGACCCAAGGGCTCGAGGGCCAGACGCTTGCCGGAATGGCCGCGCTCAAGCAGGCCGGTTGCCTGGTCCTCAGTCAGGCCGATCAGCCGATCCGCGACACCCAGGTCCTGCGCCGGGCGCTCGAATATGCCGCGACCTTTGCTCTTCCGGTCTTTTTGCTCCCTTTGGACCCCGATCTGGCTGCCGGTGGGTGCGCTCATGAGGGGGTGGTGAGCACGCGCCTTGGGTTGCCGGGGATTCCCGAATCCGCCGAGACCGTGGTCCTGGCGCGCGCCCTGGTGCTCGCCGAGCAGACGGGGGCGCGCATCCATTTCCAGCGGCTCTCAACGGCGCGCGGGGTGGAAATGCTCGCCGAGGCGCGTGCGCGCGGCATCGCGGTCAGCGGTGATGTCGCCATGCATCAGCTTTTTCTGACCGAACAGGATGTCGCGACATTTGACGCCAACTGTCACCTGATCCCCCCCCTGCGCACTGCCGCCGATCGCGCGGCCCTGCGTCAGGGCGTGGCCGAGGGGATCTTGGGCGCCATCTGTTCGGACCATCAACCGCATGAGCTGGATGCCAAGCTCGCCCCCTTCCCTGAGACTGCGCCTGGTCTTTCGGCGTTGGAGACCCTATTGCCCCTGGGGTTGCGCCTGGTCGAGGAAGGGGTGCTGGACCTCATGACCCTGATTGAGCGCCTAAGCTCGGGCCCTGCTGAGATCCTAGGGCGCGAACCCGGGCGTATCGTCCCCGGAGCCCCGGCTGACCTTTGTCTCTTCGACCCCCAGGTCAACTGGACGGTCTGCCCCGAGACGTGGATCAGCCGCGGCCAGAACACCCCGTTCATGGGCCAGCGTCTGCGCGGGCGGGTGAGCTGGACGCTCTTCGGCGGGCGGATCGTCTATGAGTCTTGGCGTGTCGGTGCACACCCCGCGTAGGGTAGGCAATGCATACCTTACATCTACATTGCCAACTGCTGATATAGCTCTTGATAGCGGGCCATGATCGCCGGCCTGCTGAACTCATTGAGCGCGCGCTTGTGACCGCAGGCGGCGATCTGGGCCATGCGGGGGGGGTCAGCAAGCAGGGTCTTGATCCCTTGGGCCAAGGCGCGGGCATCGGCACAGGGGACGCACCAGGCATCTTCGCTGTGACGCGCCAGTTCACGCGCCCCACGAAAGCTTGCAGTAAGCAAGGGCTTGCCCCAGGCCCAGGACTCGAGGATCACATTGCCGAGGGTCTCCTCTTCCAGCGAAGGAAAGACCACGAGGTCGGCCATCTGGAGGTAGGGGCTGGGGTCAGCCTGCCAGCCGAGCCAGAGGATGCGCTGCGACTGCCCAAGCTGGTCGGCCTGACGTTTGAGTCTGGGCGCCAAGGGGCCATCGCCGAGCATCAACAACCGCAGGGGGCGCCCAGCGATGCTCTCAGGCAAGAGGCCGAGGGCAGCGAGCAGATGGGTATGGCCCTTGACCGGCACGAACCGCCCGAGACAGATCAGGAGCCAAGCGTCATCCGGCAGACCCTGGGCCTCCCGCAGCTCGGCGATCCGTTCGGCAGCCACAGGCGCGGGTGGATCAATGAAGTTATAGATGTGATAGACACGGTTGGCCGGTAGGCCCTGTTGGACCAGCCAGTCGCAGAGCATGCGGGTATTGCCGATCCAACCGTGGGCGTGACGATAGGGACCGAGGGCATAATAGCCGCCGAGCCTGGCGAGATGGACCGGTCCCTTGCCGGGAACGATCCGTGTTAGCCGCGTGGCGCGCCCCATATAGGTCTGGATGATCGCTGGTTGAACCCGATCGATCAAGCGCGCAACGGCCTGGCGCGACCAGGGGTCCCAGGTAGTGCAATAGGGAAGGCGATGCACTACAAGCCCCCCCAGATCCATCCCAGAGAGCGCGCTATGTTTGCGGATGGCGAGTTGGGCAGGGGCATCAAGCTCGCTGAGCGCGCGGCTAAAACGGATGAACCAGCGCTCGGCCCCGCCGAGCGACTTGCTGGCGACCATCTGCAAGTTCGGTGGCCAGCTCATGGGATGAGCTCCCGATAGACCGCGAGATTCCCCTCGACCATGGCCTCAACTGAAAACTCGCACGCAACCAACGCCTGTCCCGCCTGCCCGAAGATCCGCCGCCGCTCGCGGTCTTGCAAGAGCTCGGCAATCGCTGCGGCCAGGGCCTGGGGATCTTCGGGCGGGACCAAGAGTCCATTCACCCCGTGGCGCACCGCCTCGGGGATCCCACCGACCCGAGTGGCTACGATCGGCAGACCCGCTGCCGCCGCCTCGAGCAGGGCGATCCCCAGGCCCTCCTTGAGCGCGGGATGGACTAGGAGGTCGAACGCGGGCAGGAGCTCAGGGAGGTCGGGATGAAAGCCCATCAGCCGGACATTGCGGCTCAGGCCGCGGCTGGAGATCTCTTGCGCCAAGGTCGCAGAGAGCGGTCCTTGTCCGAAACACAGGACCTGTAGGCGAGGGAAGGTGCGGATCAGTTCTGGCAGCGCCGCAAGTAAGACCTGATGCCCCTTGCGCGGGATCAATTGGGCAATCATGCCGATCACCAGGGCGTCCTCGGCCAACCCCAAGCGCGCGCGCGGACCACTGGCGCCCGCCGGTTGGGCGGGATGAGAGGACCTGGGGGCTGTCACCCTCTCAGGCGCAGCCGGGTCGATGGCGCTGCGCACCACCCGCAACTTGTCTTGCGGCACCCCACAGCCAAGCAGCACCTCATAGATCCCCTGAGAGATCGCGATCACCCGGTCATAGAGCCGGTATTTGAGCGGCACAAGCCAATGCTGCTCTGGATTGTCTACCCGGCGGGTAAGGACGACCGGCACCTGCCCCAGGCGCCCTGAGAGTCCGCCCCAGAGATCTGCTCCGCGGCGGCTATGGAGGTGGATGAGGTCTGGCTGGGATGCCTTGATCAGCGCAAGCAGCCGCCGACTGAGCCCAACATCGAGGTCGCCGCCCAGAGGCAACGCCTGGACCTGGGCAAAAGGGGCGGCGCGCTCGGCGATGACCGAACCCAGCGGACAGACCAAGAGATTATCATGACCGCGCGCCTTAAGGCCCTGGACTAGATACAAGACCTGCCGCGCCCCGCCATAGAGATGGCGCCCGGCCTCGACATGGAGGATCTTCATACGCGCAAGACCTCGGCGGCGGCCTGCAGGATCTCGGTGCAATCGATCGCGCGCATACAGTCGAATCGCCCCTGGCAGCTTGGACGACGCTTACAGGGAGAGCAGGGCAGGGGATGATAGAGCACCTGCGCATTGGGGCGTCCGGTCTCTAGATAGGGCCGGGTTGAGCCAAAGAGGAGCAGGCTGGGGGTGTTCAAGGCGATCCCCATGTGGGCAAGCCCGGTATCTACTCCGATCAGAAGGGCGGCGCGGTCGATCAGGGCCGCGACCTCGGTCAGGCTGGTCTGGCCGACCAGATCGACCACTGCATCCTCGGCGGCATCGGCAATGCGCCGTGCAGCGAGCCGGTCGCCGGGCCCGCCGAGCAAGACCGCTGTCAGACCGAGCTCGGCGCGTATCCGCTGGGCAAGCCGGCCCCAGCGCTCCTCGATCCAGTGTTTTTGCGGGCGGGTGGTGAAGGGACATAAGACTGCATAGCCGTTTTCGAGACCTGAGCGGATGATCGTCGCTTCGGCGAGTGTGGCTTCGGCAGTTCCGTAATGGACGGCCAGTTGAAACCCATCGAGCGGTAGACCTAGATGCTCGGCAAGATAGCGGTATTCCGAGGCGATCTTGAGTGGTTCGCCCCCGCGCGGCAGGACCTCGGTCATCAGCCACTGGCTGCCCTCGCGCGAACCCAGACCGATCCGCGCCCTAGCCCCTGATAGCCAGGTCAGAAACCCGCTCTTGAACAGTCCCTGGAGGTCGAGCGCTAGATCGAAGGTATAGGCCCGCAGATTGGCGCGCAGGGTCATCATTCCGGCATACAGCTCGCGCAGCCGGCCTGCCCGCCAGAGGCGTTGCCAGTGACGCAAGGGACAAGCAATCACTGCATCCAGCTCGGGATGACGTTCGAGGAGGGCGGCGCATTCGGATTGCACCAGCCAGACGAGCTGGGCATCCGGCCAGCGCTGGCGCAAAGCGGCAATCAGGGGTGAGGCAAAGACGATATCGCCGATGGCGCTCAGGCGAACGATGAGGATGGCATGCATCGAGGCGTAGGGTACGCAATGCGTACCCTACTTGGGGTACGCCGCCGTACCTGGCTGCGCTCAATCGAGCCCGCACATCCCGCCGGCGCAGCAGGTGCCCGTCGGACAAGAGGACGCTGGGGCACAGCCGCTGCCGAGATGATTGCTGCTGATGATGTTTCCGCCGGTTGCCAGGCGCTCGACTGGGGTGTTGGCCGGGGTATCGCCGGGCTCGATGCCAGCGCGAGCACAGAGCTCACCCCAGGTGCTGATGGTCTCGCTCATACGATGAGTGACCTCGACCACCCGATTGTTGGCGGGACAGCGATAGTCATAGGTGGGCATCTTGAACCTCCTGTTTTGTAAGTAAGCATGAACAACGATGGCTGGATTATAGGGTGGCGCTTGATGGCTGCAAGCCCGACGGTATCTGCGGTCATGGCCATTTGCCAGGGAAGACAGTATGCCGACTGGGGGCTCGGAACCGAGTGATCTGTTGAGGCGGCAGGCGCTGGATCTGCTTGGCGCCCAAACACCGCCTCCAGGCCCTCTGCCATCAGCACCGCATCGACATCGCGTTCTAAGATTTCCAGCTCCGCTGAGCGCAGCCAGGCATGCGCCCACTCAGGCAAGGGGGCTAGCGGGCGTCAAAGACGCTCAAGGACGCACGCCTCTCCCTCCAGGAGTCCCTCCTCGCGCCCTCCGCTGCTCAACTTCGCGCAGACCCGGCTATCATCCGGTCAATACCGCCTCTTCCAGCAACGACGATCATCGATCGTCAGAGTTCACGTGGTTTCCCGGCGGCGGATCTCGCCCACGGGCTCGATCATCTGCGCGAGGGTCTGTCCAGGCTGGATCATGGGGATGACGTTTTCGGCCTTGTCGATCCAGACATCGACGAGCACCGGCCCAGGTTCGGCCAGCGCCTCGGCGACTTTGGCGCGAAGCTTGTATGGGTCCTTGATCCTGCAGGTCTTGAGGCGCGGATAGACATATTTGAGCCCGGTGAGATTGGGGATCTGGCGCCTGCAGGTCTGGTCGAGATCGATACAGTCTGGGTCGCAGTTGGCGGTGCGCGACAGACAGGTCTCATAATGATGGCCGCCGTCCATCATGTCCTCCCACTGGCGCACCATCCCCAAAAAGCTGTTGTTGAGCACAAACATCTTTAAGGGGATGCGATTGGCGACCACGGTGCCCAGCTCCTGAAGATTCATTTGGAAGCTGCCGTCGCCGTCAACCAGGATCACCGGGTGCTTGGGATTGCCGAACCAGGCGCCGATCGCCGCCGGTAGCCCAAAGCCCATGGTTCCCAGTCCCCCCGAGCTGATCCATTGGCGTGGGCGACGGAAACGGTAGTATTGCGCTGCCCACATCTGATGCTGGCCGACCCCGGTGACCAGGGTCGCATTGCCGCCAGTGAGTTCTGACAAGACCTCGATCACCGCCTGCGGCTTGATGTATTCCGCCTGACCATAAGAGGGAAACTGACGCTTGCGCCATTCGGCAATGCGCGCCATCCAGTCGGGATGCTGGGCCGAGCGCCCAGAGGCCAGGGCATGGGCCAGAAACTCATCGAGTGAGGCGACCAGGTTGAGATCGGTGGGGATGGTCTTGTCGATCTCCGAGGGGTCGATATCGACGTGGGCGATCCGCTTGCCCTCGGCAAAGCCGCGCACCGCCACCCGATCGTCGAAACGACCGCCCAAGGCGAGCACGAGATCAGTCTCGCGCAAGGCATAGTTGGCGGGGATGGTCCCGTGCATCCCCGGCATCCCGAGGTTGTAGGGGCACTCGGGCGGGAGCGCGCCTAGGGCATTGAAGGTCGTCGTCACCGGCACATCGAAGCGCTCGGCAAAACGCTGCAAGGCCAGGGCGGCGTTGGCATGGATCACCCCACCGCCGGCCTTGATCACAGGGCGTTCAGCTGAGATCAGGGCATCGAGGATGGCTTCCGCCTGCTGACGGTCGAAGGGGATGAGTTCGCGATGGCGCCGCCGCGGTGGATTGGCCTGGGTGCAGGTCGCAAGCTGGACGTCTTTGCAGATATCGACCACCACAGGTCCCGGGCGCCCGTGGCTCGCCAGATCATAGGCCTCGCGGAGGACCCATTCGAGATCGGCGACGTCCTTCACCAGATAGTTGTGCTTAGAGATCGGGCGGGTGATCCCGACCATGTCCACCTCTTGGAAGGCATCGGTGCCGATCGCGCGGCTGGGGACCTGGCCGGTGATGAACAGGGTGGGCAATGAATCCTTGTGGGCATCGGCGATGGGCGTGACCAGATTGGTCGCACCCGGTCCTGAGGTCGCCAGCGCCACCCCGATCCGACCGGTCGCCCGCGCATAACCCTCGGCGGCGTGTCCTGCCCCGGGCTCCTGGCGGCAGAGGATGAAACGCGGCACGTCTTGACCTGCCCGCAGGCGTTTGTTGATCTCGACATGGATCGGGATCACCGCCCCACCTGTGTGCCCAAAGATGACCTCGACCCCGAGATCCAAAAGGGTATCGATCAGGATGGCGGCGCCGGTGCGCTGCTCGTTCGACATGGTGGTGTGAGATCAATAGAAATCGCGTCGGCGAAGGCCGGAGCTGGAGCGGCCAGGGCCGCTCCAAGATACGCTCGGGGTTAAATATACAAACAGATGTCGCTGTCGCCCGCGAACTCGAAGAAGGTCGTGGCACCCGCGTACTCGATCCCCTCGATGAACTCGGAGGTCGGCATATCGAACAGATCGACCGTCATTTGGCAGGCAATGAGCTTGACATCGGCCTCGAGACACATGGATCGCAGCTCCTCGATGCTGGCCACGCCCTTGCTTTTCATCTTTTGTTTCATCATGGCAGTGATCAGCGCCTGCATGCCGGGCAGGGCTAGCCCCAGCACCGGGAACCATTTATCCATCCCCAGCGGCATAGGCATTCCGGGGTTACCCAGGGGGGTTACCTCGAGGGCGAGTTTCTTTTTGAGGAGCTGAAGCCCGTAAAAGGTGAAAAAGACCTGAACCTCATAGCCGAGGGCGGCGGCGGTCGAGGCCAGGATAAAGGGCGGATAGGCCCAGTCGAGTGAGCCCTTGGTTGCAATGATCGCCAGTTTCTTTTGATCCATCGAGTCCTCCAGATGCGCCGCGGTCTAGGAGAGGCGCGCAGTGCGTTGTCATTATGTTGGGGCAGACGAAAGACGCCGACCTAGGATTTCTTGATCAAAAAATGGAACTTACCGCCTTCCTCTTTGGATTCCAGCAGGGTGTTGCCGGTCTGCTTGGCGAAGGCATCGAAGTCCTTCACCGAGCCGGGATCGGTGGCAATGACATGCAGCACCTGACCACTGCCCATGCTGCTTAAGGTTTTCTTGGCGCGCAGGATCGGCAGCGGGCAGTTGAGACCGGTAGCATCGAGTTCTTGGTCAAAATTGGCCATCTTTGAACAAAGCCTCCTGTTTTGGATGAGGATTGATTGAGGATTTTAGATTTGAGCCCAAGCAAGATGGACCCGGATCTGCACTATACACCAAAGGGGTGCGCCCCGATCAGGACACATCGCTCAGATCGCCAGGCGAGACGATCGGTAACCCATGACGCGCCCAGGCGATGATCCCGCCGCGCAGGTTGATGACACGGTCATAACCCTGTTGCATCAGATAGGCGCAGACATGATAGGAGCGGGCGCCGCTGCGGCAATAGATCACTGCCTCGCGGTCATTAGGGATCTCATTGAGACGCAGGGGGACGAGGTGCATGGGCAGCAAGCGGGCGTTCGGGATGATCCCTTGCGCCATCTCGGTTGGGGTGCGGATGTCGATCAGCAACGGGGGACAGGGGTCCTTGAGGCGCTGGCTGAGGGACTCGGAATCGATCTCGTTGACCACTTGCGCATCCTGATCTTGAGGCAAAATATTGGAGACATATTAGAAACTTTAGATGTTTAACTCAACGCAGGTCAGCGAAAGGCCCACGCAGATCATGGATTTACTCCCCATCTTTCTCGACATGCGCGGTCGGCCCTGTCTGGTCGTCGGCGGAGGCGCGACGGCAGCGCGCAAGGTCGCAACGCTCTTGCGCGCCGGCGCTGCCGTCATTCTCGTCGCCCCCACGCTCACCCCTGAGCTTACGCGCCGCGCCGAGGCCGGCGAGCTCACCCATCGGGCGCGACGCTTCCTGCCCGAGGATATCGAGGGCCAGCGGCTGGTGATCGCCGCGACGGACGACCGCGGGGTCAACCGCCAGATCGCCGAGCTCGCCCGTGTCGCCGACATCCCCGTCAATGTGGTCGATGATCCCGAGGCCTGTACCTTCGTCCTGCCCTCGATCGTCGATCGCTCGCCGGTAACCGTGGCCATCTCCAGCGGCAAGACCTCGCCGGTCTTGGCGCGCTTGTTGCGCACGCGGCTCGAGGCCCTGATCCCCGGCGGCTATGGGCGTCTCGCCGAGCTCAGCGGGCGCTATCGCGAGCGGGTCAAGGAGCGTTTTACGGAGCCGGCCTTTCGCCGCCGGTTTTGGGATCGGGTCCTGCAAGGGGCGGTTGCGGAGCGCGTACTCGCCGGCCAGATGCAAGAGGCCGAGGCCCTGATCGAACAAGAGCTTGCGCCCGACGCCCTGGAGCACGATCTGGGCGAGGTCTATCTGGTCGGGGCGGGACCGGGCGACCCTGATCTCATCACCTTCCGCGCCCTGCGTCTGATGCAACAGGCCGATGTGGTCGTCTATGATCGCCTGGTCGCGACCCCGATCCTTGAGATGACGCGGCGCGACGCCCAGCGCATCTATGTCGGCAAGCAGCGTAACCACCATGCGCTGCGCCAGGAGGAGATCAACCGGCTGCTGGTAGACCTCGCCAAGGACGGGCATCGGGTGCTGCGCTTAAAAGGGGGAGATCCCTTTATCTTTGGGCGTGGCGGTGAGGAGATCGATACCCTGGCTGCCGAGGGCATCCCCTTCCAGGTCATCCCGGGGATCACTGCGGCCTCCGGCTGCGCTGCCTATGCCGGGATCCCTCTCACCCATCGCGACTATGCCCAGTCAGTCGTCTTTGTGACCGGGCATCTCAAGGACGGCACGATCAACCTCAATTGGCCGGCACTGGCCCAGCCGAACCAGACGGTGGTCTTTTATATGGGGCTTACGGGGCTGCCGATCATCATCGAGCGCCTGATAGCGCATGGCGTTTCCCCTGAAATGCCGATTGCCTTAGTCCAACAGGGCACGACCCATCTACAAAAGGTCTATACAGGGACTTTGGCAACGATCTGCGATCAGGTCGCCGCTGATCCCCCTATCCCGCCCACGCTCTTGATCGTGGGTGAGGTCGTGAAGCTGCGCGATAAGCTCAACTGGTATCAGCCGCCGGACGAGCCGGTGCATGGCGCGACCACCGACATCTCGGAAGCAGACACATGAGGGCGCATACCTTGCCGATGCGCCTTGATCCCGAAGGCTATCTGGCCTGGGAATCCGAACGACCGAGCAAGCAAGCACGAGTATCTGCGCGGCGGTCCTTTCCAGACCTATGTTGCGGACATGAAACTGCGCATAGAGCGGCGGACGCCTACTGGTTTTATTGATCCGAAACCAATGAACTTGTATTACGTGGCATCATGGAGCTTGGGATGCTGGAAGTAGCGCATGATGCGTTGGGGGGAATTGAGAAGGCGGCGCAGGTGGCTGACGGTCGCCTTCTTCAGATCGCCCTTGGTGCGGGAGGGCGCCTGCGCGGTGATGGTGGCCTTGAGCATCTCGTTGGGGTTCAGTGCCGGGCTGTAGGGGGGGAGGGAGGAGGCCTCGATTTGATTGGCGCATGCAGCCAGCCACGCCTTGACTGGCTTGGTGTGATGCACGCGCAGGTTGTCGAGGATGAGGAAGATCTTCTTGCCCCTGGCGTCCTTGACGAGCCGCTTCATGAAGTCGATCAGGATGTCGGCGTTCATCGCCCCCGCGAACGCCTTCCGACGCACCTTGCCGCGGTTGGTCAGCGTCGAGATCACCGACAGGCCTTCGCGACGGTGCGTGACGCGAATCTCGGACGTCTTGATCGCCGGCGCATAAGAGCGCCCGCGCACCTCGTCCGAGCGCAGCCCCGTTTCATCGCCCCAGTGGATTTCGGCGCCCTCGGCCTTGGCGCGCCGGGCAATGTCCGGGTAGGTCTCCTCAAGCCACGTCTTGCCCGCCGGCGGGCTTTGCTCATAGGCGCGCCGAATCGGTTTCTGGGGCGTCAATCCCCAGCGCGCCATGTACTTGCCCTCCCCCTGCGGCCTGAGCTCGATGCCAAAACGGTCGAGGATCAACTGCCGCACCGCCTGCCGGCTCCACAGCGCAAACGGCAGCTTCAGCTGATCCGGTGTCCCGTCGCACATGAGCTTGCGTATCTGGGCGTCCTGCTCCGCCAACAGCGCCCGCTTCTCACCCACCTTTCCTTGAGCCCTTGGGCCCCTTCGCGCCCATAGCGTTTGCAGATGTCGAACACCCCTGCGCCCAACAATCCCCTCTGCGCGCCTATCGCTTCATACCTCCAGCCACGCCGCCGCTCTTCGCGCGCCGCAAACGACAGCAATCTCATGTCTCGTCTTTCCATGCCCACGACATCTGGACAGCTCACTCAATTTCAAAAGCATGTGTTTCTTAATCAATAATTACCCAGAGATCATGTGCCCCTGCGATCCGCGGGATCAGGCTTCGCCCCTGTTCATCGAGCACCCCAGATTGATCATCGAGATCTTGCCAAGCGGAACTGAAGGCTTCGACTGCGGCCCCAAGGCTTGGGCCTATCGCATGATCCCTGAGCTGCGCGAATATGCCCTGGTCACAATCGAACAACGGCGTATCGGCTTTACCGGCGCACCGCGGGCAGCGACTGGCTACTGCGCGATTGCGGTCCAGATGAGGGGCTCTGTCAGTTCAGCTCGCTCGATCTCTCAGATCTTCGAGGACCTGACTTAAAGCCCTGGGTGTCTTTCCCAGATGATTTGGTTACACTAAAGTTCGTTTTTCCACCGCAAGAGGAAGAGCAAAGATGGCGATCAGTCTGCAAAAAGGTGGCAATGTTAGCCTGACCAAGACCGACCCGGGCCTCAAAAACGTCCTGGTGGGCCTGGGCTGGGATGCGCGTTCGACCGATGGCGCGCCCTTTGACCTGGATGCCAGCGTGTTTCTGGTCGGTGAGAACGGCAAGGTGCTCTCAGACGGCCATTTCGTCTTTTATAATCAGCGCACCTCGCCCGATGGGGCGGTCGTCCATGCCGGCGACAACCTCACGGGGGCAGGCGAGGGCGATGACGAGACCATCAGCATCCACCTGGAGGGGGTCGAGGCTGGGGTACAGCGCATCGTTTTTGCCGTCACCATCCATGAGGCCGAGGCACGCAAACAAAACTTCGGCATGGTGCGCAATGCCTTCATCCGCGTGGTCAACAAGGACACCAATACCGAGATCGCCCGCTATGACCTCTCGGAGGACTATTCGACTGAGACGGCCATGATCTTCGGCGAGATCTACCGGCACAGCGGCGAATGGAAGTTCAAGGCTGTGGGTCAAGGCTTCGCCGGCGGGCTTGCTGCGCTTGCCCGCGAACACGGGGTCAATGTCGGCTGAGCCCGAAGGCAGCAACCCCCTCTCCCTCAGGGAGGGGAGAGGTAGGGGAGAGGTAGGGGCGAGGAGGCTAATTTCTCACTCGCCCGCTCCCCGAGAGGGGCAGACAAATCAGGCGGGGTTTCGAGAAAGGCCCGCCAAGCCTCCCTAAAAAACGGCTGCCGCAGGAGGTCCTATGCCCGTCTTTACCGTCACTGGCGAGATCGACCCTTTTCTTCATGTCAGCCTGCGCAAAGGCGAGCGCATCTTTTGCGAATCCGACGCCATGGTCATGATGGAGGCGCCTCTCCAGGTCAAGGGACAGATGCGCGGGGGATTGGGGCGGGCGCTGCTGCGGCGCCTCAGCACCGATGAATCCTTTTTCCAACAAGAGATCGAGGCGGTCGGCGGCGATGGCGATTGTCTGCTCTCGCCCGCGCTCCCTGGGGCGATCGAGCTTCTAGATGTTACCCCAAGCTCGGCCTATACCCTATCTGATGGAAGCTTTTTGGCCGCCGAAGTGGGGGTCGAACTCAATGCCAGGCTCAACTCTTTAGGCGGAGGGGTGTTTGGCGGCACCGGCGGCTTCGTGATCCTGGAGGCGCGGGGGATGGGCAAGCTCGCGGTCTCGGGATTCGGCTCGGTCTTTACCCTAGATGTCTCCCCTGGGCGCGATCTCGTCATCGACAACAATCATGTGGTCGCCTGGTCCTCTGGGCTCCATTTCGAGATCGGGATGCCGAGGAGTGGCGGCGGGTTCTTCAGCTCGCTGATGAACTCGGTGACCTCGGGTGAGGGCCTGGTGATTCGATTTAGCGGGCAGGGGCGGGTCGTGGTCTGCTCGCGCAACCGGTCGCTCTTCCGTCCGCAGACCTCTCAATAGCCTTTGCGAGGGACAGGAACCTCTTGCTTCCACTGCAAATCAGCAGCCTTTAAAAGCGCATTTCAAGCCAAAACGACCAATAAGGAGCTTAACCATGGCCATCAGTCTGCAAAAGGGTCAGAAGATCTCGCTTGAAAAGGAGGCCGGCGGTGCCTTGAGCCGGATCATTATGGGTCTCGGTTGGGACGCAGCTCAGTCAGGGAAGAGCGGCGGTTTTCTTGGCGGTCTGTTTGGCGGCGGCGAGAGCATCGACCTCGATGCCTCCTGTCTCCTCTTCGATGAGCATGGCAACCTGGTCGATGCCGTCTGGTTTCGTCAGTTGACGAGCAACGACGGCAGTATCCGGCACTCGGGCGATAATCGCACCGGCGAGGGGGAAGGGGATGACGAACAGATCCATGTTGATCTCCCTGCGGTCCCCTCCAATGTCAAAAGCCTGGTCTTTACCGTGAACAACTACACCGGCCAGGACTTCTCCAAGGTCGCCAATGCCTATTGTCGGATTGTCAATGCGGCTAACGGTCAAGAGATCGCCCGCTATGACCTCAGCTGTCAGGGCAGTCATACGGCCATGATCATGGCCAAGGTTTATCGGCACAACAACGAATGGAAGATGCATGCGATCGGCGAGGTCGGCCAGGGGCGCACCTTCGACCAACTCCTGCCCCAGATCAGGCCGCATCTTTGAAAGAGCGCCGCAGCCTTCGCCTGGGGAAGCACTGAATCAATCCCTGACTGCCAGTCCGATGCTCGTCATTCCGGCGAAAGCCGGAATCCAGAAATATCGATGGGATACGGACGAGGCAGGTTTGTAGCTGCGAATTTCAATGTCTCTTTAGGCCTTATTTCATGCAAGTGGCTGTGGTCCGGGACTAAAGGGCGAGGGCGTAGATGTCCGGGGGCCTGCGCCCTCTTCGCCATCTTCCCAAGATGAGATATAACCTGCCTCCTCCTCTCGAGGAGGGGAAAACACTGGTGCCCATCGCCCTGCCATGCATTGATTCCTGAGGCCTGCCAGCGAGCTGGATCTTGGGGGTGGGTCTGTTGGCCTTAAGGCTGCGAGCAGGCTATCGCAAGGTCGTATCAAGCGGTCATGATCTGCGTCTGGTTCAACCGAACATTTTCCAACGTCCGCGCCGTATTCGAGCTCATCCGTCAGGGCGATAGTGCGGGCGAGTTTCGGCTCATCTGTACCCACCCGGAGCCGAGCTTTCCCGGCCTTGTCGCCGCGCATGAATGGGCCCTGGAGCCTGGGGGTCTCAAGGGTCTGGATTATCTCGAGTAGTGTCTGGATTTTTGCCGCCAAAGGCAGATCGATGCCCTCTGGCCGGGTCAGGAGGTCCTGGTATTGGCCGAGTATGCAATGCAGTTTACGGAGATCGGCATTCGCGTCCTTTCGGTTGCTGCACCCCAGATCCTCGCCTTGCTCCAGGATAAGGCTCGCTTTGCCGAGCTGGGCAGCCGCTTGCCCGTTCCTACGCCAGAGACCATCCCCTTTCGCACCCTCGCTGAGTTCGACGCCGCCTATGAACGGCTGCGGTTTGTGTACGATGCGCTCTGCATCAAACCAGCACAGGGCGTATATGGCGCGGGCTTTCGCCTCGTCCGCGAGGGGGAGGATGGGCTCGACGGCCTCTTGCAGGGCGGTAGCCATAGCATCCAGCTCGATTGTCTGCGCCGCCTCTTGGCGCAAGGCATGCCGGCCCAGACCTGGTTGCTCATGGAATATCTCCCAGGGCCCGAATACAGCCTGGATGCGGTTGCAGATGGCAATCGTCTGGTTGCCTTGATCCAGCGCGAAAAGCGCGAGGACCTCTATGGTCAGCGGCTGGTGGCGCGGCCTGAGTTGACGGATGCGGCTGCCGAGCTTGTCGCCCGTTTTGGGCTCATGGGGCTTTTTATTGATTAAGAAACACATGCTTTTGAAATTGAGTGAGCTGTCCTGATGTCGTGGGCATGGAAAGACGAGACATGAGATTGCTGTCGTTTGCGGCGCGCGAAGAGCGGCGGCGTGGCTGGAGGTATGAAGCGATAGGCGCGCAGAGGGGATTGTTGGGCGCAGGGGTGTTCGACATCTGCAAACGCTATGGGCGCGAAGGGCCCAAGGGCTCAAGGAAAGGTGGGTGAGAAGCGGGCGCTGTTGGCGGGCAAGACGCCCGAGATTCGCGTCACGCACCGTCGCGAAGGCCTGTCGGTGATCTCGACGCTGACCAACCGCGGCAAGGTGCGTCGGAAGGCGTTCGCGGGGGCGATGAACGCCGACATCCTGATCGACTTCATGAAGCGGCTCGTCAAGGACGCCAGGGGCAAGAAGATCTTCCTCATCCTCGACAACCTGCGCGTGCATCACACCAAGTCGGTCAAGGCGTAGCTGGCTGCATGCGCCAATCAAATCGAGGCGTCCTCCCTCCCCCCCTACAGCCCAGCACTGAACCCCAACGAGATGCTCAAGGCCACCATCACCGCGCAGGCGCCCTCCCGCGCCAAGGACGATCTGAAGAAGGCGACCGTCAGCCACCTGCGCCGCCTTCTCAATCCCCCCCAACGCATCATGCGCTACTTCCAGCATCCCAAGCTCCATGATACCGCGTAATACAAGTTCATTGGTTTCGGATCAATAACGTCCAGTTGCGCGCAGGGCGAGGGGGCTTGAGGCTTTTGGAGATCAACCCGCGCTTTTCCGGCGGGATCGGCTATGCCGCTGCCGCTGAGTTGAATCTCCCCTATCTGGCGCTGCGCGGATGGGTCCAGGGTTTCGAGAGCCCAGAGATACCCCAGACCGCCTCACCAGCCAGGGCCTTGGAGGTTGCCTGCTATGAGCGCTATGAGGACGATGCGCTAGGGCATCTCGCGGGCGCCGTGTAGGATAGGGTGGGCAATGCCAGTTACCCGGCGCTCTTATTTCCTACCAATCCCTCGCGCGCTCAGGAGTACTTCATGCAATAGTCCATGCCCGAACATGCCCGCGCGGGCTTGAAGCTTTGGCGCCCTACATCCCCCACACCCCGATGGTTCGCTGGCCGATGCGCTCCGTGCGCTGCCAGAGCTTCTCCTCCCACGGGCGATCGGGGCAGTGGTCGAAGATGAGCTGATCCAAGTGGGTCGCGCGGCTTTGGATGAGCCGCTCGCGCGCCGCCTTGTAGCGCTTCAGGGTCACCGGTAACCGGCAGTTGCGCCGCAGTTCGCGGTCCTCCCAGGTGCATTCATGACCCAAGGTATATGTGGAGCGCTGTGACCAGCGGCCTGCGTGTAGGGCCAGGGGTGTGAGATAATACCGCTACCTCGATGGGTTTATCCTCACCGCAGCAGAGCAGGGTTGGCTTTGCTCTCTAGCCTCAAAACATCTGCAATCGCCCCACTGCCATGACCGAACGGCGTATCGGCCTCCCCACAGGCACCCTATGGGTGCAGGTGCAGCAAGCGGACTTTGCGCTTGAGGCCCTGTGCGGGTTTGCGGCGCGCGCCAATCGGCGCCGGGAATTTTTATTTGTCAGCAAGGTGCTCGGCAAGCATTGGCCGGCGCGTCCTTCGCAGATGCAGGCCATCCACGACCATCTCGCCGCACGGTTGGAGCTTAGATCTGGGCCCTGGCTCTTTATAGGGTTTGCCGAGACCGCAACCGGTCTGGGGCAGGGGGTATTTGAGTCAGTGCTGAGGCGCTACCCACAGGCAGAGGCACTATATGTCCATACCACCCGCTATCGGCTCGCCGGACGGCCCTTGATCGCCTTCGAGGAGACGCATTGTCATGCCCCTGACCAGTGGCTCTATGTCCCACCCGATCCCGAGCAGCGGCAGCGTTTTCTTGCAGCCTGCGCCCTGATTCTGATCGACGATGAGCTGACCACGGGCAATACGGTCTGCAACCTGGTTGCGGCCTATCGGCGGCTCAATCCTCTTCTGGAGCAGGTCCATATAGTAGCGATCACCCAGTTCGGGGGGCCGGACCTTGCGGCGCGTTTGGCCGATCGCCTGAACCTGCCGGTGTACTATAGTGCGGCCTTGACTGGTACCTACAGGTTCGAGCCAGCAGCTGAGTGGCAGATGGAAGAGCCGCCGCCTGCGGTGGGCAAGGCCCAGTGCATACCTGGTCAGATCGCTGAGGACCTCGGGCGCTTTGGCATCGCGCGTCCCTTGGCGCTGCCGGGATCGGATCTCGATGGCCTGGCCGAAGGCCTAGGGTCAGAGGATCGGGTCTTGGTCTTGGGGACGGGCGAGTTTATGCACTTGGCGTTTCTGGTGGGACTCGGCCTGGAACAACGCGGATTGCAGGTGGTTGTTCAATCGACCACCCGTTCGCCGATCCTGTTGGGCGGTGCGATTGGGCGACGCCTGTTTTTTAGGGATAATTACGGCGAGGGGATCGTCAATTATCTGTATAACGTTCACCCTGTGGACTACAGTCGGATCATTGTCTGTCATGAGACGCCGCGCGCTGGCTTAGACGAGCTGCTTCAGGTCCTCGGCCCGCGGCATCGCCTGTATTCTCTCAACCTTAAGGAGCTCAGTCATGTCCATCAGTCTCAGTAAGGGCGGGAATATCAATCTCAGCAAGGAGGACCCCAGCCTCAATAATGTGCTGATTGGGCTGGGTTGGGATGCGCGCTCGACCGATGGCGCACCTTTTGATCTCGATGCCAGCCTGTTCATGGTCAAGGCCGATGGCAAGGTGCCAAGCGATGCCTATTTCATCTTTTATAACCAGATGCGCTCGCCCGAAGGGTCGGTCGAGCATACGGGCGACAACCGTACGGGTGCGGGGGAGGGGGATGATGAGCAGATCCTGGTCACCCTCTCCAAGGTCCCGCCGGAGATCCAGCGTCTGGTCATCGCGGTGACCATCTATGACGCCGAGGCGCGCCGGCAAAACTTCGGACAGGTGAGCAATGCCTTCGTGCGCCTGGTCAATCGCGACAACAATCAGGAGGTCGTGCGCTTCGATCTCTCCGAGGACTATTCCACCGAGACGGCGATGATCTTCGGCGAGATCTATCGGCACGGCGGTGATTGGAAGTTTCGTGCCGTCGGGCAAGGCTATTCTGGAGGCCTGCGCGCCCTGGCCCTGGCGCATGGTGTCAACGTCGGCTGATCAGGTCGAGGCAGGCCGATGATGAACCTCGCGCGCGGTCAACGGATTAAGCTTATCGACCTGATCCCAGGCGGTCAGCGCCTCAACATTGGCGTGAGCATCGAGGCGGCGGGGATGGCGATCGATGTTGCCTGTTTTGGCCTCGATGCCCAGGGCAGGCTTGCCGATGAGTGCTATATGGTCTTTTATAACCAGCCGGCCTCGCCCTGCGGTGGGGTGAGCCTCATAACCCCGGCGGGCGATCAGTCGGGCTTTACGGTGGATCTCACCCGCCTGCCGGCGACGATCGAGCGGCTGACGGTCACTGCAGCGATCGATGGTCCAGGCATCATGGCGCAGATCCGCCAAGGGTATGTCCGTATCCTGGATGGCAGCCGAGAGGCCGCGCGCTTTGCCTTCAGCGGCTCTGACTTTGCCAATGAGCGGGCCCTGGTGCTCGTCGAGATCTATCGCAAGGAGGGTCTGTGGCGGCTTGCCGCGCTCGGTCAGGGGTTCAATGGAGGGCTGGCGGCCTTGATCGAGCATTTCGGCGGGACCGTGGCCCCCGAGCCACAAGCGCCGCCCTCACACCCGCCGTCCTCCCCACCGGTGAATTTACGCAAGATCACCCTGGAGAAACAGGGCCAATCGGTCTCTCTTGAGAAAAAGGGGGCAGGGCATGGCGAGATCCTGGTCAATCTCAGATGGCGTCCAGTGGCGCGCGCCAGACAAGGACTTCTCGGCGGTCTTTTAGGCTCGGGGCGGACCGATCTTGATCTCGGCTGTCTGTTTGAGCTCACCAATGGGATGAAGAGCGCGGTGCAGGCCTTAGGCAATACCTTCGGCGATTATTTCAATCCGCCTTATATCCGGCTCGATGCCGATGACCGCACCGGCACCCGCGCCGAGGGTGAGAACCTGCGGATCAACGGCCAGCATTGGGATGCGATCAAGCGGGTCTTGATCTATGCCTTTATCTATGAGGGGGCACCCAACTGGGCCGAGGCCGATGCCGCGATCACCCTCAGGATCCCTGATCAGCCGGAGGTTGAGGTGAGGCTTGATACACATCGCCATGACCGCCCAATGTGCGCCATCGCCCTGCTCGAGAACGACCGCGGCGCCATCAAGGTCACCAAGCGGGTCGAATATTATCGCGGGCATCTCGATATGGACCGCGCCTATTCCTGGGGGTTGCAATGGGTGCGGGGAAGCAAGGATTGAGCCCGCCGTTTTATTGATAAAAAATACATGCTTTTGAAATTGAGTGAGCTGTCTAATTATAGTGGGCATGGAAAGACGAGACATGAGATTGCTGTCGTTTGCGGCGCGCGAAGAGCGGCGGCGTGGCTGGACGTATGAAGCGATAGGCGCGCAGAGGGGATTGTTGGGCGCAGGGGTGTTCGACATCTGCAAACGCTATGGGCGCGAAGGGGCTCAAGGACAAGCGGGGTGGGTGCAAGGTGGGTGAGAAGCGGGCGCTGTTGGCGGAGCAGGACGCCCAGATACGCAAGCTCATCTGCGCGCAGGCGCCCTCCCGCGCCAAGGGCGATCTGAAGAAGGCGACCGTCAGCCACCTGCGCCGCCTTCTCAATTCCCCCCAACGCGTCATGCGCTACTTCTAGCATCCCAAGCTCCATGATGCCGCGTAATATAAGTTCATTGGTTTCGGATCAATAAAACTCCCATCCACCATCACACCGAGGTCATCTATGGCATTCCAAGACTTTCTCAACAATCTCAAGCAAAAGGCGACCGACCTCAAAAACGAGGTCCTGAAGTTCAAGAGCAAGGATTTCTTGAATGCCGCGGTCAGCGGCTCGGTCCTGATCTCCATCGCTGATGGTCAGGTCTCAGCAGACGAGAAGCAAAAGATGATGCGCTTCATCGAGCACTATGAGGCGCTATCGGTCTTCTCGAGCAAAGAGATCATCGACGCCTTTCAGAACCTCATGACCCAGATCGAGTTCGACAAGGATCTTGGTGAGGCCAAGGCCTATGAGATGATCCGCAAGATCAAGGGCAACGACGAGGCGGCGCGCCTGATCATGCGCCTGGCGATCGCAATCGGTGGGGCCGACGGTCATTTCGACGATAGCGAGAAACGAGTCGCGCGGCGCATCGCCATGGAGCTCAATCTCAATCCGGCCGACTTTGAGCTCTAGGCCATGCAGGTCCTGGTCTTTCTGGACCTCGACGACACCCTGTTTCACAGCCGGGCGAAATGTCCAGAGGACCAGGCGCTCTCTCCTGTGGCCTATCTGCCTGATGGCAGTGCGCATTCATGGATGAGCGCGCGCCAGCAGGCGCTCTGGGGGCTCCTTGAACAAGGCGCCTCGCTGATCCCAACCACGGCGCGCGACCTTGGGGCCTTTAAGCGCGTCGATCTGCCATTTACAAGCTGGCGCATCCTAGATCACGGGGGTGTGATCCTCAATCCCCAGGACCAGCCCGATCCCGATTGGCTTGTCCACAGTGCCGAGGCCGCGGCCAAGACCCTGCCTGGGCTTGCAGCATTGCTTGCACTCACCCAGGACCTCATCGCGCGCAAGGGTCTTGCGGTGCGGGCGCGCATCATCGTCGATTTTGATATCCCCTTCTATCTGGTCGCCAAATATCGCGGCGACCGTACCCAGGACCTCGATCGCCTACAATCGATCTGGTTGGATTGGGTCCAGGGACAAGGGGATGCCTATCGGCTCTATCGCAACGGCAACAATCTGGTCGTACTGCCGCGATGGCTAGGTAAAGAATATGCAGTGCGCGCGCTCATCGCCCGCTTGCGTCCGGCACTGACCCTAGGGATCGGGGATAGCCTAAGCGATGCGGACTTTCTGGCCGAGTGCGACTATGCCGTCCTGCCGCGTGCCTCTCAGCTCTTTGCTGCGGGTCTCGGCGCTCTGCTCAGGGGGCCTAAAGCCATCCCCCAACCCTAGCTTGAGATCGACCGATGACGGCGCCGCTTGTCTCTGCCTCACCCTTTTCGGGCAGCTATCGCCCAGGGGATGTTGAGTTTTTACTCAAGCCCATCGCGGTCGAATGGGTCGATCTCGCGACCAAGGAGCGCCTGATCCAGACGGGGCAGCGTCATTACAGCGAACTGTTAAGCCCTGAATCCCTTCCCTCGCCGCGTTATCTCGAGCTTTTCGAGCAGGCGCTGGCGTTCAATCTCGGGCGCATGGCGCAGGGGGTCTTGGACCTTGCCGCCATCATCACGAACAGGTGCGAGGGACCGATCGTCCTGGTATCTCTGGCGCGCGCCGGCACCCCCATCGGGGTAGCGTTGCGCCATGTGCTGAACGAGCATTTTCAACGACCGGCGGTGCACTATTCAGTCTCGATCATCCGCGACCGTGGGATCGATCGCAACGCCCTGCGCTATCTCCTCGACCGCTATGAGCCGGATCGCTTCGTCTTCATCGATGGCTGGACGGGCAAGGGGGTGATCGCGCGCGAGCTTAGACAGGCGCTTGCTGACTTTGCGTGCGAAACGGGTATCCAATTGAACGATCGGCTCTATACCCTCACCGATCTTGCAGGCGTCGGGGTGGCGCCGAGCGATGAAGACTATCTCATCCCCTCGAGCATCCTTAATACCACCATCTCGGGGCTCATCAGCCGTTCGATCCTCAACGACCAGATCGGCCTGGATGACTTTCATGGCTGCGTCTATTACACCGAGTTTGCCCATGCCGATCGCTCGGTGTGGTTCATCGAACAGCTCCTCGAGGAAGCCCGAGCCCTGATCAGGGGGGGCTATCGGCCCAACGCCCAGCCGATCGACCCCCGGCGTGCGCAGGAGCGCACCCGGTCTTTGCTTGCGACGATAGAGGGGCGTTTCGGCATCCAAGACCTCAATCGGATCAAGCCGGGGATCGGGGAGGCGACGCGCGTCCTATTGCGCCGCTTGCCTGAGCGGGTCATAGTGCGCGACCCCAGTGATCCTGCGGTGGCCCATCTGCTGGCACTAGCAAACGAAAAGGACGTCCCTTGTCAGGTCAATCCCGAGTTACCCTATCGCGCAGTCTCGTTGATCAGGGGGGTAGCCGATGCTTGAGGCCTATCGCTTGGGCGCCTCGCTCTATGTGCCGGTCACCCATCGCGATCTTTTGGCGATCGCCAATGGGGAGCGCTGGCCCAACCTGCGCTCAGTGATCTTTTGCACCGAGGATGCGGTCGCCCCCCAGGCGCTTGCCGCCGGTCTTGAGAACCTGCGCCTGTGTCTGGAGGGTTTGCGTCCCTGCCCGGGTCTGATGCGCTTCGTGCGCGTGCGCACCCCTGAGCTCATCGATTGGCTGTTGCGTCTACCTGGGGTCGAGTACCTGACCGGCTTTGTGCTGCCCAAGTTCGACCTCGGCAACGCCGAGCGTTATCTCAAACGTTTAAACGACTCGGCGCATCTCTATATGCCGACCCTGGAGACGCGGGACGCCTTTGAACCGATGCGGATGATCGCCCTGCGCGATCTTCTTTTGGAGAGGGGGTATCAGGCGCGCATCCTGGCGCTGCGCATTGGCGGCAATGACCTCTTGGCGCTTCTTAGATTGCGCCGACCGCGCGATCGTACCCTGTATCGCACCCCTTTGGGCCAGACCATCTCCCAGTTGGTGACGATCTTTAAGCCCTACGGCTTTGAGCTGACCGCGCCGGTCTTCGAGCATCTGGATCTGCCCGAATTGCTCAAAAAAGAACTCCAGGAAGACCTCGCGCATGGGCTGTGCGGCAAGACAGCCATCCATCCCAGCCAGGTCCCGCTCATCGAGGCGGCATGGCAGGTCGCGTCGGCTGAACTCGAGGTGGCCCGACAGATCCTCTGCGAATCCGAGCGGGCCGTCTTTAAGCTTAGTGGCTCAATGTGCGAGCTGGCCACCCATCGCCCCTGGGCAGAGCAGATCCTGGCCCGGAGTCGCAGCTCTATGCTAGGTCCAGAACTCCTGGACTGAATAGGCCGCCCTGCTGGGTCGATCGGCGATCCGATGACAAGCCCATCGCCAAAACAATAGAATCCGTGCGCATTGTGCGGGATAGAACGGTTAGAGCGGACCGATCTGTTGAAGGCTGTCTTGGGAGCGGAATAAAAGGGCCGCCCTATGCGGCGCGGTCTGGCCACCAGGATCCCTCATCCCGCTTGAGCGTCTTATTGGCCCCTCGAGGGTGAGCTCATTACCTACTTCCATAACTAGTAGAGGAATTGCACGTGAAGTTTGCGGCTAAACGAACCTGGCCGGAAAAGGCCCCAACCTGGGAGCATCAGGCAGAGGCTGAGGATGCTGAGTCCTTTGCCCTTGAGTTCTCCATGCTTGAACAGCTTGCCGTGGATACCGAGTTTGCCGTCATGCAGCGGGAAGGTGGACAAGGTGTGCGCTTCTTTCGGGTTGTTGCAACCGATCCCTACCGTCTACAGCCTACTGCATCCCGTCAGGGGACGCCGGCCGGCTTCTCGGCAGCGACCACCAGCGCCCCTGATGTCAGCGATTCGCTAAGCACCGAGACGTCCAGTGCCGCAGACGCCCCGCCGACCGTCTCTGGTCTCGGGGCAGCAATCTCGACCATTTTTTATATGGGCAAGGTCTTCGTCATCGCGACGGCGATCATCGCGGTCTTGGGCATCATCATCACCTTTATCCGCCGCTCCTTTGAATAAGCATGTCATGTAAAACAGACTTGACATTGGAATCTGTCAAGCTAAGATGACACGCAGGATCTGGTAGGGTCCTACTGTTTTGAGTCCGAGTTGGACAGGGTGAAGCCTCTGGTGGTGTGGAGAAGCTGCTGGGGGTGGAATGGTGCAAATCCTGTAATGCGAGAGTTAGGAGGCCACAATGGCTGATGCGAAGAGTCTGTCAGGTCTGACCGAGCAGCAGGCGAAAGAGTTTCACGAGCAGTTCAAGACGACCTACACGGCGTTTGTTGGGTTGGCGGCGCTGGCCCATCTGCTGGTGATTGCGGCGAATCCGTGGTGGTAAGGGGGGGTTGAGCGATGACGATTGAGTTCATGGGTTACAAGCCCCTTGAGAACGACTGGAAGTTTTGGTTGGTGGTCAATCCGGCGACCTGGTTGATTCCGACCCTGATTGCGGTGGCGGTGACGGCGATCCTGATTCATGTGGTAGCGTTTTCGCTGGAAGGTCAGGGTTGGCACGCCAAGGCTGCTCCGGCGGCGGTTGAGGCGGCTGCTCCGGCGGCGCAGTAAGGCGTTAACAGAAGAGATTGAGTGGAGTCACGAGCAATGGCCGATCAAAGCTTGTCGGGTCTGACCGAGCAGCAGGCGAAAGAGTTTCACGAGCAGTTCAAGACGACCTACACGGCGTTTGTTGGGTTGGCGGCGCTGGCCCATCTGCTGGTGATTGCGGCGCGTCCGTGGTGGTAAGGCTGATTTAATCTCTGGTTGAGGAATTTTACGATGAGCGACGTTGCAAAGCCGAAGAACCCTGAAGACGATTGGAAGATCTGGCTGGTCGTCAACCCCGCCACCTGGCTGATGCCGATCTTCTTTACGGTGTTGCTGATTGCGATCGCCGTCCACTGGGTGGTCTTCGCGGTCGGTCTGGGCTGGCACGCCTGATTGTAAGGGCTCTTGTGCGCCCACTAGCCGAGGCTGGTGGGCGCTGTGCCCAAGGGCACACCTCTAAAGGTGTGCCTTTTATTTTTACGCGTCCCTGGCTACTGAATAAAATCCTCTGCCTTTCCCGGAAGCCCGCATAAGGGCTTGGTTGCAGGAGTTATCAATATCCTGCGCCTACATCTCAACAGGCTCTTGCCTATGTAAGGCAGGGCCCGCTAGATATGGCGGCATCGCTATCGCTACATCGTTGGCACATCGATGTCGCCCATGTCGGTCTGGCTCATACACAAGTTTGCTCGGTAAGCGAAAAGTCGGTGGGCATCAGGGCATCGCCTGTATATCCAAGATGGTTTGCCGCTGCACAGCAGCTTGTATGCCGGATGAAAGCTTACCCTCTATCGACTGCAAGACCCCTCTGCGCCAAGGGATATCCAGCAACCTGTCCGAGATCAAAAGCGCGCAGATCTTGTTTAGACATCCCCATGGAGAGAGCGACCGCTTTGTTGGTCGCGGATGGTGTGCCTAACCCTATCTCTTCCACCACTTCGTCGCCCCAAGAAACCAAACGGGATCACTGCTGTAAAACAGACTTGACATTGGAATCTGTCAAGCTAAGATGACACGCAGGATCTGGTAGGGTCCTACTGTTTTGAGTCCGAGTTGGACAGGGTGAAGCCTCTGGTGGTGTGGAGAAGCTGCTGGGGGTGGAATGGTGCAAATCCTGTAATGCGAGAGTTAGGAGGCCACAATGGCTGATGCGAAGAGTCTGTCAGGTCTGACCGAGCAGCAGGCGAAAGAGTTTCACGAGCAGTTCAAGACGACCTACACGGCGTTTGTTGGGTTGGCGGCGCTGGCCCATCTGCTGGTGATTGCGGCGAATCCGTGGTGGTAAGGGGGGGTTGAGCGATGACGATTGAGTTCATGGGTTACAAGCCCCTTGAGAACGACTGGAAGTTTTGGTTGGTGGTCAATCCGGCGACCTGGTTGATTCCGACCCTGATTGCGGTGGCGGTGACGGCGATCCTGATTCATGTGGTAGCGTTTTCGCTGGAAGGTCAGGGTTGGCACGCCAAGGCTGCTCCGGCGGCGGTTGAGGCGGCTGCTCCGGCGGCGCAGTAAGGCGTTAACAGAAGAGATTGAGTGGAGTCACGAGCAATGGCCGATCAAAGCTTGTCGGGTCTGACCGAGCAGCAGGCGAAAGAGTTTCACGAGCAGTTCAAGACGACCTACACGGCGTTTGTTGGGTTGGCGGCGCTGGCCCATCTGCTGGTGATTGCGGCGCGTCCGTGGTGGTAAGGCTGATTTAATCTCTGGTTGAGGAATTTTACGATGAGCGACGTTGCAAAGCCGAAGAACCCTGAAGACGATTGGAAGATCTGGCTGGTCGTCAACCCCGCCACCTGGCTGATGCCGATTTTCTATGCCCTGCTGGTCCTGGCGATCGCCGTCCACTGGGTGGTCTTCTCTGTCGGTCTGGGCTGGAAGTAAGGCTTGCTCTTAGGGCTCCATGCCTCTGGCAGAGGGCCCAAGCGCGCTGAAACCGCCGGTTTTATACAGCGGATGGATGCCCTTAGGGGTCATCGATCCGCTGTTTAGTTTTTTGAGGATCGTAAACGATCGTTCAACCATAGGATGCGATGGCTGGCATATCCCTTACATTTGGCTTACACAATAGTGAGTTTGCAATGGTCTTAACCGATGTAGGTTAATCTCATGGCAAAGAGATGCAGTTTATGGTGAACGACGGGTTCGCTTGCTAGTCGCTGGCCTTGCCCTTGACTCTTAATGAAGAGGCTACCTGTGTGGCTGAGCCTGTCGCCAAGCCTTCCACTTTGGGCGCCTGCTGCGTACCATTCCGCTGCTCTTCTGTGAAGGATAAGGTCCCTTTCCTTCCTCTATCCCTTGTATCCATCCCGGAGACGAAAGTGGCATGACTGAACCCCTTGATCCAAGGTTGCTTGCCTGGCGTCAGCTCATTCGTCGGTTGCTACCCTTTGCCGATGTGGCAACATCTGAGGTGCCGATGTCGCGCCTCCTGCGCCTATCGCTCTTTCAGGTCTCGATTGCTATCGCCATGGTTTTGCTGACTGGGACGCTCAACCGTGTGATGGTCGTCGAACTCAAAGTCCCAGCCTGGCTCGTGGCCACCATGTTGGCGCTCCCCTTAGTCTTTGCCCCTTTGCGCGCCCTCATCGGTCATCGCTCCGACTATCATCACTCGGCATTTGGCTTGCGCCGCATCCCCTATATCTGGCTTGGGAGCATGCTCCAATTTGGCGGCTTTGCCATCATGCCCTTCGCCCTATTACTCCTCTCTGATACCTCAAATATCTTCAATTTCTTGGGCACCTTGGGCGCTGGCCTGGCCTTTTTGCTTGTAGGCGCCGGTTTGCATACCACGCAAACCGCAGGTTTGGCCTTGGCGACCGATATTGCGCCTCCCGACAAGCGTTCGCGAGTCGTTGCCTTGCTTTACGTAACCTTGTTGGTCGGGATGGTCTTGAGTTCTTTGCTGTTTGGCCGTCTCTTGACCCATTTTTCGCCGCAGCTACTGATCCAGCTTATCCAGGGTGCTGCCGTCGCTACGATCGTTCTTAATCTGATCGCGCTTTGGAAGCAAGAGGCTATTAATCCAGCGCGGGCGGCCAACCCAGTCGAACTCCCTCACTTCTGGGATGCATGGCGCGAATTTGCTGCTGGCGGGAAACCGAGCCTCCTGTTGATCGTCGTTGCGCTGGGGACGGCCGGATTCACCATGCAAGATGTCTTGCTCGAACCCTATGGCGGCCAGGTCTTGCGGATGAGCGTTTCCCAAACCACAGCCTTGACTGCTTTATGGGCGAGCGGTGCTCTTTTATCCTACGTATTGGCAAGTTATTGGCTCGGACACGGGGGGAATGCATACCGGCTTACAGCCGTTGGCATATTCTGCGGGATCTTGGCCTTTTCGATTGTCATCGCTGCTGCCAGTCTTGGCTCGGTCATGCTGTTTTGCTCTGGGACGGCATTGATTGGATTGGGCGGCGGCCTACTGGCAGTGGGGACCCTGACCGCCGCCATGGATTTGGCAAGCGCTGATGACAGCGGTCTGCATAGCGGCCTCGCGCTCGGTGCCTGGGGCGCAGTACAGGCAACCGCCAACGGGATCGCGACAGCTATGGGTGGCACATTGCGCGACATCGTGTCCGGCTTTGCCAAGACAGGCGCCTTTGGGCCTGACATGACCGGCCCCGCTACTGGCTATATCGCAGTCTATGGATTTGAAATCCTTTTGTTAACCGGCGCCCTGCTGGTGATCATTCCCTTGGCGCTCAGGGATCGGGGCCGTACAGCACGCAGCTCTACCAAGATCGGTCTTGAACATATGCCTTGACTGGGCCTTGCCTATTTTGCCCATCTATCGCGATCAGAGATTGCCCCCAAATGACCCGCCCTGTGCACTGCCCTCTACTCGGGCTCGCGCGATCAGTTGCTCGGCAATCCCGAGCAATTCAGGCAGGGTGCGTGCTCGGCCTGCAAGGACGGCATAGCGCCCTGCAACCGTGATCGTGGGGACTGCATCGATCTGATAGCGCTCCGCCAGATAGTCACTGCGCTTAACCTTGGTGTGGACATCAAAGGATGCGAAGGCGTTTTTGAATGCTGCCTGGTCGATCCCACGTGCACTGAGCCATTCCATCAGTGTCGGTTCTTGATAGAGCTTTAACCGTTGATCATGGATCGCGGTGAAGATCTCTTGATCGAGCTGCTCAAGGGCGCCCAAACCTTGTAGGGTGTAAAATAGCCGAGCCAAGGTTGCCCATGCTTGGCGCCCGAAGGTCACGGGGACGCGCTGCAACACAACATCCTCTGGCAGATGAGTCGCCCATTGTTTGAGCAAGGGATTGAGCGCTCCGCAATGGGGGCAACCATAAGAAAAAAACTCCAGGACCTCGATCTTGTCAGGGGTATCGGTCGGTTGCGGCGGAATGATAGCGCGCCAGTCTTCGCCCTCTTTCAGCTCAACCTGCGCCAAAGAGGGTAGGCAGACAATGGCAAGGCCACCTAGAACGCACCGGTGAAAGTGTCTGCGTGTCAAGGGCATGTCAAGGTGCTCCGCAATGCTCTTAAGGTATGCACGACTCTGTCATCGCCAGCCGTGAGGCAGTGCGGTGTTCCCTGCCATCATAAGGAGATGGCTGCATGTCGCTCGCCAGCACGAACTTCGCGAGATGCAGAGTTTCTATACAATCGTCGGATATCATATGACTTGCAAGATGGGTCCTTAACATCTCCAGGGGTACGGCCCATCCTCCTTTTTTGGTTTTGAAAAAAGTCAGGTTGTCCTCTTGACATATTTTTTTGGGTAGCTAGAATGCGCGTTCTCTGCGGTGCTGCTGAGGTTTTTTAGGGCTGAGGTGGTGCGGTGGGGTGTTGGAGATCTTTAAGAAGTTGGGGTGAGATGCTTGGTGTGGGGGTTGGTCGTGTTGATGCTGGCCTGCTATGACTGCTGTGCTGAGTAGGTGCGGTGGTGATGGTGGGGAGAGGTATTGACTGTGAAGGTGAGAGTTGAAAAGAAGAGTTTGATCCTGGCTCAGATTGAACGCTGGCGGCACGCTTAACACATGCAAGTCGGACGGCAGCACGGGGGAGTGATGAGCTCTCTGGGTGGCGAGTGGCGGACGGGTGAGTAATGCATGGGAATCTGCCTAGCAGTGGGGGACAACCTGGGGAAACTTGGGCTAATACCGCATGGACCCTGAGGGGGAAAGGGCGCTGAGAGGCGTCTGCTGCTAGATGAGCCCATGTCCGATTAGCTAGTTGGTGGGGTAAAAGCCTACCAAGGCGACGATCGGTAGCTGGTCTGAGAGGATGATCAGCCACACTGGGACTGAGACACGGCCCAGACTCCTACGGGAGGCAGCAGTGGGGAATCTTGGACAATGGGCGCAAGCCTGATCCAGCGATGCCGCGTGGGTGAAGACGGCCTGCGGGTTGTAAAGCCCTTTCGGTGGGGAAGAAGCCTGGGGGTGACCTTAGGTTGACGTTACCCACAGAAGAAGCACCGGCTAACTCCGTGCCAGCAGCCGCGGTAATACGGAGGGTGCGAGCGTTAATCGGACTTACTGGGCGTAAAGGGCGCGTAGGCGGTTGATCAAGTCAGCTGTGAAAGCCCTGGGCTTAACCTGGGAACGGCAGTTGAGACTGGTGAACTAGAGTCGCGGAGAGGGGGGTGGAATTCCCGGTGTAGCGGTGAAATGCGTAGAGATCGGGAGGAACACCGGTGGCGAAGGCGGCCCCCTGGCTGCAGACTGACGCTGAGGCGCGAAAGCGTGGGGAGCAAACAGGATTAGATACCCTGGTAGTCCACGCTGTAAACGATGTCGACTAGCCGTACGCTTCTGTATAGGGGTGTGTGGTGCAGCTAACGCGGTAAGTCGACCGCCTGGGGAGTACGGCCGCAAGGTTAAAACTCAAAGGAATTGACGGGGGCCCGCACAAGCGGTGGAGCATGTGGTTTAATTCGATGCAACGCGAAGAACCTTACCAGCCCTTGACATCCTACGAATCCTGCCGAGAGGTGGGGGTGCCTTTGGGAGCGTAGAGACAGGTGCTGCATGGCTGTCGTCAGCTCGTGTCGTGAGATGTTGGGTTAAGTCCCGTAACGAGCGCAACCCTTGTCCCTCGTTGCCAGCGGGTCAAGCCGGGGACTCGAGGGAGACTGCCGGTGTGAAACCGGAGGAAGGTGGGGATGACGTCAAGTCATCATGGCCCTTATGGGCTGGGCTACACACGTGCTACAATGGGGGGTACAGAGGGTTGCGAAGCGGCGACGCGGAGCCAATCCCAAAAAACTCCTCGTAGTCCGGATTGCAGTCTGCAACTCGACTGCATGAAGTCGGAATCGCTAGTAATCGCGGATCAGCATGCCGCGGTGAATCCGTTCCCGGGCCTTGTACACACCGCCCGTCACACCATGGGAGTTGGCTGCACCAGAAGGCGGTGGCTGAACCGGAAGGGGGGTGCCGACCACGGTGTGGTCAATGACTGGGGTGAAGTCGTAACAAGGTAGCCGTAGGGGAACCTGCGGCTGGATCACCTCCTTACATATGATTGGGAAGGCAATGCCTTGAGTCAGGGGAGACACGGCGAGCCTCCACAGCAAGCATCATGCCCTGTTATGTGCGGTGGGGCGCGGGTCTGTAGCTCAGGTGGTCAGAGCGCACCCCTGATAAGGGTGAGGTCGCTGGTTCAAATCCAGCCAGACCCACCATTGGGGAGGCGGACACGGGGCCATAGCTCAGTTGGGAGAGCGCCTGCTTTGCACGCAGGAGGTCGGGAGTTCGAGGCTCCCTGGCTCCACCAGCGTGGTGTGGAAGGTTAGAGAGGAAGCGCGGTAGAGCGTTTTCTGGAGAGAGTTCTTTGACAAGGTGGTGAAGGTGTGTGTGTGAAGTTGTATGCGCGAGGCATGCAGCTGTGCTTGGGGTTATATGGTCAAGCGAAGTAAGCGCACACGGTGGATGCCTAGGCGGTTGGAGGCGATGAAGGACGTGGCAGCCTGCGCAAAGCCTCGGGGAGCTGGCAAGCGAGCAATGATCCGGGGATTTCCGAATGGGGCAACCCGCCTGGTGAAAGCCAGGCATCTTGATCTGAATCCATAGGGTCGAGAGGCGAACCTGGGGAACTGAAACATCTCAGTACCTAGAGGAACAGACATCAACCGAGATTCCCTGAGTAGTGGCGAGCGAAAGGGGACGAGCCCAAGAAGCGACGGTAGGGTTAGGGGAAGCGTCTGGAAAGGCGCGCCAGAGATGGTGACAGCCCAGTACCTGAAAACGCTGCTGTTGTGAACACGAGTAAGGCGGGACACGTGTAATCCTGTCTGAAAACGGGGGGACCATCCTCCAAGGCTCAATACTCCCAACCGACCGATAGTGGACCAGTACCGTGAGGGAAAGGCGAAAAGAACCCCGGTGAGGGGAGTGAAATAGAACCTGAAACCGTGTGCGTACAAGCAGTCGGAGCCCCTGCGGGGGTGACGGCGTACCTTTTGTATAATGGGTCAGCGAGTTACTGCTCAGTGGCAAGCTTAACCGAGTAGGGGAGGCGTAGCGAAAGCGAGTCTGAAGAGGGCGTTGAGTCGCTGGGCGTAGACCCGAAACCGGGCGATCTACCCATGGCCAGGGTGAAAGTCGGGTAACGCCGACTGGAGGCCCGAACCGGGAGCTGTTGAAAAAGCTTCGGATGAGCTGTGGGTTGGAGTGAAAGGCTAAGCAAGCTCGGAGATAGCTGGTTCTCCCCGAAAGCTATTGAGGTAGCGCCTCGTGTGATCACTCTGTGGGGTAGAGCACTGTTTCGGCTCGGGGGCCATCCCGGCTTACCAACCCGAGGCAAACTCCGAATACGCAGAAGTGCAACACGGGAGACAGACGGCGGGTGCTAACATCCGTCGTCGAGAGGGCAACAACCCAGACCGCCAGCTAAGGTCCCCAAATGAGGTCTCAGTGGGAAACGATGTCGGAAGGCCCAGACAGCCAGGAGGTTGGCTTAGAAGCAGCCACCCTTTAAAGAAAGCGTAATAGCTCACTGGTCGAGTCGGTCGGCGCGGAAGATGTAACGGGGCTATGAAGATCTCTACCGAAGCTGCGGCTGCTGTAGAGCAGGGTAGGGGAGCGTTCCGTAAGCCGGTGAAGGTGGATCGTAAGGTCTGCTGGAGGTATCGGAAGTGCGAATGCTGACATGAGTAACGACTATCGGGGTGAAAGACCCCGACGCCGCAAACCCAAGGGTTCCTGCGCAACGGTCATCGGCGCAGGGTGAGTCGGACCCTAAGGCGAGGCCGAGAGGCGTAGTCGATGGGAAGCCGGTTAAGATTCCGGCACCGCTGTTCACTGCGATGGGGGGACGAAGACGGCTAACGCAGCCAGGTGTTGGTTGTCCTGGTTTAAGCGCTTAGGTAGATCCCTTAGGCAAATCCGGGGGATTAATACTGAGACGTGATGCCGAGCCAAATGGCGAAGTGCGTGATGCCCTGCTTCCGAGAAAAGCCTCTAAGCTTCAGGTGGGCAGTGCCCGTACCCGAAACCGACACAGGTGGGTGGGGAGAGTATCCCAAGGCGCATGAGAGAACTCGGGTGAAGGAACTAGGCAAAATGGCACCGTAACTTCGGGAGAAGGTGCGCCCCTAGTAGGTAAAGCCCCCTGCGGGTGGAGCTGAGGGGGGCCGCAGTGACCAGGCCGCTGCGACTGTTTATTAAAAACACAGCACTCTGCCAACGCGTAAGCGGACGTATAGGGTGTGACGCCTGCCCGGTGCCGGAAGGTTAAGTGATGGGGTCAGCCGCAAGGCGAAGCTCTTGAGCGAAGCCCCGGTAAACGGCGGCCGTAACTATAACGGTCCTAAGGTAGCGAAATTCCTTGTCGGGTAAGTTCCGACCTGCACGAATGGCGTAACGATGGCGGCACTGTCTCCACCCGAGACTCAGTGAAATTGAACTCGCTGTGAAGATGCAGTGTACCCGCGGCTAGACGGAAAGACCCCGTGAACCTTGACTATAGCTTTGCACTGAACGTTGAAGCAGCTTGTGTAGGATAGGTGGGAGGCGATGAAGCGGCGACGCCAGTTGCCGTGGAGCCGACCTTGAAATACCACCCTGGCTGGTTCGCCGTTCTAACCTCGCCCCGTGATCCGGGGCAGGGACCGTGCATGGTGGGTAGTTTGACTGGGGCGGTCTCCTCCCAAAAGGTAACGGAGGAGCACGAAGGTACCCTCAGGTGGGTCGGACATCCACCGTTAGAGTGCAAAGGCACAAGGGTGCTTAACTGCGAGACAGACAAGTCGAGCAGGTGCGAAAGCAGGTCTTAGTGATCCGGTGGTTCCTAATGGACGGGCCATCGCGCAACGGATAAAAGGTACTCCGGGGATAACAGGCTGATACCGCCCAAGAGTTCATATCGACGGCGGTGTTTGGCACCTCGATGTCGGCTCATCACATCCTGGGGCTGTAGTCGGTCCCAAGGGTATGGCTGTTCGCCATTTAAAGTGGTACGCGAGCTGGGTTTAGAACGTCGTGAGACAGTTCGGTCCCTATCTGCCGTGGGCGTTGGAGACTTGCGGGACGCTGCGCCTAGTACGAGAGGACCGGCGTGGACGCACCCCTGGTGTTCCGGTTGTCACGCCAGTGGCATCGCCGGGTAGCTATGTGCGGACGGGATAACCGCTGACAGCATCTAAGCGGGAAGCCCCCCCCAAGATTAGGTCTCCCGGGCTCATTAAGCCCCTCAAGGTCCGTCGTAGACCACGACGTCAATAGGCGGGATGTAGAAGTGCGGCAACGCATGCAGCTAACCCGTCCTAATCAACCGTGCGGCTTGACCATATAACACCCAAGCACAGCTACCCACACACCCCACATACCACCCCACCAGTTACCCCCTGGCGGCTATAGAGACGTGGCCCCACCTGATCCCATACCGAACTCAGACGTGAAACACGCCCTCGCCTATCCTAGTCTGGCCCCAAAGCCAGGCCAACCTCGGTCACCGCCAGGGACCCCTCCACAAAAACCCCTTCCCTCAGCTAGAAGGGGTTTTTGCTTTCCTAACCCCTACAACCACTCCTTCCAGTTGTGTGTGTCAAGTTGTGCAAATATGCAGATCAGGTAATTGGTTGATCTCCGTTGCGCTGTCGGTGCCGCGTAGGGCGGAGGCCGAAGCGGTGCCGACAGCGCGCAGCCGCGTCAGGCGGCCAGTCGCAATGCCTCCTTTTTCTGCTCCGCGAGCAGCATCATGTTCAGGTAACGAAACTGTCGAAAAACCGTTTTTCGCGGAGCGAAACCTGCCTGGGGCGGCTGGCGCGGCGGGGTGAGGGGGCATGCCAGGCGGTTGGGGCAGGGCTTTGCTCTCGTTCTCGGCTAATTCAACGTCCCAAACACGCAGATTTTACCAATATTGTGCACCAGTGCGTACAATCTCCATTGTACATCCACTTTGGCTTTCGAGCGCAGCGTGAATCGGTTCATGTGTTTGTGAACGCAAATGTTCGCAAAGACCGGCTCGACCATCGCTAACCGGCGGGCGTAAATCTTTTTGCCCTGTGGACTGTCAATTTTGGCTTTCATCTCGTCGAGCAGATTGGGCGGCTGCGTGGTCGGAACGGAGAGATAGCGGCGGGAAGCGGAGGGCTTGCTCAGGCAGCGTTCGCGCAGCGGACAGGCGGCGCAGTCCTGGGGGCGGGCGTGGTAGACGTCGTAGATGCGATAGCGGTTGCGCTGGCTGCGGGCGTGCAGGGTGAGTTCCCTGCCCTGGGGACAGAGATACCGTTGTCGGTCGGGGTCGAACATGAAATCCGTCAGCGAGAAGGGCGCTTCCTTCTGCCGTCCACCCTTGAAACGGTCTCGATCGGCGAAGCGCTCATCCCGTTTGCGGAACTGGATGTCGGGGATGTAGGCGTCCACTCCTTCAGTCTGGCAGAACGTCAGGCTTTCCACACTAACGTCAGGCTTTCCACACTATGATAGTTGCTGTCTGCGGTCAGGGTCTTGCCCTGAAAGAAGGTCTCGTCCTTGCCAATCGCCTTGAGATTCTTTTTCGCACCCGTCAACATTGGCTCGAGGTTGTCATGGTCCTGGGTGGCGAAGGCTTCGGCGGCGAGGATGATTTGATGTTTGGAATCAACCAGCGCCTGGGCGTTGTAGCCCTGCACGACGCCGTGGGCGGTGGGCATCTTGACCGATTCGTTGTCCACCGCGTTGCTCTGGATTTCTTTGCCGTCGCTGCCGGTCTTGGGCTGTTCGCTCTGCAGGAACTGCTCCAACCGTTCGACTGCCCGCTGCAGGCGTCTCTCGCGCTGCTGCTGGCGTTCCAACTCGACCTCGGGCTGGGCGTCGGCCTGCCGATGCTCTGCCATCGCCTGCTGCAGTTTCTCCTGCAACTTATCGCGCTTGCGCTTGAGTTCGTCGAAGGTGCCGCTCCACTCTTTGGAGACGTTGGCGGAGAGTTTGACCCCGTCCAGGCTGAAGTGCGAGCCGCCGAGCAGGTTCATCTCTTCGCACACCAGCAGGACGTCGCAGAAGAGGCTCTCGATTTCTGCCTGCATGGTTGAGACGAAGTTGGCGATGGTGCTGTGGTCGGGGGAATACCCGCAGGCGAGCGCGATGAAGGTGACGTTTTCGACGCAGGCGCGCTCGATTTGTCGGGAACTGAGCAAGCCGCGGGCGTAAGCCAGCAAAATGACTTTGAGCAGGATTTTGGGATGAATGGCGGTTGCGCCTGTTTCGTCGTTGTTGTAGCGCTGGTCGAAGACCGAAAGGTCCATGTGCTTTTCGACCACTTCGTGGATGGTGTGCTCCAGGCTGCCGGGGAGGATCTGGTTTTCGAGGGAGATGGGCAGCATGGTCATTTGGGCGTAGTTGCAGGGTTTGAATTTTGGCATGGGGTCACTTCTGCCAGAGTACCCCCCAATCGTTTAAGGTGGATTCGCCCCTTTTTCGACAGTTTCAACGGCTGTCCTTAAGCCACGCCTCGTGGGTTTCGACGCACAGCGCGCGGATCAGCCGCAGGCAGGACTCGGCGTTAGAGAAGATCCGCACCACGCGAGTGCGGCGCTTGATCTCCTCGTTGAGCCGCTCCAGCATGTTCGTGCGCTTCATGTGCTTGTGATGCTCGCGCGGCAATCGGTAAAACGTCAGCGTCTCGGTGATGTTCGCTTCCACCCAATCGACCCGTTTCGGATACTTGCCCGCCCATTTGGCGATCCAGGCCGAGAGGTCACGATGGGTCTCCTGGATGTCGCGGCGGTCGTAAATCCAGCGTAGCTCCTGAAGACAATCGTCGTCCGCCTTCCTTGGCAGGTCGTCCAGGGCATCCTCAAGGAAATGCACAGAGCAGCGCTGCCAGGCGGCTTCGGTCAGCACCTCGCGGATAGCTTTCTTGAGGCCCGCATGGTCGAAGGACAACGACGAATTCGACACCGGACAGGCCACGCTCCTTGAGTCGAATCAGAAAGTCGCGCCACGCACTCTGGCTCTCGCGGTTGGCCAACTCAACGGCCAACACCTGTCGTTGTCCTTCCCAATTGATGCCGATGGCAATCAGTACCGCCCGGTGGCTGATCACGCCCGCATCCCGTACTTTCTCGTAACGGGCATCGAGGATCAGGTAAGGGTAGGCTTCGGTAAGGGGGCGGTTGGCAAACCGCGCCAGCGCCTCGTCAAGCCCTTTGTTGATGCTGCTGATGGCACTGGCCGAAAAGCTGTGGCCACAGAGCTCTTCGGTGATAACCTTGACCTTGCGGCTGGAGACGCCTTGCACATACCTTTCGGCCAAGGCCGCCACCAGGGCCTTCTCGCTCCTGGCATCGCGCTCGAACAGGGCCGTGGAGAATTCGCCGCTTCTGTCCCGCGGCACGCGCAATTCCAGCTTGCCGATCCGAGTCACCAGACCGCGGCTTGAGTCGCCAGCACGCTAGCCGTTGCGACGCTCTGTCCGTTCGCCCGGCGCCGCCCCCAGAAATTCGGCCATCTCGCCTTCCAGCACTTGCCTAGAGCGCCTCCTTCAGCAGCGCCTTCATCAGGTCACGGTCGCCCGCCACCGCTTCCACTGCCGACAACTTCCTCTTAATCTTGCCTGTGGTCATGGTTTGCACTCCTTCAGGGTTCAAGGTCGATCTCGACAATCAACCCCTCACCATGACCACCCGCCTGCTTGCTAACTGCAGACGCTTTTGCACATAAGTCGGCACACTACCCCTCAGAAACCCACATGGCTACGAGTTCTGCCGTTTTTTGCTCCGCCCAGACCCAGGCTCTTCAGCCCAGTCGCGTTTTGCTGCTCCCCCCTGGTTCTGCGCCTTTTATTTTCGTGTTTTTCGCTTAAACCAGGTCAGACCGCCAGCTGCCAGTATTGCGACCAAGACGATCTCTTCGACTCGCTTGAGATCGTTGATGAGTGCACTGAGCGCAAGCCCGAACACATAACCCGCTCCTGATACGGCAATCGCCCACAGAGCCGCGCCAATCAGGTTCAGTACGACGAAGCGAAGCACCGGCACACGGCTTGATCCCAGCAACAGCGGGCCGGCGATGCGGAGTCCATAAAGAAAGCGGACGATGAGGATGACCAACACCGAATGGCGCTCCAGCAGGTCGTGAACGCGCAACCGATGCTTTGTCAGGGCAGGAAACCGCTGGATCAACACATCGCCTTTCCAGCGCCCGAGCGCAAAAAACAGCTGATCTCCGAGGGCGCCGCCGATCGTTGCGGTCAAGGCGACCAGCGGCCAATCTAGCAAGCCGCGATGGGCCGCAAAACCTGCCGCGATCAAAATGGTTTCGCCTTCAAGAAGCGTACCGGCAAAAACCGCCAGATACCCATACGATACAATGAAGTGGCTGATCACCGAGTCAGCCCTTGCCGGTAGGTAAAAATCGCACCAGATCGATCTTTCCGGTTGCTCAAACTGACCGACCCACCCAGGCGCATCGCTGCTTCGCGGGCAATGGCCAGGCCAAGGCCGCTTCCAGATTCGTAGGTTCCCGCAATCCGGTAGAACGCGTCGAATACGCGCTCACATTCGTCTGGCGGAATTCCCGGGCCGTCATCGAGGACCTCGATGATCGCCGTGTCGTTGTCGGTACTCAACCGGAGCGTTACCTCACCGCCAGCCCGGGAATATTTGAGGGCATTATCCAGCGCGTTGCCGACAATGAGCCGCAACGATTCCGGTGCTGCGGGCAATGTAAATTTTGCATCTTCGTCCAGCCCCAAATCGATGCCCTTGGACTCTGCGGTAGGCAGGTAATCCGCGATCAGCTCACGGGCCAAGGCGGAAATGTCAACGATACTTTCCGTGCCACAGCCCGCTTGGATCCGCGCCAGACTCAGCAATTGCTCGCTAAGCTGACGTGCGCGCTCGATACCTGCCTGCAGGGGCGCAATGCGTTCGCGCATGGCATCCAGAGAGCCTGCCTGGCTGAGGTTCTGGGCTTGCACTGACAACGCCGTCAGTGGACTGCGCAACTCATGCGCCGCATCGGCGATGAAGCGCCGTTGCTGGTCGAGCAACTGATTCACGCGCCCCAGCAGGCGGTTGATGGCTTGAACGAAAGGCGTGATCTCGCTCGGCAATCCCTCGACCTCGATGGCCCTCGGACGATCCACCGCCTGTGCATCCAGATCGCGAGCCAGCTCGATGACCGGATTGAATTCGCGGCGGACGATGCGCACGATGGCGAAAATCAGCAGTGGAAATACGAGAAGCAGAGGTATCAACGTACGCAACGCGCTGTTGATGGCGATTTCATCTCTTGCATCGGTAGGTTGGGCAATGATGGTTTCGGTTTTCGGCGAACCCTCCTGATGGACGAAAATCCGAAGCTCCTCTCCCCGTCTGTTCAGGGTATGAAACCCCGCCGGCAAACGGTCAGGCAACCAGTCCGGACGAGGGCTGCCAGGCAGCCTGATCACCAACACCCGGGATTCAGGATCGTCGATGAGGGTCTCAGCAGCAGTCCTCGCAGCGGTTGCCGGATCGCTGCGTGCGGTCAGCACTGCAATTTGCCGCAGCATGTCGTCCTGGAATTCTCTGGCCTCGTCATAAGCCAGAAGAAAGGAGGCCGTCGTCGCGGCCAGACCAAACACCACAATGACCAGGCCGAGTACGCTGGACAGATGCCGTTGCAGTGAGTGGTTCATTTCGGTTTTTCTACCATCCAGCCCGCGCCGCGCACGTTCTTGATCACATCGGCTCCCAGCTTCTTACGCACGCCGTGAATCAGAAAATCCACGGCATTGCTTTCGACCTCCTCGTTCCAGCCGTAGATGCGCTCTTCGAGTTCGCTACGACCGAGAATGGCGCCCGGACGCAGCAGCAAGGCGTGTAGCAGCGCAAATTCCCGCGCGCTGAGAACCGCGACAAATTTCCCGCAGCACGCCTCCCTTGTTGCCGGATCAAGGCTGACTTTGCCATTGCTGAGTACCGGCGCGGCCTGTCCGCCCTGGCGGCGAATGACCGCCCGCAGCCGCGCCAGCAACTCGTTGACGTCGAACGGTTTCACCACATAGTCATCGGCTCCGAAATCGAGTCCCTTGATTCGGTCATCGACGCCATCGCGGGCAGTGATGACAACGACTGGAACCATATTGCCACGCTGTCTCAAACGCCTGAGCACTTCGAGACCATCGCGCTTGGGAAGCCCCAAGTCGAGTAGCACGGCTTGATGCTCGCCATGATGCAATGCAGCGTCGGCCGTCACGCCATCGGTTACCCAGTCGACGGCATAGGCAGCGTCCTTGAGGGCCACGGATACCGCCTCGCCGATCATCGGATCGTCTTCAACCAGGAGTATGCGCATGGCACTCCTTCATGCCAGCCCGAAGCGGCGGAAAATGCCGATCTTCAGAAAATCCATCAACACCAGGTAACCCATTGCCACTGCCAGCAATCCACCGATCAGCGCCGGGCTGATGGCGGTCATCAAGATACCCTGGCTCGCCATGAGGCCGACCACCGCGATGTCGATCACGCTGGCGATCAGCAGCCATCGGCTGGGCCGCGACCGCCAGAAATGGCGTCGTTCGCGCACCAGATACACGTTGCCAAGGCCGGTAAACACCAGCATGACGAAAATCAAAGTCTGTAGCTGCGGCAGCGGAAGATGCAACCAGTCGCGCCCGACGAAGAACACCGAGAAGGACAGCACCAGAATGAGCGCAGCCAGTGGCGCTGCAGTCGCCATGAGATTGGGAATGCGCCAGCGCTCCGGCTTGCGGGAAAACTCCACGCGATCGGTGGCAATGGACATGGTGACGAAATCGTTGGTAAACAGCAGCAGCACGATGAGCAGCGGTGTAATGACAAATACGCCGGTCAGCATCACGCCAACGCTCATGAAAATGGCGATTTCCAGCGTCTTGATGATTTTGTTGAGGGTGTACGTGAGCATGCGCTGATAGATGCGCCGACTGGTTTCGACGGCTGCCACCACGTCGCCCAGTCCCGGATTGGTGAGCACCAGGCTGGCGGCGGCCTTGGCCACGTCGGTGGCGTTGGCCACGGCGATGCCGACCTCGGCCTGCTTGAGCGCCGGGGCGTCGTTGACGCCGTCACCCGTCATGCCGGTTACGTGGCCGGAGCGTTGCAGTGCCTGCACGAGATGAAATTTGTCCTCGGGAAACACCTGGGCGAACACATCGCATTGCGCGATGGATGAGGCACCGTTTTCCACGAGCATGCTCGCCGGGCAGGTACGTTCACCAATACCGACTTCCTTGGCCACCGTCCGTGCCGTGGCCTGACCGTCGCCGGTGACCATCACCACACGCACACCGAGTTGGCGCAGGTTCTCCACCAGCGCTGCGGAATCCTTGCGCGGCGGGTCTTGCAAGGCCACCAGGCCAGCGAATTGCAGCGCGGTCTCGTCGCCAATGGCCACACCCAGCACGCGATAGCCGCCGGCCGCGAGGGCTTCGACTTCGGCGGCAACGTCTGGCGCCCCGGCCAGGGCGGCGACTTCGAGTGAAGCGCCCTTGACGGCGCGGCGGGTGAGGCCATTTTCCTCGAACACCGTTTCAGAGCGCCGCGTCTGCGGATCGAAAGGGGTGAAGCGGATGCGCCGTGGCGGAGACTGCAGTAGCGAACGTTCGCGGGCAGCGCCCAGGATGGCCAAGTCGATCGGGTCTTGCGTCGCATCGTCGCAGGCGATCGCGGCGATGCGCAGCAGGTCGTTTTCTGAAATGCCATTTGCCGGCTTAAGCGCGGCCAGCGAGAGGCGGTTTTCGGTGATCGTGCCGGTCTTGTCGCTGGCGAGCACATCCATGGCGGCAGCCTCCTCGATCGCCGACAGGCGCGTGACCAGCACCCCGCGCTTGGCGAGTTCCAGGGAACCCAATGCCGTGGCCAGGGTGAAGGTGGCGGGCAAGGCCACGGGAACGGACGCAACCAAGAGAATCAGGGCGAAGGGAACCACATCGACGAGCGCCATCCCCGTCGTCACGGCATAGACCAGCAGCGCAGCAACGAGCACGATGTCCAGCAGGACCAGATATTTGACGATGCCGAAAATCACCGCTTCGAGATGGCTCACGGTCTTGGCGCTGCGCACCAGCTCGGCGGTCTTGCCGAAACGCGTGCGCGATCCGGTGGCGGTTACCTGACCGGTGGCTTCGCCGCGCGTCACCACGGCGCCGGACCAGACATCCGTTCCTGGACCGCTTTCCACGGGCAAAGACTCTCCGGTGAGAGTGGACTGATCGACTTGCACCCGGCCCTCGACGAGACGCAGATCGGCAGGCACCAGATCGCCCATGCGTAGATGGACCGCGTCGCCCGGAACCAAGTTCCGGGCTGGCACGAATTGCCAGCGACCATCGCGCAGTACCCGCGCCTGGATGTCGAGGCGTTGTCGAAGCAGGGTCAGCGCCTTGTTGGCGCGGCCTTCCTGAAGGTAGCCTAGAACGGCATTGACCACCAGCAAGACGGCAATGACGGCGGCCTCGTCCGGCTTGCCGATCGCAATTTGCAGGATGATGGTGATCTCGAGCATCCAGGGCACCGGCGACCAGAACTTGCGCAACAAGGCCAGTAGCGGATGTGTTTTCTCCTCCGCCACTTCATTCGGGCCGAACTGCTCCAGTAGCCGTGCCGCCTCACTCGAGCTCAAACCCGCAAGCGGGCTTGCCGTCGTGGTGCCCTGTTCGATCATGAGGCTGTTACTTTCCCCGGATCAGCAGCACGGCGTGCTCGCCACCCGCACCACGCCTTCGGCGACACTGCCCAGGAACAAGTGGCTGATGCCCCGACGACCGTGGGTGCCAATGACGATCACATCAGCGGGCCAGCTTTGCGCTGCATCCGCGATGGCCTCCGGAATGCGACGGCCGAGGGTGTCAATTTCAAGGAGCCTGGTCTCGGCCGCAATACCGGCCTCACGCGCAGCGGCTTGCGCCTTGGCAAGAACAGTCTCGCCGCTCTTGCGCATGGCTTCCCATATCTCGTTGGGGACGGGAAACTCACTATCAAAGTTGATGTTCACCATTTCGACCGCATGCACGATCATTAGTTTGCCGTTGAAAGCCCTGGCCAATTTGATCGCCTCCTGCAAGGCTATTTCAGAGGTGTGACTGCCATCAACGGCAACCAGTATATTGCGGTACATGTCGTCTCCTTTCGCCAGAACCCAAGAGGTTCATTTGTCTATCACAGCAACCTTCCCTATCTCCGCATCCCCGTCTCGCGACATGCCTTGTACCTGCTTGTCGAACGTCGATGGACGCATCGGGGCGATCGCTTTTGCCGGTCGTTGCCGGAACAGCGCTATGCACAGGATGATAAAAGCCAGCAACACAACCGATGCCGTGTAACGGCTGAGTGCCATGCCGCCAGCCGATATCGGCTTGTCGAGAAAATCCCCGACCACCGCTCCGAGCGGCCGGGTCAGGATGAAGGCTGCCCAGAACAGCACCGTGTGGGAAATCCGTGTCCAGAGATATGCCGCGACAACGATCAACAGCAAGCCCCCAAATACGATCGCGCCTCCCTCGTAACCAAGCCCTGCGGTGTCGGCCGTCCAGTCGCCCAACGCGGTGCCGAGCGTCTGGGAGAACATGATCGTGACCCAGTAGAACATTTCCGACTTCGGCGAGCCGACGCTGTCCATCGCTACGGAGCCGAGCGTCTTGTACCAGATGGCCAGCGAACCCATTAGCAGCGCGAACAGCAGGCTTGCGCCGCCGGTGTAACCGATGCCGAGTGAACGATCGGCGAAATCCGCCAGCGTCGTCCCGACGGTGGTGGTTGCGATAATGGTCGTCCAATACAGCAGCGGATGAAAGCGCTTGGCCCGAATCTGAGCCGCCACGGCGATGAGAAAAACCGCCGCGAAGATTGCCGTGCCGACGAGATAGCCAAGGTGCATCGACATCGACACGGCATCGCCGCCGGTTTCGCCCAGCGTCGTCGCGGCGATCTTGATGATCCAGAAAATCAGCGTAACTTCCGGAACCTTGCTCAATGCTTGTCGACTTGAATCATCCATAGTGAATTCATGATTGTTTGTGCTCATTGTCTCACCCATCCCTTTTCGATCAAACTGGCAAAAGCCCACCGGTGGGCACGTTGCATCGCCTGAACGAGAGGCGCCACGAAGCGATGTTCCTCCCCGAGAATCAGCCAGGCGCTGCCGAAGGCCACGAGGGCGGCGCCCAGCATGTCCAACGGGAAATGCACGCCCAGATAGATGCGCGCCCACGCTACCGGGAGGCCAAGCAATGCCGCCACCCCACCGGCCACACGCGTCCGCTCATGGAGCAGCAGGCTGAAGGCGACGGCCCAGATCAGGGTCAGATGATCGCTCGGAAACGAGCTGTCTGGTGCATGTACCATCAGCGTCTGCCCGATGCCAACCACGAAGGGGCGTGGGTGCGCCCAGACGAGCCCGATCAGTTGGTTGATCAAGAGCCCGGCCAGTCCCGATGCCGTCGCCGCGACCAGCGCATGACGGGTCGCGGCCGAGCCGCGCAGCCAGCCAAAAACCATTCCTATTGGTACGATCCAGATCAACCCATCAGCCAGCAGGCGAGCCACCCCAACCGCGATGCCGGAAGCGCCCGGCGCGGCGTTGAGTAGCAGAAACAGCGTTTGATTCCAGTGTTCCATATCATCCGCTCCGATGAAATCAGGCCGTCCGGGGAATCACGTCCTTGCGGGTGACGCTCAGGAAAACGACCAAGCCCAGAATGGTCGTGAGAAATATCAGGCTGGTCGTTACCGTGCCCAGTCCCAAACCACCGTTGGCGATCGGTTGCGACAGCCAGTCGCCGCAGGAAGCACCGAGAGGGCGCGTCAGGATATAGGCGATCCAGAAAGCCAGAACGGCATTGGCCTTGAAGCCGTAATAGGCCACGGTGACGGCGGCGATCAGCGCACCGAACATGAGCGCGGAGTTGGCATACCCAAGCTTCATACTCTCGGCAACGAGATCGCCTGCAGCTGTGCCGAGGGCAAAAGTAAACAGAATGGCCGCCCAGTAGAACAGTTCGCGCCGGGTCGTAACGATGGAGTGAATCGACAAAGTCTTCTCGCGGGCATACCAGAGGGCGAACGTGGCCAGCAGGGCGATGCCGAATGCGGCTGTGGTTGTTTCCAGCGCGATCCCGAAGTTATCCACCAGATTGTCGGTGATGAGGGTGCCGACGATGCTGATCAGTACGACGTTCATCCAATACAGCCATGGGACATATTTCCTGGCACGCAACTGGATGAACAGGAAGACAGCCAACAGGCCAGCCATGACGAGGGACGTCCCGGTCAGCCCGAAATTCAGATTGAAGTTGAGGAAATCGGCCCCGGTTTCGCCCACCGTGGTCGCCATGGTCTTGATGATCCAGAAGTACAGCGTGACTTCCGGCACCTTGTTCAGCATTAGCAGCGCTTCATCGCGCGCGAGTGTTTTCATTTCGATTCTCCCGTGTCAGTAGCCGAGCTATGGTTCGACCCAGCCGATAAGCCGGAAGCGGCTACGCCGCCCCCGGCAATCCGACCTCACCGATCAGTCGGCCTGGTCATGGTCGTCGTCGTGATCAGTCTGGTCCTCGGTGGCGACGATCACCTTGCCGTTTGCCGGATCGACTTTCACGTCCATGACCTTCTTGCCGGTCACGACCTCGACATCGAAGACCCACTGGCCCTTGTGCTTCTCGAGCTCTGCGCGGGATGCCTTGCCACCGACGTGCTGCTCGGCGGCGGTAACAGCCTGGGTCAGGCCGATCTTTGCGGCTTCGATCGCCAAAGCGTCGTTTTCCATTGCTTTGGCGGCATAGGCGCTGCCAATCGCGGTGGCGGAAAGTGCGGCAAGCGCAGTCAGATATATATTACGTTTCATGATGGTCACTCCTTCAAAGTCACGCGGATATTCGCGTGGATGTAAAGGTAACCAGCGAGAATTAGCGGAGAGTTAGCGTGAAACGCAAAGCAAATTTGCATCGCCCTCAATTGATTGGACACGGATTTGCGGTTCATGCGGCCTTTCGGGTGGCATGAGCCTGCTGGGCTTCCAGGGGTGACATGAAGCCCAGAGTTGTGTGCGTCAAGTTGTGCAAAATCGTGGTCGGGTAAATGGTTGATCCTGTTTGCGCAGTTGGCGCCGCTGCGGGCTACGCCCGTTGTGCCGCCAACTGCGCGGTTGCCTCAGGCGGCCAGTCGCAATGCCTCCTTTTTCTGCTCCGCGAGCAGCATCCTGTTCAGGTAACGGCTGTCCTTAAGCCACGCCTCGTGGGTTTCGACGCACAGCGCGCGGATCAGCCGCAGGCAGGACTCGGCGTTAGAGAAGATCCGCACCACGCGAGTGCGGCGCTTGATCTCCTCGTTGAGCCGCTCCAGCATGTTCGTGCGCTTCATGTGCTTGTGATGCTCGCGCGGCAATCGGTAAAACGTCAGCGTCTCGGTGATGTTCGCTTCCACCCAATCGACCCGTTTCGGATACTTGCCCGCCCATTTGGCGATCCAGGCCGAGAGGTCACGATGGGTCTCCTGGATGTCGCGGCGGTCGTAAATCCAGCGTAGCTCCTGAAGACAATCGTCGTCCGCGCGCCGAGGCAGGTCGTCCAGGGCATCCTCAAGGAAATGCACAGAGCAGCGCTGCCAGGCGGCTTCGGTCAGCACCTCGCGGATAGCTTTCTTGAGGCCCGCATGGTCGAAGGACAACGACGAATTCGACACCGGACAGGCCACGCTCCTTGAGTCGAATCAGAAAGTCGCGCCACGCACTCTGGCTCTCGCGGTTGGCCAACTCAACGGCCAACACCTGTCGTTGTCCTTCCCAATTGATGCCGATGGCAATCAGTACCGCCCGGTGGCTGATCACGCCCGCATCCCGTACTTTCTCGTAACGGGCATCGAGGATCAGGTAAGGGTAGGCTTCGGTAAGGGGGCGGTTGGCAAACCGCGCCAGCGCCTCGTCAAGCCCTTTGTTGATGCTGCTGATGGCACTGGCCGAAAAGCTGTGGCCACAGAGCTCTTCGGTGATAACCTTGACCTTGCGGCTGGAGACGCCTTGCACATACCTTTCGGCCAAGGCCGCCACCAGGGCCTTCTCGCTCCTGGCATCGCGCTCGAACAGGGCCGTGGAGAATTCGCCGCTTCTGTCCCGCGGCACGCGCAATTCCAGCTTGCCGATCCGAGTCACCAGACCGCGGCTTGAGTCGCCAGCACGCTAGCCGTTGCGACGCTCTGTCCGTTCGCCCGGCGCCGCCCCCAGAAATTCGGCCATCTCGCCTTCCAGCACTTGCCTAGAGCGCCTCCTTCAGCAGCGCCTTCATCAGGTCACGGTCGCCCGCCACCGCTTCCACTGCCGACAACTTCCTCTTAATCTTGCCTGTGGTCATGGTTTGCACTCCTTCAGGGTTCAAGGTCGATCTCGACAATCAACCCCTCACCATGACCACCCGCCTGCTTGCTAACTGCAGACGCTTTTGCACATAAGTCGGCACACTACCCTCCTTCCCCCCACAATACATCCCCCCACCTCTATACCCCCTCAAGATCTACCCCACCACACTTGACACCCAGAACAATAACAACTCATGCGCCCTGAAAGACGCACCCCCTCGATCAATCCACCACAGCGTTTGCAAAATTCCCCAGAACGACCATAGACCATAAGCGATTGCCTAAAATAACCTGGCGCACCGGACTCGCTGACAAAATCGCGCAGCGTCGTCCCTCCTTGTTCAATAGCTGCGAGCAAACTAAAGCATTTCTAAAGATCCCTAACCATCGGTTTCCACGATAGGAGCGATCGAAACATACGATCTTGATTTCGGCCTCAATCCCCTTGTGCAAGGCTGGATAAATGCCTAGAGTTTTACTCAACAACAGAGGCGGATAATATTAAAAAACCGCGCCGGCTGTGTTGAAAAAATTCTGACAAAAATTCTAAGAAACTATCATAGACCCTGGGGGCTACGCTATGGCCAAAGACTTTCCAATCCTGCCCACTGGCACGATCGAGGCCTATATCAACAGTGCCTATCAGATCCCGGTTTTAAGCGCTGAGGAGGAGCGTTCTCTAGCCTTGCGGTTGCGCGACCACAACGATATGGAGGCGGCTAGGCGTCTGGTCATGGCCCATCTGCGTTTTGTGATTCGCATTGCGCGTGGCTATCTTGGCTATGGTCTGCCGTTGGCAGATCTGATCCAAGAAGGCTCTGTGGGTTTGATGAAGGCGGTGCGCCGCTTTGAGCCGGATATAGGGGTGCGTCTGGTCTCTTTCGCGGTGCATTGGATCCGCGCCGAGATCCATGAGTATATCCTGCGCAACTGGCGCATCGTGAAGGTGGCAAACACCAAGGCCCAGCGCAAGCTGTTTTTCAATCTGCGCAGTTCAAAAAAGCGTTTGGGCTGGTTGACCAGGGAAGAGGTAGAGGAGGTCGCTGCTGAGCTCGGTGTCAAACCAGAGATCGTGTTACAGATGGAGGCCCGTCTTGCCAATCAGGATTTGTCTTTCGATGGGTATGATGATGAGAGCGACGAGAGTGCGATGGCACCCGCGACCTATTTGCCTGATCTACGCCTCGAACCTTCGCGTCTCCTAGAGCGCGAGGATACGGATCGTGATCAACGCGAACGTCTCTATGCAGCGATCGAAGGCCTAGATGAACGCAGCAAGACCATCTTGGTCGAGCGCTGGTTGTCTGAAAAGAAACGGACCCTACATGAACTCGCCGACCAGTTTGGCGTCTCCGCGGAGCGTATCCGACAGATCGAAAAGAACGCCATGAAAAAGGTGCGGATACAGCTTGAGGACTAACCCATTTGACTTGACATCCTCTCCGGCCTGAAGGCCGGAGATTCCTAGGGCGCTCAGGCTCGGTATTGAGCTGTCCCTGAGTCGCTTCTATGGCTTCCTGCTTCCGACTGCTAGCGCAGTTCGCTCCATAGGCCATCCGGGCGTGTCTCGCCCTTAAAACATTGATCGTGCCGACCGCATCAGCGTTTTCCGTTTTCCTCGAAACCACATTCGACGCGCCGAAACTGCGTCTGGCGATTGTCCGCCGACATATACCCACAACACGGAGACGTCCAGCTCCTGTGTTGCGGCAGCACGATAAGCCGGCTACTGTGCTACGCCAGCTTGTAATCCAGTTGGCGACGGAACTCAAACCAGCCTTGGTCGAGGATGGACTTGTTCAGGACCGATTTGGCCCGAACGTTTTTACCCGGCGTTTCAGTTGTGCTTGCCAAGGGCGCAGCATCCCTCCTTCACGCCAGGCTGAACGCAGAAAAGCGACATGAGCGTCACAGAAACCATCAAACGCCAGATCACCGCTATCGAGCATCGCGACGACCTGTCCGATCAGGCCAAGGTCGATTAGATCACGCACATCGCCTGCGGGGTCTGCACCGGGATCGCGATCCAGCCGCTCCCCTCGTTGTGTGAGCCGGAGTGTGAGCCGGAACATCATGTTCTCGGCGATGCTGCGGCGGTGATAGCCACTGCTCTTGTTCCAGCCGTCTTTTCCGTGCGTGGCAATATGCGCAACGATGGCATCGCGGGGATGCTCCCTACTCCACGCGACGGCCCCCTTGCGTGGTGGAATCGCGGCCTGGGCGCCGCCCTCGGCAATGGCACGATGGCATGCATGCGTGTCATCGGCCCCATCGGCCGAAACCTGGGCCACCTCGCCTTCAGCCTGCGCCAGCAAATCCGGGAGCATTTCGCTGTCACCCCAGTCGGCCGTGGTCACCTCGATACCGATAATGTCCTTCTCGCGCTCATCCATAGCCAGACGGATCTGACGCCCGGTTCGGCGCTTGCTCGCTCCATGCAGGCCTACCTTCCACTCGCCCTCACCGAAGACCTTTAGGCCGGTTGAGTCGATTAAGACATGCACGCGATCCTTGCCCGGGCGGCACGCAATCTTCACCGGCAGTTATGCAGTTCGACGCGACATGTGGGGTATGATCGGGCACCGACAGGTCCAGCCCAGTGAGGCACATCTGCGACTTCATCAGCCCTTCGCTAGCCCGGCAGGTCAGACGAAATAGCGTCTTCAGGGTCAAAGAGATCTGGATCGCCAGATCCGAGTACAAGACAGGCCTACCGCCTCCGGTCGACGGGGGCGGGGTCTAGGCTGCCTTGATCGTGTCCACATCGAACCATACACTGAGCTCGCCACGTTGCAATCGAGCAGGGCATGGCGGCGTCGGATCTTTTAGCCCATGTGCGGTTATTACATGGTCAAAGCGATTTTGAGGTTCCCTCTGTTTTTCGTCTTCCAACCTATTGGCATTATGCCGCCAATTTCTGCTCATGCTGAGCGCTGATCCAGCCCTCCAGGAACTTCATGGGCGAGGCGTAGCCGAGCGGCGAATGCTTTCGCCTGCGGTTGTAGAACGGCTCGATATAGTCGAACAGATCGGCCGCCGTTGCATCCCGCGTGCCGTAGCGGGTGCCATGCACCCGCTCATTCTTCAAGCTGTTGAAGAAGCTCTCGGTCGGCGCGTTATCCCAGCAGTTCCCCTTGCGGCTCATCGAGCAGATCATGCCATACTCTTTCAGCCGCGCCTGAAAGGCGCCACTTGCATACTGGCTTCCCCGGTCGGAGTGATGAATCAGCCCCGGGGTCGGCTTCTTGCGGAACCACGCCATGGTCAGCGCATCGATTACGATGTCCGTCGTCATCCTTGGCTTGATCGACCAGCCCACGACTTCCCTGTTGAACAGATCGAGGACCACGGCCAGGTAGAGCCAACCTTCATCGGTCCAGATGTAGGTCAGATCAGCCGTCCAGACCTGATTCGGCGCTACCGGCAGGCTGTGCCTGGAATCCGTCGTCGCCTTGAATCGCCGCTTGTGGCGGGCACGGATACCGTTCTCGCGCATCAGGCGTTCGACGCGTTCCTTGCTCTCCGGAAAGCCGCGCTCCCGCAACTCCCGCGTGATGCGCGGGCTGCCGTAGGCCCCTTTCAGTTCAGCGTGGATGGCGCGGATCAGCGCCAGCATCTGCGTATCCGTGAGCCGTTTGCGTTCCGCCGTGCCGCCGCGCTTCCAGGCGCGGTAGCCGCTGGCGCTCACCGCCAGCGCCTCGCACATTCCCGTCAGTTCGAATTCCTTCCGATGCGTGTCGATCCACGCGTACTTCATAGCGCATCTCTCGCAAAGTACGCCGCCGCTTTTTTTAGGATTTCGTTCTCGCGCTTGAGCCGAACGTTCTCCGCCCGCACCCGCGAGAGCTCCATTTGCTCCGGCGTGACCGGCTTCGTGCCAGGGCCGTTGAGCTTGCCCGCCTCGAACGCCTTGACCCAGTTGCGCAGCGTCTGCTCGATCAGCCCCAGCTCCTTCGCTACCACCCCAACCGTCTGGCCCGTCTTTACCCGCTTTACCGCCAACTCCCGAAATTCGGCCGTGTATTCCTGCTTCGGTATCTTCTTCAACTTCGTTGCTCCTTCCAATCTACGGGGCGTTATACCCCATCCCTTGGAAGACGAAATTTCGGGGGAAGCTCAAACCTGTCCGATAAGGATCATCCGCCTTCCTGACGGGGGCGCCGCCAATGGCGCGGGACCATGGCGGCGACGCGGTTGGGAAGATCTCATCCAGGCGCGCGACAGCTTGCTGAGAAAGCCTTTTGAGGGACAGGCGGTGATGGCGCTCCAGACGCTGGTCGCGAACAAGGTGACGGGAAATAATTCCTCCTTCCATATCGATGGTTGCTTGATGATCCTGGCAGGCTTGGAGAAAGATGCGAAATATGTCGACTTGCCGTTGTTCCGCTGGCTGCTACCCTATCTGCGTGGCCGGTTATATCTCTCGGCAGCCGATCCCGAAGGCACTGATCAAGGATGCAAAAGCGCAGCGCCAGGCAGAGGGGGCGCTGAATCGGCCCGATTGATGGTCGCCGAAACCGCCAGTGCCGGGCAATATCGTCTGGCCTTAGGCTTGATTTGAGGTTGCCGACGGGATTTTTGCCGGCCAGTCGGATGCAGACATGCGCCGACCGTGCGAGTTGTATCGCCGACATATCGAAATCCTGAGAAAACAGCTGATTGAGGACATGGCGGCCAAAGTAAGGAATGGATCATGTCGGGGCCAGATAGCGCTAAACCGCATTTGAGCATCCTGCTGTCCGCGCGCAACGAGGCGACGGGACTGGCCGGGCTGCTGCCGGCAGTCTGCGCCGCCCTGCCCGACGCCGAGGTGATCGGCGTCGATGATGGGTCGGTTGACGGCACTGCCGGCCTCTGCCCGCAGGCGGGATTCCTTTATGTCCTTGATGGACAAGGATGGTGACAAGCGGTGAACGCTGAAACTGGCGGCAAACGATACCTGCTCATCACCCGTAACTTTCCCCCGCTTTGGGGCGGCATGGAGCGGCTCAATTGGCATCTAGCCGAGCAGCTGGCACGGTTTGGCGAAGTGCGGGTGATCGGCCCGCAGGGTGCAGTAACACAGGCGCCTGCAGGCGTGATCGTGCGAGAGGCACCGCTCTCCCCGTTGCCCGGTTTTCTTTTCCATGCGGCGCAGCTGGCGCGTAACGAGGCGCGGACATGGCGGCCCGATGTAGTGATAGCTGGCAGTGGCCTGACGGCGCCGTTGAGTTGGTGGGCTGCCCGTGCCTGCGGTGCGCGCACCGCTGCCTATGTGCACGGGCTGGATATCGTCGTACCGCATCCGGTCTATCGTGCCCTGTGGCGGCCTGCGCTGCGGCGCATGGAGCGCATCATCGCCAATAGTGCGCCCACGGCAAGGCTCGCTTTGGGAATAGGGATTGCGCCTGCGCGAATCGGCATCGTTCACCCGGGCGTGGATCTGCCGATGCCTGATGCTGCCGCCCGCGCGCGCTTTCGCCAGCGTTGGGGCATCGCCCCGGAGACCCCCGTGCTGCTGTCGGTCGGCCGGCTCACTGAGCGCAAGGGCCTGCGCGAGTTCGTGCGGGATGTGCTGCCGATCATCGCTCAGGCTTGGCCCGATGTCGTGCTGGTCATCGTCGGGGATGCGCCCACACAAGCGCTCTATGCCCAGGCGCAATCGCCGCAAAGCATCCTGGAGACCGCACACGCCGCCGGCGTGGCTGACCATGTACGACTCCTTGGCCCGTTGTTCGAGCGAGATTTGTTGACTGACAGCTACTTCGGCGCGGACGTTCATGTCTTTCCGGTGCGCGAACTCCCCGACGATCCCGAAGGGTTCGGCATGGTTGCGATCGAAGCCGCTGCCCATGGCCTGCCGACGGTTGCTTACGCCACCGGCGGGGTCGTCGATGCGGTGGCCGAGGGGGTGAGTGGACGGCTGGTGCCGCCAGGTGATGCCAAGGCCTTTGCCGCTGCCGTCCTGCACACCCTGGATGCACCGCCGCTAGCCAACGCTTGCTGCGCATTTGCGCAGGGGTTTGCTTGGGAGGTGTTTGGCCAACGCCTAGCGAGGGAACTGTCTACGTGATGACCAACGAACAACAGCTTGGCGTGTGGTTTCCCACCGTGCGCGCGCACAGCGGCGCAGACGTGTTTACAGAGCGGCTGTGCGCGGGGCTGCGGCGGACATGTTTTTTCGGACAGTCGGATCAACTCAGGCCGACAGGTTGAAGGGAGCATGGAACATGGGAGCAAAACACAAGCAGCACAGTGCGCAATTCAAGGTGGAAGTGGCGAAGGCGGCCTTGTCGGCGGAGCGTCCCCCTGGAGCGAGGGGTTAGGGTGTTTGCCGTCACGATGCCACCGCCAGCTAACCAGAGCGAGATAGGTAAGCAGAAATACCGTAAAACACAGCCCGAGAGGATAAGCCCACGGTTGGCCCGGAAAGATGGCCATAAACAAACCGCCGCCAAGATAACCGAAGGCCAAGAAGGGTGCTTGTGGGAACAGCCACAGTTCCGGGTGCGCTGGGAACAACCAGCCGCAGATCAAAGACCAAGCCGACCAAAGCACGAGCAGGACAAGCTGCCACCAGTGAAGGCGCCAGTATTTCAGCTCCTTGTTCCAACGGTTGCGAAGATAGTTAGCGGCAGTCATCGGTAAGCCCTAACGGGCTAGCTCAGGGGCGCGAAGCCAGCTTGCCGGCGGAGTGTCCCACTCGAAGCGCTGGTTGGGCAGGGTTATCGGCACGTCGTGTTACCGAACGAATCCGTTCTGCACCTCACGGTATTGCCGCGATTATCCCGGTAGATTGTGTTGCCAAACGAGTCGGTTCTTCCTCGGATAGTGTTTCCTTGATTGTCTCTCCAAATTTCATTGCCGAAAGAATCCCTTCTTCCGTGCAAAGTGTTCCCGGAATCGTCCCGATAAGTCTTATTTCCGAATGAATCGGATCTACCCCTTACCGTATTCCCGGAATCATCACGCCATGTCTCGTTGCCGAAAGAATCAACTCTCCCCCGCCAGGTGTTTCCATCGTCATCTCGGCACGTTGTATTTCCAAAGGAATCAGTGCGACACCGTATATCTGCTGTGGCGTCCATAGCGGTGACGGAAATCGCGGCAACCAGTGCCAGTGCATAGACAGTGAGTTTCATAGTTTCCTCCTTGTCCGTTACGGGCATTGCCTAACGTCTAGTGAACGCAGAAAAAAGTCTATAACACCGGGCGGTCAGGCGCCTACTCAGCAGATCTGCGAGATAACATCCTGAAGCGGAGGGGTTCAACTTCTTCCTCCCCGGCGAACACAGCTTCCGCCGCGCCTACTTCAGCCCTGTCGCCAAAGCTGCTCGACCAGGTGCAGGCGCCGCTGCGCACGAAACATGACCCGATCCGCGCTGCGGTGGTCAGGGTCTGATGGACAGCCAGCGGGGTGGAATCAGCCAAGGCCGGTGCCGAAGGGTGGGTTTTGAGCCTCCCGGATTTAGAGGAGTGTCCCTTGCGCGCTGGTGAGCCTGTGGCAGGCGGTGGGCAATGCGCAGCGTTGCCTAGGTTTGTCCAGAGGGGAGCACAGCCTCGCGCTCAGGCGGACACCGGACAAGCCGGCTGCCCACCACCCCACAGGGTATCGGCGTTCCCTGTCACACCGCCAAGGCTTACGCCTTCGCCAGGGCTGCGAAGTAGGCCTCGTCCGGTATCTGAGCCTTGCCCCCATGGTTGGCGTTCCTTATCAACCGGTCGGCCTGAGCTGATCCGAATGTCCAAAAAAAGTGGAACCGCCGCAGTGTAGAATGGAGCCCAGTTTCAAGAGCAATTGGACCCTTGCGGCATGGCAAACCCCGATAGACCAGACTGGGAACAGGCAGGCAGGGACTGGCCAAACCGTTCAGCCAGCGCCTTTATCTCAGTCGGCGGTGTGCGTTGGCATGTGCAGCGCCTGGGGCAGGGGCCATGCCTCTTGCTGCTGCATGGCACCGGCGCCTCGACCCATTCTTGGCGCGATCTGGCGCCGCTGTTAGCCAAAGTATTTACCATCATCGCCCCGGACCTGCCGGGCCATGGATTTACCACGGCCCCATCTCCTACCCAGATGACGCTGCCAGGGATGGCAGCGCTGGTAGGCGCATTGCTCAAGGCCCTGGCTGTCCAACCCGATCTGGTCTTAGGTCACTCTGCGGGTGCGGCGATCGCTATCCAGGCGCGGCTGGATAATCATCTTGCCCCGCGCGGCATCATCAGCCTCAATGGGGCGCTTTTGCCCTGGCGGGGTCTGCCTGGGCATCTTTTTACCCCTGCCGCTAAGCTCTTTGCTACCAACAGCCTGGTGGCCCGCTGGTTTGCCTGGCGGGCGCGGGATCGGCGGGTCATCGAGCGTCTGATCGCCAGTACCGGATCGACCCTAGATGCGCGAGGCGCCGAGCTCTATCAGCGTCTGATCCAACATCCTGCGCATGTCTGGGCGGCGCTGAGCATGATGGCCAATTGGGACCTGGGATTGATGGAGCAAGGTCTGCCCAGGCTAGATACCCCGCTCTTTTTGATCGTCGGACTCAATGACACCACCGTCTCGCCGCGCGAGGCGCGCCGGGTACGCACCAGCTGCCGCCCCGACGCCGAGCTGTTTGAACTGCCAGGCTTGGGTCATCTGGCCCATGAGGAGCAGCCGCAAGCGGTCGCTGCATTGGTGAAGCGGATCGCAGCGCAGCTTGAGCTGACCAGGACCAATTCCTGACTCATCCCTGGGGATGACGCGCGTCTGATCCTGTTATACTGTCAACTAATCTTGACATTAGGATGAGTAAACAAACTTGACAGTTGCGATTGCGCATGTTCCACGGCCACAAGCGGTCGTGATCGGCAGCGGACTTGGCGGTCTTGCCGCGGCGATACGTCTGGCCGCGCGCGGCTATCGGGTCAGCGTCCTGGAAAAGCTTGATGCCCCCGGCGGGCGGGCATACGTCCATCGGCGCGATGGCTTTGCCTTCGATGCCGGGCCGACCATCATCACCGCGCCCTTTTTGCTCGAAGAGCTGTGGCAGCTCTGCGGCAAGCGATTTGCCGATGATGTCGAGCTGCGTCTGATGGACCCCTTTTATCGCATCCGCTTCGATGATGGCCGGCTCTTTGATTACAGCGGCGATGCCGAGCGGGTGCGTGCCCAGATCGCTGAATACTCGCCTGCGGATGTCGCCGGCTATGACCGGTTCATGGCCATGAGCGAGCAGGTGTTCAAGGTCGGTTTCGAGCAGCTCGCCCATGTGCCCTTTACGCATCTCTCCGACATGCTGCGGGTCGTGCCCGACATGGTCAGGCTCGAAAGCTACCGCAGTGTCTATGGCATGGTGTCGCGCTATATCAAGGACCCCTTCATCCGCCAGGTCCTCTCCTTCCATCCGCTCCTCATCGGCGGCAATCCATTTGTGGTCACCTCGATCTATGTCCTGATCTCGTTTCTTGAGCGCAAATGGGGGGTCTATTCGGCGATGGGCGGGACCGGCGCTGTGGTTCAGGGTCTGGTGAACCTGATCGAGGGGCAGGGGACCGAGATCCGCTATCAGGCGGAGGTCGAGCGCATCCTGGTCAAGGACAGCAGGGCGGTCGGTGTGCGCCTGACCTCAGGGGAGGAGATCAAGGCGGACATCGTGGTCTCCAACGTCGATCCGGCCTTTACCTATGGGCGGCTGCTTGCCGAGCATCCACGCCAGCGCTGGACCGATCGGCGGATCGAGCGGGCGCATTATTCAAACGGGCTGTTCGTCTGGTATTTCGGGACTCGTCGCCAATATCCAGAGGTCAAGCACCATAGCATCCTCTTGGGCCCGCGCTATCGGGGGCTGATCGAGGATATCTTCAAGCACAAGCACCTGGCAGAGGACTTCAGCCTCTATCTCTATCGGCCGACGGCCACCGACCCAAGCCTGGCCCCGCCCGGCTGCGATACCTTCTATGCCCTGGCGCCTGTACCGCATCTGGGGGGCGATGCCGATTGGGAGACCCAGGCTGAGCCCTATCGCGCGCGTATTGCCCGCTATCTGAGCCAAACGCTCATGCCGGGTCTTGAAGACGAGATCGCGACCTCTTTGGTGACCACGCCGCTGGATTTTAAACATCGCTTAAACTCCCATTTGGGGGCGGGTTTCAGCCTGGAGCCCCTCTTGCTGCAAAGCGCCTGGTTTAGACCGCATAATCAAAGCGAAGAGGTTCAACATCTTTATCTGGTCGGCGCGGGGACCCATCCAGGTGCAGGTGTGCCTGGAGTGATCTCATCCGCGCGTATCCTCGACAGGGTGGTGCCCGATGCTGCAAGCTTCGTTTGAACTCCATAAGACCCGCAAGACCCATGCGACGGCGGATGATCTTGCCGCCTGTCGCAACCTCTTGCGTGGGGGGTCAAGGTCGTTTTATGCGGCCTCATTCCTCTTGCCGCCGCGTTTCCGCGATCCAGCGATGGCGCTCTATGCCTTTTGCCGGATCGCCGACGATGCCATCGATTGCATCGGTATCGATTTCATCGGTAATGATCCGGTGTTGCGGGCAGAGGCCCTGGCTGGGCTCTATGACCGGCTCGACCGGATCTATGCGGGCTGCCCGATCGATGACCCTGCCGATCGCGCTTTGGCCGATGTTGTCCATCCCTTCGCCATCCCTAAACGCCTATTTGAGGCCCTGCTCGAGGGCTTTGCCTGGGATGCTGAGGGTCGGCGGTATGAAGACCTGTCAGGTGTGTATGCCTATTCGGCGCGGGTGGCCGGCACCGTCGGGGCCATGATGGCGGCGCTGATGGGTGCGCGCACTGAGGCGCTGGTGGCGCGCGCCTGCGATCTGGGCGTGGCCATGCAGATCACCAATATCTGCCGCGATGTGGGCGAGGATGCCCGCAATGGGCGGATCTATCTGCCGTTGTCTTGGCTGCGCGAGCTTGGGATCGATCCCGATGCCTGGCTGAAGGACCCGAGGTTCAGCCCAGAGATCGCCGCTGTCGTGCAGCGCCTCTTGGCAGTAGCCGACTGGCTCTATCAGCGCGCCGATGCTGGGATCGCAGGTCTGCCCTTGGGGTGCCGCGCAGGGATCAATGCCGCGCGCTATCTCTATGCCGAGATCGGGCGCCAGGTCGAGCGCCAGGGCCTGGACTCGGTCTCGCGCCGCGCAGTGGTCCCGCCAGCCCGTAAGCTGCAATTGCTTGCCCCTATCCTGGGCCGGGCGCTTTTGAGCTCAAACCCGGTGAGCGCCCCGCCGCTTGATGAGACCCGTTTCTTGGTCGAGGCTGTCGTCGCCGCCACCCCCGAACAGCCAGCAGGTTTTGGCGATCGTCTCGTGCGGATGGTGGAGCTGTTCTATGAGCTCGACGAGCGCCAACGCGCGCTGAGTGCGGCCCGCTAAGCGAGCGGTCGACGCCGAGCACCCGCTGTCATACTGCAGGAGGACGCCGGGGCGGGGCTTGTCGTGCCCCGGCGCCTCTGAGGTCAACGGGTGCTGCGCGGCATGCGAAAGGGGAGCAGGCTTTTGACCCAGGGCTGGCTAAAACGGTCGAGACACAGGCTTTCGTGCACCATCTGGGCGTCCCGCCCCAATAAGCGGGTCCTCACCACCGAGCGGGCATAAAAAGGCGTATCCTCGAGCGTCTCGAGGACCCGCGGTCGCTCGCCCGGATCACAATGGGTGCGGCGTGCGATCCGCCAGACGGGGGTCTTGGGCAGGGGGGCGCGCGGTGGAAGCTGCATCTCATCGATCTCGCCCTGGGCAGTGAAGCGCAAGGCCAACTGGGCCCCCTCCCCGGCGCGAGCGCGGGTGTCATAGAGGATCATCGCCTCTTGATGAAGCCCGGCGCGCGACCAGTCCCAGCCTTGAAAGGCCCGCTCCAAAGGCTCTGCTCCCCGATTTGAATCCAAATAACCGCTTCCTTGCCAGTGGATACCCGGGTGCGAAAACGCAACCTCGACCCGCGCAAGCGGTGCAAGTGGACGCCAGAGATGCCGGCCTGCTGGATCGAGGGTGAAGTCACGAGCATTGACGCCATGCGGATAGACGCGTACCTGTCCCTTGAGTCGGCTAGGGATGGGCGCTGCACGCTCATCGATCTTGATGACCAGGGTATCGCCTTCCCAGCGCAACTGGCTCGGTCCGATGACGAGATGGGTGGGATCGCGCGTCAAGGCCGAGCGCCCGCGTTCGGTCATGGCCCAGCGCCTGGCACGCCGGCCATAGAGTGCGACATTGAGGGCGCAATGATCGAGCGGATCGGCCTGACCGCGCCCCCGCGACCAGGCGTAATAGGGCGAAAAGACGCTCCCTAAGAGGGCGATGATGGTCAGCCCATAATCCCCGTCATCGCTTAGGGCATCGACATACCACCATAGATAGCCGTTAGGCGCTATGGCTAGATCAAACGCAGGTCCTGGAGGATAGCCTGGGCCGCTAGCCGCCCCGAGGTCGCTGCCATGGGGATACCCGCCCCCGGATGGGTCCCGCCGCCTGCCAGATACAGGCCCGGGATGCGGGTGCGCGACGCTGGACGCCTGAAGGACGCCTGCCAGCCGTGGATCGCTTGACCATATAACCCCCCGCCGGTCGCCGGAAACAGCCGCTCGAACTCGGTCGGGGTGGTGACCACTGTATGCCCCGGGTCGTACTGGATCTTCAGGCCACAGTGTTCCAGATGTGAGAGGACCTGTTGGGTGCATCGTTCAATCTCCGCTCGTTCATAGACATGCCGGTCGCCGCAAGCTGGGGCGTTCAGCAGCAGAAACAAACGCTCTGCTCCGCCTGCCCAGGCCGCGTTTGCCCCCCGGTCCTGGGCACACAGATAGACTGTCCCCGAATGCGGCAGGCGACCTTGGCCAAAGATGTCGTCAAACTCCAGGTCATACCGAGGGCCGAAGAAGACATTATGCCGCTCTAACGCAAACCCCGAGGTCTCGGCGAGCAGACACCAGGTCATGGCCGACAACGACCGGCCTGCAGGCAGTTGGGGCGGGATGGCCCCCTGCACCGCCTGGCCGAAGCGCCCGCTCGTCAGGGCTGCGGGGTCGGCGTTGACGATGATCACTTCGCCCTCAATCAGTTCACGGTCAGCCAGACGCACGCCCCGGGTACGCCCCTGTTGGACCAGGATCTCAGAGACCGCCTGCCCATAGTGAATGGCAACCCCCAAGCGCTCGGCAAGCTGGCCTAAGGCGAGCGGGATCTGGATCATGCCGCCTTTGACCGACCAGACCCCCTCTTGCTCGACATGGGCGATGAGCATCAGGGTTGCCGGGGCTAAGAAGGGCGATGAGCCGCAATAGGTGGCATAGCGCCCAAAGAGCTGGCGCAGGCGTGGGTCCTTAAAATACCCGCCCAGCACCTGCCATAGACTGGCGAATGGCCGGACTGCGGTCAGGGGCCAGATGCCTCTCGGCCCGCAGCGCCCGATCAACCCCAGGATGCTCGGGCGCTGGGCGCGGATAAAGGTGTGATCCAGGGTCTCATAGAGCGCCTGGGCCTGCTTGCAAAAGGCCAGATAGCCGCGCGCGGCCTCTGGCCCGGCAAACTCGCCGATCGCCTCGCTGGTCTGTTCCCGATCGGCATAGAGATCGAGGTGCTCTTCTGGGCCCCAGGCATGACGGGCGAAGATGGTCAGGGGTTCAAGCTCGAGATATTCATCCAGCTTGGCGCCGGCCTCGGCGAATAGGTCCTCGAAGATCCAGCGCATGGTCATGACCGTTGGGCCCGCATCGATCCGATGATGACCGACGAACAACTGGCGCAGCTTGCCCCCTGGGGTCATTGCGCGCTCGTAGACCTGGACCGAAACCCCTCGCGCGGCGAGCTGGATCGCGGCTGCAAGCCCGCCGATGCCGGTGCCGATGACGATCGCGCGTGTCTCTGCCATCGAATCTTGACTCCCGGATGCGCGTTGACGTGAAGATGTTGGATGCCTATTGTACATGGCCCGCCTGTGTCAACTTGGGTTTACAGCATGAGTGTTTCGCCGGGGGAGTTCTGATGGAAGCCACAACACATATCGAACAAGCGCTGGCTGCGGCCATTGAGTCCGTCACCGTCCCCGGTTGTCCACCCCGGCTAGCCGAGGCGGTACGCCATGCGGTCCTGCCTGGGGGCGCGCGGGTGCGCCCGCGCCTGTGTCTGGCGGTAGCTGCGGCCTGCGGTCAACCTGACTCGCCAGCGGCCATGGCCGCAGCGGTGGCCATCGAGCTGTTGCACTGCGCTTCTCTGGTCCATGATGACCTGCCCTGTTTCGACGATGCGCCACTGCGCCGCGGCCTGCCCTCCGTCCATCGCGCCTTCAGCGAACCCCTGGCGATCCTGGTAGGGGATGCCCTGATCATCCTCGCCTTCGAACATCTGGCGCGTAGCCTGGCCGATCAGCCGACCCTGCTTGCGCCGATCCTGCTGACCATCAGCCGCTCGGTTGGTATGCCGCATGGGATCACCGCAGGCCAGGCCTGGGAATGCGAATCCGAGGTCCGCGTCGAGGATTATCATCGCGCCAAGACCGGTTCGCTCTTTACCGCAGCCACGGCGTCCGGTGCCTTGGCCGTCGGTTCGGATGTTGCGGCCTGGAGTCTGGTCGGCGATAAGATCGGTGAGGCCTATCAAGTGGCCGACGACCTGCGCGATGTGGCGGCGAGCGTCCAGGAGCTCGGCAAACCAGTTGGGCGCGACGCTGTGCTCAATCGTCCGAGTGCTGCCGGCGAACTGGGGATCGATGGGGCCATTGCCAAACTCCGCTCGCTGGTCGCCGAGGCGATCGAGGCCATTCCCGATTGCCCTGGGCGCGCCCAGTTCGCAGAGGTCCTGAAGGCTGAGGCGCGTCGTATCCTCCCCAAGGAGCTTGCCCAGCGCGCCGGTGCATGGATGTGAGCACATCCAGGGTCGCCGTGCGGCTCCCCGAATTCCTCCTACGGCTGCGCAACCGACTACTGTCTAACCCGGGATTTCAGCGGTGGGCGGCCAGTTTTCCCCTGACCCGTTGGCGGGCGCGCCGGCGCGCCCGCGAGCTCTTCGATATCGTTGCCGGTTTTGTCTATTCGCAGATCCTCTATGCCTGTGTCCAGGTGCGTCTGTTCGAGGTCCTGGGCGAAGGCACCCAGTCGCTCGAGGAGCTCGCGCCGCGTCTCAATCTGCCACCCGAGGGGGCACGGCGCCTGTTGCGTGCTGCAGCGAGCTTGAGACTGGTCGATACGCGTGGTCAGGATCGTTACAGCCTGGGTGAGCTGGGGACCGCCATGCTCGCCAATCCAGCGATCGCCGCCATGGTCGAACATCATGCCCTGGCCTATGCCGACCTCAGGGACCCGGTGGCGCTGTTGCGCGGCGAGCTCGATGAACGCGCACTACAGGGCTATTGGGCCTATGTCGGGCACGAGGAGCCGACCCGGGTCGATCCTCGAGCGGTCAGTGGTTACAGCCGCTTGATGGCCGACTCCCAATGCCTGATCGCCGACGACATTCTCGATGCCTATCCCTTGGAGCGGCATCGCTGTCTGCTCGATCTCGCCGGGGGGGAGGGGGCCTTTTTGAGCCGGGTGGCCCAGCGCTGGCCGCATCTCAGGCTGATCCTGTTCGACCTACCGGCGGTGGCCGAGCGGGCCCAGGCGCGCTTTGCGCATGAGGGGATCAGCGCGCGCGCCCAGGCCATCGGCGGCGATGTCCGACGCGACCCCCTACCGCGCGTGGCGGATCTAGTCTCATTGGTCCGCGTCCTCCATGATCACGACGACCAGACCGCTGTGGACTTTGCCCGCGCCGCCTATGAGTCCCTGACCCCGGGCGGGTGCCTCTTGGTCGCCGAGCCGATGTCTGGGACCCCTGGGGCCGAGCCGGTCGGCGATGCCTATTTCGGGTTTTATCTCCTTGCCATGGGCAGCGGGCGCCCACGCACCCCAGGGGAGATCGCAGCGCTCCTCAAACAGGTCGGCTTTAAGAGGGTGCGCCGGATCCCGACCCGCCGCCCGATCCTGACCCAGCTCCTGGTCGCCCAGCGGGATTAGACCAGGCAAAAAGCCCAGCAATTGCCTGGATTCAACGGGTCCCTGCTGCGTTAATGTTTCCGTTTAGTGGCAGAGTTTCGGTAAACTTTGGGTCTGAATCAGGCCAAAGACGGATGACTACCCCATTGAACGCCGAACTTCCCCTCCTCGAGGCCCTGGCCGTCGTCTTCGAACAACCCGAGCAGCTTGCGCTCAAGCGCCTGCCACTTGATCCCCCAGGCCCTGCCGATGTAGTCGTAGACATCGAATGGAGCGGGATCAGCACGGGCACCGAGCGCCTGCTGTGGCAAGGGACCATGCCGCCCTTCCCCGGCATGGGTTATCCGCTGGTGCCCGGCTATGAATCGGTCGGTCGGGTGATCCATGCGGGGCCCGAAGCGGGGCTGGCGGTCGGAGAGCGGGTCTTTGTCCCCGGGGCGCGCTGTTATGGCGAGGTGCGCGGGCTCTTTGGCGGCGCTGCCTCGCGCGTCGTGGCGCCAGCAGCGCGGGTCTTTCCCGTCCCCGAGTCGCTCGACGAACAGGCGGTGCTCCTGACCCTGGCCGCAACCGCCTATCATGCCCTGGTCCCGCCCGCCGAGGCGCCTGTCCATGCCGCCCTGCGCACCGAGGGGAATCAAGGCGCAGGCGAGCGCACCGAGACAGTTCGCACCGAGACTGACACCATCCCGCCGCTTGAGCTCATCGTCGGGCACGGCGTCTTGGGTCGGCTGCTGGCACGGATCGCGTCTTTAAGCGATGGCCCACCGCCCATCGTCTGGGAGACCAATCCCATACGCCGCAGCGGGGCCGAGGGCCTTGGCTATACCGTCATTGCACCTGAGGACGATCCGCGGCGCGATTATCGCTCCATCTGTGACATGAGCGGCGATCATCGCATCCTCAATACCCTGATCGCGCGTCTGGCGCGCGGCGGTGAGCTCATCCTCGGCGGTTTTTATCACGAGCCGCTCTGTTTCGACTTCCCGCCCGCCTTTATGCGTGAGCTGCGTCTGCGCATCGCTGCCGAGTTTCAGCACTTAGACCTGGCTGCGGTCCAGGACCTGATCGCCTTCGGGCGCTTGTCGCTGGCTGGCTTGATCACCCATCGCCTGCCTGCAACCGAGGCCGAGCAGGCCTATCGCACCGCCTTCACCGACCCCGGCTGCCTCAAGATGATCCTCGACTGGAGAACATGCGCGTGACCCCATCCGTTACCCTCAACGCCCCAAGCAACAAGCAGACCCAGATCATCGCCATCTATGGCAAGGGTGGGATCGGCAAGAGCTTCACCCTTGCGAATCTCTCCTACATGATGGCGCAACAGGGCAAAAAGGTCCTGCTGCTCGGCTGCGATCCCAAGAGCGATACCGCCACCCTGCTCTTTAGCGGGCGGACCATCCCCACCATCCTCGGTATCTCCAGCGAAAAGAAAAAGGCCGGCGAGCGGGTTGGTATCAGCGACATCTGCTTTAAACGCGACGGCGTCTTCGCCATGGAACTGGGGGGGCCAGACGTCGGGCGCGGTTGCGGTGGGCGCGGGATCATCCACGGGTTTGAGCTGCTCGAGGAGCTCGGGTTCCACAACTGGAACTTCGATTATGTCCTGTTGGATTTTTTGGGCGATGTGGTCTGTGGCGGCTTTGGGCTGCCGATCGCGCGCGACCTCTGCCAAAAGGTGATCGTCGTCGGCTCCAATGACCTCCAGTCGCTCTATGTCGCCAACAATGTCTGCTCGGCGGTTGAATATTTCCGGCGTCTGGGCGGCAACGTCGGTGTTGCGGGGATGGTGATCAACAAGGACGATGGGACTGGTGAGGCGCAGGCATTCGCCGGGGCGGTGGGGATCCCTGTCCTGGCCACGATTCCCGCTCATGAAGAGATCCGGCGCAAGAGCGCCAATTACGAGATCATCGCCCGCCCCGATGGGCCCTGGGGCCCGCTGTTCGCCCAGCTTGCCGACAATGTCGCCGCCGCCCCACCCATCCATCCCCACCCCTTGAGCCACGAGGCGCTGCTTGGCCTATTTAAAGGCGATGCAATCGGGCGGCATGTGGTGCTCGAGCCCGCCCGCCCCGAGGATATGTGCGACCTCAGCGCTGCGGCCAAGCCCTCGCTTGAGGTCATCTACGACGACGCCTAAAGACGCGGAGGATTCGCTATGTTCCAGGATTCATCCCTCGTCGTTTCTGGCCCGGCGGGTCTTCTCCTCGGCGAGGGCGTCGAGGGGGCCCAGAGGCAGGTGCTGTCTGCGCGGCCAACTGCCGGCCAGGGGTGTGCTGAGGATCTGGGTCAACAGCGCGGCCCCCATGACCAGCCCCAGACCATGTGCCCGGCCTTCGGCTCGCTGCGCGTGGGGCTACGCATGCGCCGCACGGCGATGGTCCTGATCGGTTCAGGGTGCTGTGTCTATGGCCTAAGCTTTACGGCGCACTTTTATGGCGCACGCCGCTCGATCGGCTATGTGCCATTTGACTCCGAGTCCTTGGTCTCTGGGCGTCTGTTCGAGGACGTGCGCGAGGCGGTCTATCGGCTCGCCGATCCTCAGCACCTTGATACACTCATTGCGATCAACCTCTGTGTGCCGACCGCCTCCGGTGTGCCGCTGCGCCTGCTACCAAAGGAACTCAACGGGGTGCGGATCATCGGCATCGATGTCCCGGGGTTTGGCGTCCCGACCCATGCCGAGGCCAAGGACGTGCTTGCGGGGGCCATGCTCCAATATGCGCGTCTTGAGGCCGAGCAGGGACCGGTTCAGGCCCCGCGCGGCGGCCGCAGCCTGCGTCCGACGGTGACCCTCGTCGGCGAGATGTTTCCAGCGGATCCTGTGACCATCGGGCGGCTGCTCGACCCCCTAGGGCTCGATGTCGGGCCGGTGGTCCCGACCCGCGAGTGGCGCGAGCTCTATGCCGCCCTCGACTGCTGTGCCGCGGCGATGATCCATCCCCATTATCAGGCCAGCGCCCGCGAGTTCATCGCTGCCGGACGCCCGCTCATCGGTTCGGCGCCGGTCGGGCGTGATGGCACCGCGGCCTGGCTGGATGCCGTGGGTCAGGCCTGCGGGATCGCCCAGGCGCAGGTCGATGCAGCCAAGAACGCCATCCTGCCTGCCATCGACGAGGCGCTCAGACGCGCGCCGATCAAGGGCCGTATCATCGTCTCCGGCTACGAGGGCTCTGAGCTCCTGGTTGCGCGCCTCTTGATCGAGTCCGGTACCACCGTCCCCTATGTCGGCACCGCTTGCCCCCACACCCCCTGGAATGAGCCGGACCTCCTGTGGCTTGAGGAACGCGGTGTACCAGTCCAGTTCCGCGCCACCCTTGAACAGGACCTAGCGGCGGTAGAGTCTCTGGAGCCGGATCTGGCCATCGGGACCACCCCCCTGGTCCAGGCTGCCAAGGAGCGCGAGATCCCCGCCTTGTATTTTACCAACCTCATCTCCGCGCGCCCGCTGATGGGACCTGCCGGTGCTGGGTCTATCGCCCAGGTGATCAATGCTGCACTATCTAATAAAGAACGCTTTACCAGGATGCGTGACTTCTTTGCCGGGGTGGGGGAGGGGAAGACCAGCGGAGTGTGGTTGGAGGCACCAGCGCGTGTTTAGGTCTCAGCGTCCTTCCGTCCGCTTGCTCGCTTCGATGCATCGCGCCTTCTATAAGGAAATGCCATGTTGATCCAAGACCTCGACCGCGCCGGCGGTTATTGGGGCGCTGTCTATGTCTTTACCGCCGTCAAGGGGCTGCAGGTGATCATCGATGGGCCCGTAGGCTGCGAAAACCTGCCGGTGACCGCGGTCTTGCACTATACCGATGCCCTGCCGCCGCATGAGCTACCGGTGGTCGTCACCGGTTTGAGCGACGAGGAGCTGGGGCAGAAGGGGACAGAGGGGGCCATGCGCCGCGCCTTCGAGACCCTGGACCCCAAGCAACCGGCGGTGGTCGTCACCGGCTCGATCGCCGAGATGATCGGCGGCGGGTTCACGCCCGAGGGCACCGGTATCGTACGCTTCCTTCCGCGCACCATCGACGAGGATCAATGGCAAAGCGCCAACCGCGGCCTGTATTGGCTCTGGACCCAGTATGGCCAGCCCAAGGCCAAGTCGCCCAAGAGGGCAACAAGGGCTGCGGGGGCTAAACCGCGGGTCAACATCATCGGCCCTTGCTATGGGGTCTTCAACATGCCCTCGGATCTGGCGGAGATCAAACGCCTGGTGGAGGGGATCGGTGCCGAGGTTAACCTGATCTTTCCCTTGGGCTGTCATCTCGATGAGATCCCGCGGCTTGCCGAGGCCGATGCCAATATCTGTCTCTATCGCGAGTTCGGGCGGCTGCTCTGTGAGGCCCTCGAAAAACCCTATCTCCAGGCCCCGATCGGGCTTCATAGCACCACCAAATTTTTAAGGGCGCTGGGCGAGGTCTTGGGGCTCGATCCCGAGCCGTTTATCGAGCGCGAAAAACACACGACGCTCAAACCCATCTGGGATCTATGGCGCTCGGTCACCCAAGATTTCTTCGGCACTGCCAGCTTTGGCATCGTCGCCGGCGAGACCTATATGCGGGGGGTTAGGCATTATCTCGAGGACGAGCTGGGGATGCCCTGCCACTTTGCCTTCAGCCGCCGCCCGGGTATCAAGATCGACAACGAGGCCATCCGCGCAGCTATCCATGAAAGACCGCCCCTGGTCCTCTTTGGAAGCTACAACGAGCGCATGTACCTGGCCGAGAAGGGCGCACGTGCAACCTATATCCCGGCCTCCTTCCCGGGGACGGTGATTCGCCGGCACACCGGGACACCTTTCATGGGCTATGCCGGTGCGACCTATCTGGTGCAGGAGGTCTGTAACGCACTCTTCGATGCTCTCTTTCACATCCTGCCCCTGGGGACCGACCTCGATCAGGTCGATCCGACACCCTCGCGCCTGCATCGCGAGCTGCCCTGGGACGATGACGCTCGCCAGCGCTTTGAAGCGATCATCGAGTCCCAACCGGTTCTCCTGCGGATCTCGGCGGCCAAGCGCCTGCGCGATGCGATTGAGCGCGCGGCACGTGCCGCAGGTGAGGAACGGGTGACCTCTATGCGAGTTGAAGCGAGCCGGACGCTATAAGCGATTTATAGAACCACCGGCGCATAATCCCCCTGACTTCAGTCAGGGGTGATTGACACCTTAATCCCCGACCTGCCACCCGGGCCCGGGCCAATCATATAGGGCCTTAAGCCTCCAGGCTTCATGCCTGGACCCCTTGCCGTGTGCTTGGCCGCAGGGTCTGCCTGGTTACCACGTCCCCTGCTCGATGGGGCGGTATTGACCGCGGTCACAGCCCTATAAATCAAATGTAAATGTAGATTGACATTTTCGTCAGTCAAGCTAGACTGACATCCCGAGTCCAGCCTTGTTGAAGCGGAACGAGTCCCTTCAACCCCCCAGCGAGGTATCGCTTTGGTTAGGCAAGGCTGGATGAGCTGAGATCATGGTCCAGAATAGAGCCCGATTGAGCGGTTCTATTTCGCTCGGACTCAGGACTCGGCCGTGTGTTGATTGAGGTTCACGGCACCCTAGCCGCCGGGGTTTGATGGCGGTGCAACCTAAGGTTAACTCTCCAGATACGGAGGATTACGCAATGGCTGAACAGAAGAGCTTGACCGGTCTGACTGAGCAGGAAGCCCAAGAGTTCCATGGCATCTTTGTGCAGACGATGGGTGCCTTCTTTGGGATCGTGGTCGTCGCCCACCTCTTGGCTTGGCTGTATCGTCCCTGGCTCTGATCCTTACCCACTTGTTGGTGGTTAAGGCCAGCTCAAGACCCTTTATCCATTTTTGAGAGGAGAAACCGATATGTCCCCCAATCTGTGGAAGATCTGGCTGCTGCTCGATCCGCGTCGCACCCTGGTCGCCCTCTTTAGCTTCCTGACTGTCCTGGGTCTGCTGATCCATATGATCGTGCTGAGCACCGACCTCAACTGGCTGGATGATGGCATTCCGGTCAGCTATCAGAAGGTTGGCGCCCAGATCAACGCCAAGAAGTTCGGTCAGTAACGGCCGCTGTTCCTCAGCGCTGATTGCGTCTTCGTGAGGGGGTGGCGAACGGTGGGTCTATTTGCTAAACCCCGTTCGCCACCAGCACCAGCAGTGCCAGAGGGGGTGGCCCCTTCGGCTGCCTCTCCAGCAGAGGATCATTCACCATGGCCATGCTCAGTTTTGAGAAAAAATACCGCGTTCGCGGCGGGACGCTGATAGGGGGGGATCTATTTGACTTCTGGGTGGGGCCGTTCTATGTCGGCTTCTTTGGGGTCACCACCTTTATCTTCGCGTCCCTAGGTACATTATTGATCGTGTGGGGTGCGACCCTCGGCCCTACACCTGAACTGCAAAGCTATAACCTTTGGCAGATCAGCATTGCCCCTCCGGATCTGAGCTACGGGCTAGGCATGGCCCCGCTCAAAGAAGGTGGGCTATGGCAGATCATCACCATGTGCGCGATCGGCGCCTTTGTCTCCTGGGCGCTGAGGGAGGTTGAGATCTGCCGTAAGCTCGGCATCGGCTATCATGTCCCCTTTGCCTTCTCGTTCGCGATCGGCGCTTACATCGTGCTCGTGGTGGTGCGTCCGGTCCTGTTGGGCGCCTGGGGTCATGGTTTCCCTTATGGCATCCTGAGCCATCTCGATTGGGTGTCGAATGTAGGGTATCAGTATCTGCATTTCCACTACAACCCCGCCCACATGCTCGCCATCGCCTTTTTCTTTACCAACTGCCTGGCATTGTCGATGCACGGTTCGCTGATCTTGTCGGTGATGAATCCGGGAGAGGGCGAAACGGTCAAGACGAGCGAGCATGAAAATACCTTCTTCCGCGATCTGGTGGGGTATTCGATCGGTGCGCTTGCCATCCATCGTTTGGGTCTGTTCCTATCGCTGAGCGCCGTTTTCTGGAGCGCGGTCTGCATCCTGATCAGCGGCCCCTTCTGGACCCGCGGCTGGCCAGAGTGGTGGAACTGGTGGCTCGAGCTGCCGATCTGGAAATAAAGGAGACACGCGATGGCCGAATATCAAAACATCTTTACGGCGATCCAGTTACGTGCGCCGGCTTACCCGGGGGTGCCTCTCCCCAAAGGCAGTCTGCCGCGCATCGGTAAGCCTATCTTCTGGTACTGGTTGGGCAAGATTGGTGATGCCCAGATCGGTCCACTCTATCTCGGCTTCGCCGGCACTCTGTCAATCGTTTTCGGTTTGGTGGCGATCTTTATCATCGGGCTCAACATGCTGGCTTCGGTGAACTGGAACGTCATCGAGTTCGTCAAGCATTTCTTCTGGTTGGCTCTTGAGCCGCCAGCGCCGCAGTATGGCCTCAGTATCCCGCCGCTGGCGGAGGGAGGCTGGTGGCTGATTGCGGGGCTGTTCTTGACCCTCTCGATCCTGTTGTGGTGGGTGCGGACCTATAATCGTGCGAAAGCTCTGAGGATGGGTACGCATCTGTCATGGGCCTTTGCCGCAGCGATCTTTTTCTATCTGGTCCTGGGCTTTATCCGGCCAGTGATGATGGGGAGCTGGGCCGAGGCGGTGCCTTTCGGCATCTTCCCGCATCTCGACTGGACAGCCACTTTCTCGATCCGCTATGGCAACCTGTATTACAACCCCTTCCATATGCTCTCGATCGCCTTCCTCTATGGTTCGGCCCTGCTCTTTGCCATGCATGGCGGGACCATCTTGGCAGTGAGCCGGTTTGGGGGTGACCGCGAGATCGACCAGATCACCCATCGCGGTACGGCTGCCGAGCGCGCGGCCCTGTTCTGGCGCTGGACCATGGGCTTTAACGCGACCATGGAATCCATCCATCGCTGGGCTTGGTGGTTTGCGGTCTTGACCGTGATCACTGCAGGTATCGGTATCCTATTGACTGGTACGGTGGTCGAGAATTGGTATCTCTGGGCGATTAAGCATGGCATGGTCCCGCCATATCCTGAGGTCGTCACCGCTCAGGATCCATACGCCATGACAGGGGGACTGTCACAATGAAGATTGAAAAACGAGTTGCGCTACCCGTCGTTGCGGTGATTGCATCGGTAGTCTTGCTTGGATGCGAGCGCCCCCCACCACAAACTAGTCAAATCGGCTATCGCGGCGTGCAGATGGGTACGGTGGACAATCCGCGGATCCTGAAGGCCAAGATGGAGGCGAATAAGCCGGTTGAGTCCCTGCCACCGGCGGCCGAAGGTGGCCCCAAGGTCAGCGAGGTCTATCAGAACGTCCAGGTACTCAAGGATCTCACCGTCGCCGAGTTCACCCGGACCATGGTTGCAGTCACCACCTGGGTGTCCCCGAAAGAGGGCTGCAACTACTGCCATGTGCCGGGTAATTGGGCGTCTGATGACATCTACACCAAGAAGGTGTCGCGGCGGATGTTCGAGCTGGTACGGGATACCAATACCGACTGGCAAGCACATGTCGCCCAGACGGGTGTGACCTGCTATACCTGCCATCGCGGCAATCCGGTGCCCAAGTACGCCTGGGTCACGGATCCTGGTCCCAAGCATGCCTCTGGGTTCAAGCCTGCGGGCCAGAACTATGGTGCGAAGAGCGTTGCCTATGCCTCATTGCCTTATGATCCATATACACCCTTCCTGGATCAGGCCAATGAGATCCGGGTGACGGGGACAACTGCCCTGCCGGCAGGAAATCAGGCATCCCTGAAGCAGGCAGAGTGGACTTATGGGCTGATGATGAGCATGTCGGATGCCCTAGGTGTCAACTGCACCTATTGCCACAACAGCCGTCACTTCGCCGATTGGAAGCAGAGCACGCCGAAGCGCACCACGGCCTGGTATGCGATCCGCCATGTCCGCGACATCAATCAGAACTATATCTGGCCGCTCAACGACATCCTGCCGGCCTCGCGCAAAGGGCCCTATGGCGATCCGCTGCGGGTGAACTGCATGACCTGTCATCAGGGCGCCTTCAAGCCGCTCTATGGCGCGCAGATGGCGAAGGATTACCCAGCGCTCCATAAAACGGCTGCTGCCAAGCCTGTGGCGACAGCGACCGAGACCCCGGCCCCTGCCGAAGCTGTCCCCGCGGCCGAAACCCCAGCAACCGAAACCCCAGTAGCGGAGGCCTCTGCCGCGCCGGTGGAAGAGGCTGCTGCCCCCGCTGAGCAGGCGCCTGCGGCTGAGCCAGCACCACCGGCCGAACAGTCTGCCCCAAACGCTGAGGCAGCATCTGTCCCCTCACCTCAGCAGCTTTAACAGCGACCCCAAAGAGCAGGGATGCTCTGAGGGATGAGTGTGTAGGTTGAAGGATTGCTCATGCTGGGGCGAAGGTTGCTGACTGGTGCATCACATCCATCATTCCACTTGGGCGGGATCTCCCCGCCTTTTTTTCTCCTGTTCCATGCGTTTTCACTACGAGCAGCTTCACATCACCACCCATTCACCGATCGAGATCATCGACCTCTCGGCCGAGATCAAGGATCTCATGTCTCACCATCCCTTGCGTCAGGGCTGGATGCACATCGCCTCGGCGCATACCACGGCCTTCATCGCGATCAACGAGCGCGAACTTGAGCTTCAGCTCGATATGCTCGATTTCTTGCAGCGGATCGCCCCGCCGGGCCAGGGCTATCGGCATGATCGCAATCCGCTCGATGAGCGGCCCAATACACACTCCCATCTGATTGGCCTGTTCATGAACAGCTCCGAGACCCTCCTCATCGAGAATGGCCGGTTGTTGCTTGGAGATTGGCAGTCGGTCTTTCTGATCGAACTCGATGGGCCTCGCCTCGAGCGGCGCGTCCACATCCAGATCGCTGGCATCCCCTGATCCTTTGCCGGATAATCGCTAAACGCATTCAAATAGGTTCAAATAGGCGAAGACGCGGAAGGAGCGATGGATTCATTTGACTGGGCGGGCTTTTTTGCCGATAAGTCAGAGCTCGATCGCGAGGCCTACCTATTCCTGGATTACTACATCGAGTGTAGCGGCGATCCCAAACTCGCTGCTGCCCATTTCTGCGCCGAGCAATCGACTGCCCAATGGCGGCGGGTAGGCCATGACGAAGACCTGCGCCCGAGGTTCGGGGCGCGGGTGATCACGCTTGAGGTCATCGCTGAACTGCCGGCCTTCAGCTATGGGTTGAGCCAGGCGACAAAAGGCCCGATCAGCGCCTGCCGGGTGCGCATTGCCCAGCCGCATGCCAACTTCGGCCCGCGTTTGCCCAATCTCCTGAGCGCCATCTGTGGGGAGGGGACCTTTTTTGCTCCCGGTATTCCGGTCGTCAAGCTCCTCGACATCACCTTCCCTGAGTCCTATCTCGCGCATTTCCAAGGTCCGCAGTTTGGGGTTGAAGGACTGCGCGCACGCCTCAAGGCCTATGATCGCCCGATCTTTTTTGGGGTCATCAAGCCCAACATCGGGCTGCCGCCTGATGCCTTCACTGCTCTCGGCTATGAGGGCTGGCTGGGGGGCTTGGACATCGCTAAGGACGACGAGATGCTTGCAGATACCCCCTGGTGTTCGCTCGCGCGACGCGCTGAGCTCTTGGGCGAGGCGCGCAGACGCGCTGAGGAGGCAACCGGGCGGCCCAAGATCTATATGGCCAATATCACCGATGAGGTAGATCGGCTGAGCGAGCTCCATGACTTAGCCGTCTCCCGCGGTGCCAATGCACTCTTGGTCAATACCATGCCGGTGGGTTTAAGCGCCGTGCGTATGCTGCGCAAACACGCCGAGGTCCCCTTGGTCGCCCATTTCCCTTTCATCGCCGCCTTCAGCCGCCTGCCCCATTTCGGCGTGCATAGCCGGGTGATCACCAAGCTCCAGCGATTGGCGGGCTATGACATCATCATCATGCCCGGCTTTGGCGAGCGCATGCACATGACCGATGAGGAGGTTATGGCCTGTGTGCAGGCCTGTCTCGAGCCCATGGGCCCGATCAAGCCAAGCCTGCCGGTCCCTGGGGGAAGCGACTGGGCAGGGACCCTGCCGCTGGTGTATGAGAGGCTCAAGACGGTCGATTTCGGCTTTGTGCCCGGGCGAGGGGTCTTCGGCCATCCCCAGGGCCCGCGCGCAGGGGCTGCAAGCATCCGCCAGGCCTGGGAGGCGATCGCCTCCAGCAAGACTCTGGACGAATATGCCAAAGATCATCCTGATCTCGCCGCGGCCCTCGTCGCCTTCGGCAAGCAGAATAGACAGCGGTCCGAAAACGAGCCACAGCCTCGCGGAGGCAAGAAGTGAGCGCCGAGATCTTGCCCCCGGTGTCGGTGGCAGAACAGGCGCGCGCCGCTCAGCGTGATGCCCTGGAACAGGTGATCTTGGTCGATGAACAGGATCGGCCGCTTAGCATCGCTGGTAAGCTCGAAGCTCATCGGCTGGGACAATTACATCGTGCCTTCTCGATCCTGATCTTCAATCAACACGATGAGCTCTTGTTACAACAGCGCGCAAGGGTCAAATATCACTTCGGTTGTCTGTGGTCGAATACCTGTTGCGGTCACCCTCGCCCCGATGAACCGATCGAGGCCGCAGCCAGGCGCAGGCTTCATGAAGAGTTCGGCATCCGGGCAGAACTGAACGAGCAGATCGAGTTCGTCTATCGCACCGAGGACCCGGCGAGCGGTCTGATCGAGCATGAATATCTGCATGTCTTTCATGGGCGCTGCACCGTTTCCCCGCGTCCAGATCCTGTCGAGATCGGCGCCTGGCGCTGGCTTGCGGTCCCCAGGGTCCGGCGAGCAGTCGGGCTCCATCCCGATTGGTTCACCCCCTGGTTTAGGCTGCTCGTCGAACGGGTGCTGTAGGGGTGCCATGCATACCCAGGTTTGGATAGAAAAGGCCCTCACCTGGCGTAGCGGTACGCCATGCATACCCTACTGGGGGTAGATAAGGCCACTGGCAAAGAGAGCGATTCGATGTCTGAACGTTTACAGGCGCCATCGCGCGCCCATCCGGATACCCATCAGCGCGGTCAAGACAAGGTGGGGCCGGTTCTCAAAAGGCCCGGGGGTTTCAGCCAGCGATCGGCCGAGCAGCGAGGGGAGGTCCTGCCCAAACCGGCATGGATCCGTGCACGCGCTGCCCTTGGCCCCAATATAGTCCGGATCAAGTCGCTGCTGCGCGCCCAGGGGCTTACTACCGTCTGCGAAGAGGCCCAGTGCCCCAACCTCGGCGAGTGCTTTCACCAGGGCACCGCGACCTTCATGATCCTGGGCGACCGCTGTACCCGCCGCTGCCCCTTTTGCGACGTCGCCCACGGGCGCCCTGCACCTCCAGACCCCCAAGAACCCGACTGCATCGCCGAAGCCGTCGCCCACTTGGGTCTGCGCTATGTCGTTCTCACCTCGGTCAACCGCGATGACCTGCGTGACGGCGGGGCAGCTCAGTTTGCCGCCTGTGTACGCGCCATTCGCAGACGCACGCCGGGGGTGAGGATCGAGTGTCTGGTCCCCGACTTTCGCAGGCGGGAGACAGTCGCCCTCCAAGAATTGACCGGCGATGCCCTGCCCGATGTCTTCAATCACAACCTTGAGACCGTCCCGCGCCTGTATCCCGTAGCGCGCCCGGGCGCCGATTATCTGGGCTCGTTGCGCCTGCTTGCGATCCTCCAAGAACACCATCCCGATATCCCGACCAAGTCCGGGCTCATGCTCGGGCTAGGCGAGACCTGGGACGAGCTGATCGTCGTGATGCAGGATCTGCGCGCGTATGGTTGCATCATGCTGACGCTCGGGCAGTATCTACAGCCATCGCCCGCACATCTGCCGGTTCAGCGCTATTGGTCGCCGAATGAGTTCACCGAGCTTCGCCGGATCGCTGAGGGGATGGGGTTCGTGAGTGTGGCCAGCGGTCCACTGGTGCGTCCTTCCTATCAGGCCGAGCAGCAGGCCCGGGGGGTGCTTTAGTCCTGCAGGGTGCATAGCGCGTGCCCTATCCAGGCGCAGTCGCTGTCTGTAAGAGCCGTTCTAGGGCGAACAAGCGCTCGGGCGTGCCGATGTCAAACCACAGCCCCCCATGATGCCGCCCGCTGACCTTGCCTTGATCCGCTGCCCGTCTGAGCAAGGGGGCGAGCGGAAAGGCGCCGGGGGTGCAGCCGAAAAAGAGCTCGGGCCGATAGACCCCGATGCCGCTGAAGGTGAGCCTGGGGTCCCCGGCATTGGACACCCGCCCGTCGTTCAGGGCGAAGTCGCCCTGCGGGTGATGCGCCGAGTTATCGACCAAGACCAGATGGGCAAGCTCCGCTGGGCCGATGCTTAGGGTTGAAAGATCCAGGTCACACCAGATGTCGCCGTTGATCACCAAAAATGGCCCAGGCCCCAGCCAAGGGAGCGCATTGAAGATCCCGCCCCCGGTCTCCAGTGCCGACGATTCCGGCGAATAGCGGATTCTAATCCCGAAACGCGCCCCATCCCCCAGCGCCGACTCGATCATCCAGCCGAGATGGGCGTGATTGATCACGATCTCCCGGATCCCTGCCTGAGCGAGGCGCTCCAGATGATATTGGATCAAGGGCTTACCGCCGGCCTGGAGCAGCGGCTTAGGGGTGTGATCGGTCAAGGGGCGCATGCGCTCGCCGCGCCCGGCGGCTAGGATCATCGCCTTCATCTAGGGATCTGCAGGCGGGTGGAGAGGGGCATGGGCCCCCTCGTTGCACTCCAGAAAGATCCGCCGCTCGCAGGTCTTGCAGACCCCCTTGTCGAGCTTTTGATAGATGGCGCGGATCGCCGCGGTCTTGGATTGAAAGACATTGCGCAGCGCGTCGTCCTCCAGATAGCCGAACTGATCGAGCGACTCCCACAGTCCCTGTTTGACATTGATGAGATAGATCCCTCCACCTGCTGCCCGCCGGCGTTCGGCCTCGGCGGCTAAGGTCTGACCGCCCTGGAGATCGACGAAATTGATGCCATTGGCGATCAGGGCGATGTGTCTCTGTTCGGGGTAGGTCGTGCGCAGCCAGTCGAAATACTGCTCGACATGGGCCACAGACCCGAAAAACAGCGAGCCGTCGATGCGCACGAAGCGAAGCTGCGGGCATTGCGCAAGCTCGGGGTCGCTGGAGAAGGCGTGTTGGGGCAGACGGGGGTCGGGGGCGAGGGTGACGATGCGCGGCTTCGAGGTGCGTTCGAGATAGAGCACCAAGGACAACAATACGCCGGCGAAGATCGCAAACTCAAGGTCCAGAAACAGCGCCGAGAAAAAGGTCACCGCCAAGACCGCGGTCTCACGCCTGGATGAATGCAGGATGTGGCGGATCTCATCGCGATCGATCAGTCCCCAGGCAACCAAAAACAAAACCCCCGCCATGGCCGCCTTGGGGAGATAGCCCGCATAGGGGGCGACCAAGAGCACGACCACCATGAGAAACAGGGCGGCGAAGATCGCGGCCAGGGGCGTGCGCGCCCCTGCTTCATAGTTGACCCCGCTGCGGTTGAACGAGCCGGTGGCGACATAGGCCGAAAAGAACGACCCCGCGATATTGGACAGCCCCTGGGCGATGAACTCCTGATTGCCGTCGATCCGGTAGCCCCCGCGTGCGGCGAGCGCACGGGCGATCGAGACCGCCTCGGTCAGGGCAAACAGGGTGACCGCCAGGGCCGCAGGCGCCAGCTCGCGGATGTGATCCAGGCTCAAGGAAGGCGCAGAAAGCGGCGGGAACTGGGCGGGCAGGGCGCCGACGGACGCGATCCGCGTCGTTTCCGGACCCAGCCAGTTGTTGAGCCAGAAGGCGGCGAGGCTGCCGCCGAGGATGGCGACGATCATATAAGGGACCTGCGGCAGCCAGCGCCGGCAGGCGATCCCGATCCCGAGGGTGATCAAACCCACCAGGGTAGCCGCCGGATTGAGCCCGGGTAGATGGAGGGTAAACCGCCAGAGGAGCTCATGGAGGTGTCCGCTCGCATCCATCTCGATCCCGAAGAAGTGCTTGAGCTGTTTGGCGGCGATCAGGACCGCGGCAGCAGCGGTGAATCCCACCACCACCGAGTGCGAGATGAAATTGACGAGTGCCCCCATCCGCGCCAGGCCTAGGGCAAGCTCGATCACTCCGACCATAAAGGTCAGGGTCAGGGCAAGGGTCACATAGTCCGGGCTGCCGGGGACAGCGAGCAGTGAGAGCGCCGAAAAGAGCACTACAGATGCGGCTGTGGTGGGGCCCGAGACCAGATGGCGCGACGAGCCGAACCAGGCAGCGATGATCGCCGGGATCATGCCGGCATAAAGCCCGTATTCGGGCGGCATGCCGGCGATGGTGGCAAAGGCCACGCCCTGAGGCAGGACGACGATCGCCCCCGTCAATCCGGCGATGAGATCGGCGCGTAGATCCCGCCCCCTCACCTGCGGCAGCCAGGTTTGATAAGGTCTGGTCCAGGACCAATCGAGCGACTGTAAGGCGCGGCCCAGGGTCTTGACAGGATCGACGCGCAGGTCGTGATAAAGGGATTGCAGACGGTACATCACAGAATGAAGGTGTGTAGTAGGGGACGCAGTGCGTACCCTATAGGCTTAGATTTTGATCGTCAGCCGCTGCTCGGCCTCGCGATATTTGGCAGCGGTGCGGGCGATGATCTCATCGGGAAGTACGGGCGCAGGCGGGCGCTTGTCCCAGCCGATGGACTCGAGATAATCGCGCACGAACTGTTTGTCGAAGCTCGGCGGGCTGATCCCGATCTGATATTGATCCGTAGGCCAAAAACGCGAAGAGTCTGGGGTCAGCACCTCGTCGATGAGGTGCAGCCGCCCTGACTCATCCAGCCCAAATTCGAACTTGGTATCCGCGATGATGATCCCCCGCTCGCGGGCATAGTCGGCGCAACGCCGATAGATCGCCAGGCTCAGGTCGCGCACCTCGGCTGCAAGCTCAGACCCTAAAAGCCTCACCACCTCGGCGAAGGGGATGTTTTCGTCGTGGGCACCCACCGCCGCCTTGGTCGAAGGGGTGAAGATCGGCTCGGGGAGCCTCTCAGCAAGCCGTAGGCCCTCGGGCAAGGCGATCCCGCAGACTGCACCTGTCGCCTGATAGTCCTTCCAGCCCGAACCGATCAGATAGCCGCGGACGATCGCCTCCACTGGCAGGGGTGTGAGGCGCTTGACCACCAGGGCGCGATCGCCGAGCTCGGCTATAAGCTCCGGGTCTTGGACGACCGCCGCCACTGGGACCTGGACGAGATGATTGGGCACGAGGTCCTGGGTGCGCCCAAACCAGAAGCGCGACAGACGCGCCAAGACCTCCCCCTTGCCGGGGATGGGCTGGGGCAAGATCACATCGAAGGCGGACAGGCGATCGGTGGTGACAAAGAGCAGATGCTCATCGTCGATCCGATAGAGATCGCGGACCTTGCCGCGCCCGATGAGTTCAAATCCCGACAGATTAGCTTGATACAATGCGGACATCTGGGTTGATCCAGGGGTGATGTAGCTGCGATTATAACGCCCTTTGAGGGCGATCAGCGCGATTTCAGTCATGAAACAGATCATCTGCACCGACCGGGCACCGCGCGCCATCGGTACCTATTCGCAGGCCGTGCGCATCGGCAATACCGTCTATCTCTCGGGTCAGATCCCCCTGGTCCCCGAGACCATGGAGCTGATCGAGGGCGACATGGCTGCCCAGATCAAAAGGGTCTTTGAGAACCTGCGCGCTGTGGCGCAGGCGGCGGGGGGGGACCTCAAGGACATTGTCAAGCTTAATGTGTTTTTGCTTGATCTCAACGATTTCGCCCTGGTCAATCAGATCATGGCCGATTATTTCCAGGAGCCCTATCCGGCACGGGCAGCGGTTGGGGTGGCGGCCCTGCCGCGCGGGGCACGGATAGAGATGGATGCCGTGCTGGCCTTAGAATGAGCCGGGGTCAGGTGATGTCTGGCTGGGGTCTTCGGCCCGCACTCGGGCGTAGGGTGTGTATCGCGCACCCTCTAGCACTGAAGGGCATCCCCGTAGGGTACGCAGTGCGTACCCTACTGTTGCTTTCGGCGCTCGCCGGTTGCAGCAGCGCCCCGCAGCGCGAGCCGCCGAAGCCCCCGCCACCCGCAAGTCCTGGCAGTTCGAGTGTCAGCGACCTGACCCGCTCCCCTGGGTTTGCGCCCTTTGTCGAACGCATGCGCCGCCACGGATTTACCCCCGAGCAGACCCGAGCGATCCTCGCCGGCGCCCGCTATCAGCCCTCGGTCATCGAGCTCATGGACCGCCAGGCCCCGCGCACCCTTGGAGCGAGCGGTGCCTGGACCCGCTATCGTGCCAAGTTTGTCAATGAGACGGTGATCGCTGCCGGTGCCGACTTTGGGGAACGCCATGCAGGGGCCCTTGCCCGCGCCGAGTCGCGCTACGGGGTACCGGCGGAATATATCCTCGCCATCATCGGGGTCGAGACCCGCTATGGTCAGGTCCTGGGCAAGACCCGCATCATCGATGCACTCGCCACCCTGGCATTTGCCTATCCCCGCCGGGCCGACTATTTCAGCCAAGAGCTCGAACACTATCTCCTCATGGTGCGGGAAGAGGGGCTCGACCCCTATGCCCCGCGCGGTTCGTTCGCCGGGGCGATGGGCCTGGGTCAGTTCATGCCATCGAGCTTCAGGCGCTACGCAGTCGATTTCAACGGCGATGGGCATCGCAACCTCTGGGACCCGATCGATGCCATCGGCAGTGTGGCCCATTATTTTGCGCAAAACGGCTGGCGGCGGAGTGGGGTGGTCGCAGTGCCGGCAGAGGTGCAGTCGCTGACCCGTGCCCGCGCCTTGGAGAGCGGTCTAGATAGCCGCCACAGCCTCGCTGCGCTCGCCCAGGCGGGCATTGTCCCAGCGCGTCCGGTGAGGTCTAGCGAGCCGGTTAATCTGCTTCGGCTCGATGCCGAAGGCGGGAATGAATACTGGCTGGGGTTTGAAAACTTCCGGGTCATCACCCGTTATAACCGCAGCGTCTATTATGCAATGGCCGTCCATCAGCTCGCCCAGGCGATTCGGGCACGGCGGGCCAAGCAGATCGGGGCGTAGGATGAACAATGCATACCTTCTTAAGTCCAAGCAGGGTGCAGAGCGCGCTCCCCACGAGGCAGGATGTCGGCCTTTGCCGGAATGACCAAGTGTCTATGTGTCAGCCATCGATAGCCCCTTAGATCAACGCCCGGTCAACTCACTCAAAGGGGCCGGACCCAGGGTCGCCGAGCGCCTGCTGCGCCTCGGCATCCGCACGGTCCAGGACCTCTTGTTTCATCTGCCGCTGCGCTATCAGGACCGCAGTCGGCTCTCCCCCTTGGCCGCACTGTGCCCGGGGATCGAGACCTGGGTCGAGGGTCAGGTCTTAGATGCTGGGATCAGCGCTGGGCGCAGGCGCTCGCTCAAGGTTTGGCTGGGTCCGGTCGATCTGCCAACCGGCGAGATGGCCTTCGGCCAGGGGCTGTTGCTGCGGTTTTTCCACTTTTCGGCACAACAGGCAGCCGCCTTCCGCCCCGGCGAGCGGCTCTATTGTTATGGTGAGGTGCGCCAAGGGCCGCAGTCGCTCGAGATGATCCATCCCGAATATCGCTTCCAGCGCGGCGATCCCTCCCCTTTGAGCGCGCATCTCACCCCCGTCTATCCCTCGACCGAGGGCCTATCCCAACGCCAGTGGTGGGCGTTGACCGAGCAGGCCCTCGTCCTCTTGGAGAGATGGCCGCTTGCTGAGCTCTTGCCGCCCGAGGTCTTGGCGCCTCTGGGTCTGCCCGGGCTCAACGATGCCCTGAAATTCATCCATCGCCCCTCCCTAGGCACGCCACTCGCCGAGCTGGCCGAGGGTCGGCATCCGGCGATCAGGCGGCTTGCCTTTGAAGAGCTGGTCGCCCAGCAAGCCAGCCTACGCCGGCTGCGCCGCGCTGCCCACACCCTGGCTGCACCTGTTTTGGTAGGCGATGGCCGCCTGGTCGGTGGCCTGCGCGCAAGCCTCCCCTTCCAATTGACCGCGGCCCAGGAGCGCGTCATCGCCGAGATCAGCGCCGATCTCAAACAACCTCGCCCGATGCGCCGCTTGTTGCAAGGCGATGTGGGCTCGGGCAAGACCATCTTGGCTGCGCTGGCTGCCTTGCAAGTGGTCGAATCTGGCCATCAGGCGGCGCTCATGGCACCGACCGAGCTACTCGCCGAACAGCATCAGCGCAATCTCAGTCAATGGCTGGCACCCTTGGGGATAGCGCCTGTGTTGCTCGCTGGACGCCACAAGGGGCGCGAGCGCGAAGCCCGACGACAGGCCATCGCCTCGGGCGAGGCCCAGATCGTCGTCGGTACCCACGCCCTGATCCAGGAGGACGTCGTCTTTCGCGGGCTTGGGCTCATCATTATCGACGAACAGCACCGCTTCGGGGTTCATCAGCGGCTCAAGCTGCGCGAGAAGGGACGCACCCAGGGCCTGCATCCCCATCAGCTCATCATGACCGCGACCCCGATCCCACGCTCGCTTGCCATGACACTCTATGCGGATCTGGACCTGTCGGTGATCGACGAACGGCCTCCAGGCCGCACACCGGTCATCACCCGCGCCGTCCCGGATACCCGACGCGACGAGGTCATCGAGCGGGTGCGGCTTGCCTGTCTCTCAGGGCGCCAGGCCTATTGGGTTTGCACCCTGATCGAGGAGTCCGAGGTCCTGGAGTGTCAAGCCGCCGAGGAGACGGCGCGCGAACTCCAGGCGCGTCTGCAAGGCGTGCGAGCGGGTCTGGTGCACGGCAGGCTCAAGGCCCAGGAGCGCGATGCGGTGATGGGCGAGTTTGCCGCCGGGCGGCTGGATCTCTTGGTGGCGACCACGGTGATCGAGGTCGGGGTCGATATCCCCAATGCAAGCCTGATGATCATCGAAAACCCCGAGCGCCTGGGGCTTGCCCAGCTCCATCAACTGCGTGGTCGGGTCGGACGCGGCGCGGTCGAGAGCTATTGCCTGCTTCTCTATCACCCGCCCTTATCCGAGATCGCGCGCGAGCGCCTGGCGATCATCCGCAACCTCACCGACGGCTTTGCCATCGCCGAACGGGATCTTGCCATGCGCGGCGCCGGCGAGGTCTTGGGGACACGCCAGAGCGGTGTCCTGCAACTGCGTATTGCCCAGCCCTTGCGCGACCAACCCCTGGTTGCCCCCGCCCAACGCGCCGCCGATGTGCTCCTGGATCGCTACCCAGAATTCGTCACACCCCTGATCGACCGTTGGCTCGGCGAACGAGAGCATGATGGGGGGGTGTAGGCTGGACAACTGCCAGGTTGCCCCCGCCCAACCGGTTGGGCATGGGCGTTCTCCCCCCTACACCCACCGCCGCAGCCGCGCCTGGAGATCCTCATGCAGCGACAAGAGGGCGGGGGTAAAGATCAAGACCAAGACGGTGGCAAAGCCGACACCGAAGGCGAGTGAGACGGCCATGGGGATCAGGAACTGCGCCTGGAGGCTCTTCTCGAAGATCAGCGGCCCGAGTCCCACGACCGTGGTCACCGAGGTTAACAACATGGCGCGCAGCCGAGAGACCGCGGCCTCCACCAAGGCCTCTTCGACCGGCATCCCAGATTCGCGAAGCTCCTGATAGAGGCTGACCAGGATGATCGCATTGTTGACCACGATCCCCGAGAGACCAAAGAGCCCGAAGAGCGAGAGGATGGTGAGGTCCAGTCCCAGCAGCCAGTGACCGACGAGCGCACCGACCAGACCGAAGGGGATGGCAGTCATCACCACCAGCGGCCAGCCCCAGCTCCCGAAGACTGCGGCCAGGATCATATAGATCAGCGCCAGCCCCAGGAGCACCCCAAGCCGCATGTCGCCCAAGGTCTCGCGCTGGTCGGCGGCGCGTCCCTCGAAGCTGTATTCGATCCCATAGCGGGCGACGAGCTCGGGCAAGAGGTCGCGCTCTAGGGCAGCGCGGACATTGTCTGGGGTATTGAGCGCGCGATCGATATCGCCCGACACCTCGACCGCCAGCCGGCCGTTGGCATGACGCAGGGCCTCGAATCCGCGTCTCGTCTCCCAGAAGGCGACGGTGCTCAAAGGCACGAAGCGCCCATCGGGGGCGCGCACCAGCAGGCGTTCCAGGGTCGCTAGGCGTTCGCGTTCGGCGCGCGGCAGAAGTACCCGCACCTCGAGTTCGTCCTGCCCGACCTGCACCAGTTGCACGAGATACCCGTCGAAGGCGGCACGCAACTGGCGTCCGAGCGACTCGGTGGTAAAGCCCAGGGCCAGGCCCTGGGGGGTGAGGCGATAGATCAGTTGCTCACGACCGAAAGGCAGGTTATCGCCCAGGTTCGAGACCCCGGAGACGGACTCCAGGCTCTGGGCGAGTCCCAGGGCTGCGGCCTTCAGGCGCTCGGGGTCATCGCCGACCAGACGTACCGTGAGGTCCCGGCCCGGCGGCCCTGGGCGCTGCTCCGAGATCACCAGGCTTTCGAGACCCGGGGGCAGGTGCGTCTTGGCGCGCCAGGTGGCGATGAAACGCTCGTTGCGGATACTGCGTTTTTCTGAGGGGACGAGCTGGACCAGGATCGAGGCGAGCTGATCGCCGCTGGGCGCAGCCCCCGCCTCGACCATGACCGTAGTCCCGAGTCGTGCGACCGCCGATTCGATCAGGTGACCGCCGAGAGCACGTTCGGTCTCGATCAGTGAGCGCTCGAGCTCGGCGAGAAAGTCCGCGGTCTGTTGGCGCGGTGTGCCAGCAACCAGGGTGACATTGGCAAAGATGAGCTGCGACTCGGGCGTGGGAAAAAAGACGAAGGGCACCCGCCCGCCGACCAGAAGGCCAACGGCCAAGAGCAGCAGGGCGAGGACGAGGCTTAAGGTCACAACGCGCCACCTGAGCGCCCAGACCAAGAGCGGGCGATAGACCCCCTCGCGGAAGCGGTCAAGGGCGTCATTGACCCGCGCCCGCCAGCACGGGAGGCTGAGCGTCCGGTGATGCTCGAAGGCCATGCGCAGGTGATTGGGCATCACCAGAAAGACCTCGAGGAGGGAGGCGATGAGCACGGTGATTGCAACGAAGGGGATGTCGCGTAGGATATTGCCCATGACCCCGCCGACCAGCATCAGGGGCAGGAAAGCGGCGATGGTGGTCAGGCCCGAGGCCATGATCGGCCAGAACATCCGCTGCGCCCCCAGGATCGCCGCCTCGGCGGGGACGAGCCCTTGGCTGAAGCGCATCTCGGCATATTCGCCAACCACGATGGCATCGTCGTCGATGATGCCGAGCGTCAGGAGCAGCCCGAAGAGGCTCATCATGTTGATGCTGCCCCCCAGCCCCCAGAGGAGCGCCAAGGCCGCCAGATAGGCGGTGGGGATGCCCATCGCCACCCAAAAGGCCACCCGCCCAGGCAGGAAGATAAACAACAGGGTCAGGACCAGGACCAGGCCTTGAATGCCATTCTTGGCCAAGAGATTGATGCGGTCGGCGATCACCTGCCACTGGGTGTCGAAGACGCGAAGGTCGATCGAGGACGGCAGGGTGGGTCGGGTGGCCGCAAGCCAATCGTCGAAGATCCGCGCCGCGCGCAGCGAATGGCCCTGCTCGGAGCGCTGAAGCAGGAGCTCAACCGTGACGGGCTTGTCGGCAAGGGGGATCGGGTCTTGGCCCACCGGGATCGAATAGAGGGCAAGGCTCGTGGGTCTGGCCTCGCGCACGATGGTCGCCACATCCCCGAGACGCACCAGCGTACGGTCGCCGGCGATGATGGGAAGATCCAGAAAGCCCAGTGCCTCGCGCCGCTGTTCGAGGCCACGGAGCTCGCGCGCGCCCTCTGCCTCACCCGCAACCCCTGCCGGCAGGTCGCGCGCGAGTCGCCCCACCTGTTCGCCGATGCCGTCGAGCGCAAGCCCCAGGGTCTCGAGGGCCGCGGCGGGCACCTGGATGGCGATCCGGTCATCGGGCAGCCCCGAGATGTCCACCCGATCGATCCCATGCGCTAGAAGCTCGCGCTCAAATTGCCTGACCCAAGGGCGCAGGGTCTCAAGGTCTGGACCCGAGACCAAGAGACGCGCGACCGGCTCATAGCGCGAGACGCGAAAGATCTGCGGCGTCTCGGCATCCTTTGGAAGGTTACGAAATTCGTTTACCCTCTGGCGCACCTGATCGAGCGCCAGCAAAGGGTCCGTCCCCTCCTTGAGCTCCAGGGTCATGCTCGCGATCCCCTGGGCAGCGGTGGCGGTGAGTTTTTTCAGCCCATCGATGGTCTTGAGCCGCTCCTCCAGGGGGATGATGACCCCGTTCTCGACGTCCTCGGCAGAGGCACCGCTCCAGACCACACGCACGGCGATGATGTCGAGGGCGAAGGTCGGGAAGAATTGGACGTTCATGCGCACAAGCGCCAAGGCGCCGAGGAGCCAGATCCCGAGCATCAGGAGATTGGCGAGCAGGCGGTGGCGGACGAAGAGGGCGATGAGACCGCTGTTCATGCCACCTGGGGCATCGAAAAGACCTGTCTTGTCGTTCCGGCGTGCGCCAAACCCAGCATGCGGGCGCCACCCTGAATCCACTCATCGGCATGCGCCGGTGTGACTGAGCCCTGGGCAGGGCTCGGCGTGCGGGGTGCCTGGGCGCCTGCAGGAGACAGGGTCCTTTCGGCGTTTGTCGATGAGTCGGGCATGGCAAGCGTCTCAACGACCTCGACCTTGAGCGCCTCGATCGCATGCGGCAGATGGGTGACCATCACCGCCTCCCCGGGCTCGAGCCCAGGGACGCGCAGCACGGCGCGGCCATCGGCGAGCTCACCGACCCGCTCGATGTCGAGCGCCTTTAGGCGCCCGTCGCGCACGGCAAAGATCCGTTCGGCGCCGTGCAGGGCAGACAAGGGCAGGGCGATGGTCCCAGGGGCAGGGGGACGTTCGAGCGCAAGCGTCACGAAGGCGCCCAGCGGCAGCTCGATGCCGGGCGCAACCTGCAGTAAGGCATCGACCCCGCGGGCATCGGCCTCACCGCTTAAACGTTCCAAGACGGCGACGAAAGGCCAGCCGGCGTATTCGCCCTGGGCCGCTAGACGCTGGTTTTGGGCCAGCGCTATCCGCAGTTCGGCGGCATAGGCCCCGGGGATCTTGGCGCGCACATAGAGCCCAGAGCGCGGATACAGGGTCAGGATCGGCTGATTGGGCTGGAGCTGATCGCCGGCGGCGGCCTCGACCGTGCCAATCCGCGCAGCGAAGGGGGAGCGAATCAGGGCGCGCTCTTGATCGCGCTCGGCCTCGGCGAGGGCCGCTTCGAGGATTTCCAAACGCGCCGGATGCTCAGCGATCGCCTGTTCGCGTAAGGTCACCGCCAGGCGGGCACGGGCGTATTGCTCGCGGGCAGTATCGACGCTCGCCTCTGAGCCGAGCTGTTTGGACTGCACCGACTGGGCGCGTTCCAGGGCGAGCTGGGCGAGGCGCAGGATCTCGCGCTCTTGTTCAAGGGCTGCGCGATCATGGGCAAAGCGCAGGCGCTCGCGTTCGACCTCGGCACGCGCCTTGGCGACCCGAGGTTCGATGTCCTTGGGGTCGAGACGCGCCAGCATCGCCCCCGCCTCGACCGTCTCGCCGTCGCGTACCCGCACCTCTAAAAGCCTGCCGGCAAAGGGTGCGGTCGCACGGATGCGGTCGGGGGCCTCGCTGCGCCCGAAGAGGCTGAGGACGGGGCGATAGGCAGCAGGGGTGGGATAGACGACCGCCACCCGCCACACCCGCTCTTGGGCAGGGACCGGATGGGGACGGGGGCGGGTGGCCTTGAGCACAATGGACCCCCCGATCCCGACTGCCAGGATCAAGAATGGGAGCAAGAGACGCGGTATGGGTCTTGACATCTCGGGGTAAGGGGGCGGGTCTCCCGCCTAAGCTGGGCCGGGCATGGCGCGCGCAGGTATTCGGCCTGCAGCGGGCGGACCCTGAAGGTTGGACCGGACAGTCATGGACGCGTGGTCTGTTCTCCAGGACCGCTGGCAGCGCGGTTGGCCTGACGACCTCCACTTGGATCGCTGGCTGCCGGCTGTCGCTCCGAGATCGGTGCAGGGGCAGCGGGCGGGGTGTGCGCAGACGTTTGACCGCCCATCTTTCCAGATGTCTCCTCCAGGATGGTCTCTAAAGGCCGGCGCTGGGCCTGTTCGTCCAGGATGCGTTTGAGTTCCTCGGCCTTGAGCTCGCGTTCGATCTCTTGTTGAACGCCGATCAGGGTGCGGCGCGCGCGCCCAACCCATTTGCCTGCCACCCGCGCTAAATGCGGCAGGCGCTCGGGTCCGACCACTACCAGCGCCACCACCGCTACCAGAAGCAGTTCCTGAAACCCGATGTCGAACATGCGATATCCGGTCTCGGCTTAGACCATCAGGCGCGGTCGCGCTGGGTGGTCGAATCGACCGGACGTGTCTGGGAGTCGCCTGGGCAGGCACCCGGGCCTTGGGTGAGATGTGACGCACTGCCGGCCTCTTCTTTATCCTTATCTGAATTGGCGAGTGAATTGCGAAAACCGCGGATGGCCTCGCCGAGATCCGAGCCGATGTTTTTCAGGCGCTTGGTGCCAAACAAGAGGACGACGATCAAGAGGATGATCAGGAGCTGCCAGAGACTGATGCCAGCGACACCCATGAGTGTTCTCCGTTCAGATGTGGTGCAGTGCGGGGACGAAAGCAGGCAGGGATGTGGCCCTGAGCCGCACGGAGGACGAGATCATAGCGCAGGCGCCTTTGGCTTGGAAATCGCCTCTGGTCCCTGGTGTAGGCCAGGGCGCAGTCGGGGGCATGGCGGCAGGCCCTGCCCGGGTTCGCACTGAATCCCAACGGACATACCATGAAACTCCATCTGCTCTGTATTGGCCGACGTATGCCGGATTGGATCGCCGCGGGCTACCGCGATTATGCGCGCCGCCTGCCGCTGGAGTGCGCCCTCAATCTCATCGAGATCGAACCGGTTCAGCGGTCGCGCAACCTACCCGCCGACCAGGTCCGCGCCGAGGAGGGGCGGCGGTTGCTCAAGGCCGTGCCTAAGGGGGCCGAGCTCATCGCTCTCGATGAGCATGGCCAGACCTTGAGTACCCGGGCCCTGGCCGAACGCATGCGTGCGTGGCTGGCCGATGGGCGCGACCGCGCCTTCTTGGTCGGAGGAGCAGAAGGCCTGGCGGCGGACTGTCTCAATCAGGCGAACGCTGTCTGGTCGCTGTCGGCCCTGACCTTCCCGCATCAATTGGTGCGGGTTATCCTGGCCGAGCAGTTCTATCGTGCCTGGAGCCTGATGAAGGGCCATCCTTATCATCGCGACTGATCCGACCGCTGATGAACACCGCCGAACGAGCTGCCTTGTGTACTGATGTCCCCCCTCAGCTCTATCTCGCCTCGCGTTCGCCGCGGCGCGCTGAACTCTTGCGCCAGATCGGAGTACGCTTCGTGCCGATCGAGACCAGGGTCGATGAGGGCCAATGGCCCGGCGAAATGGCCGAGGACTATGTCCGGCGTCTGGCGCTCGCTAAGGCCCAGGCTGGACGCGCCCGCATCGAGCCTAGCGATCCGCGTCCAGTCTTGGGCGCAGATACTGCTGTAATCATCGGCACTGAGATCCTAGGAAAGCCGCACGACTGGCCCGATTTCCAGCGCATGATGGGACTGTTGGCGGGGAATACCCATCGCGTGCTCACCGGCGTGGCACTCGCCGGGTTGCAGGAGACCTGGTATGCGCTCAGCACCAGCCAGGTGAGCCTGCGGGCGATCGCCCCAGACGAACAATGGGCCTATTGGCAAAGCGGCGAGCCCAGAGATAAGGCCGGGGGCTATGCCATTCAGGGGCTCGGCGCCTTGTTTGTAGCTGATCTCCAGGGCAGTTATTCGGGGGTCATGGGCCTGCCGCTCTATGAGACCGGGCGTTTGCTGCAACAGGCGGGGCTCACCTTGCTGAATTCAGATGTCATCTCCAACCCGATCCCGCTAGGACCTGAGTCGTGAGTGAAGAAGTCCTGATCAATATCACCCCGCCCGAGACCCGGGTGGCCGTCATCGAAAACGGGGTGGTGCAAGAGATCATCATCGAACGCGCCGAGCGTTGCGGTCTGGTCGGGAATATCTACAAGGGGCGGGTCTGTCGCGTCCTGCCGGGGATGCAGGCGGCATTCGTGGACATCGGGCTAGAACGCGCTGCCTTTCTGCACGCCTCGGATATCCATGCCGCCTGCGGCCCCAACGGGGCCCAGATCTATGAGCTGGTCCACGAGGGCGATCTCATCGTGGTCCAAGTGGTCAAGGACCCGCTCGGCACCAAGGGCGCGCGCCTGACCACCAATATCTCCATCGCCTCCCGTTATCTGGTCTATATGCCGAAGGTGGCAACGACAGGGGTATCGCAAAAGATCGAGGACGAGGAGGAGCGGCGCCGGCTGCGCGAGATCCTCCAGCGCCAGGTCGAGCGCGAGGGTATCGAGGGGGGGTTCATCGCCCGCACTGCCGCCGAAGGGGTGGGCGAGGAGGCAATCGAAAAGGAAGTCGCCTTTTTGCGCAAGCTCTGGACGGGGATTCGCGAACGCTGCGCCAATACCAGCCGCATCGCCCTGATCCACGACGACCTGCCGTTGGCCTTGCGCGCCCTGCGCGACCTGGTGACCCCGGAGGTCGAGCGCATCCGCATCGACTCGCGCACCATGGTCGAGAAGGCGCTCGACTTCGCCTCCAGCTATATCCCCGACATCGCGCCGCGGATCGAGCATTATCAGGGCGAGCGCCCCCTATTCGACCTCTATGGCGTCGAGGAGGAGATCCGCAAGGCCTTGCAGCGTAAGGTGGCCCTCAAGTCCGGCGGCCATCTGGTCATCGATCAGACCGAGGCCATGACTACGATCGACGTCAATACCGGCGCCTTCGTCGGCCATCGCAATCTCGAGGAGACGATCTTTAAGACCAATCTCGAGGCGGCGCAGGCGATCTGCCGACAATTGCGCCTGCGCAACCTGGGCGGGATCATCATCATCGACTTCATCGACATGACCGAGGAGGAGCACAAGCGCCAGGTCTTGCGCGCGCTTGAGAAATGCCTGGCGCGCGATCATGCCAAGACCCAGATCAGCGAGGTTTCATCCCTCGGTTTGGTCGAGATGACCCGCAAGCGAACCCGGGAGTCCTTGGAGCATATCCTGTGCGAGCCCTGCCCATGCTGCGGCGGTCGGGGTTCGATCAAAACCGCGCAGACGACCTGTTATGAGATCTTCCGCGAGATCCTGCGCGAGTCGCGTCAATTCGAGGTCAAAACCTTTTTGGTGCTGGCCTCGCCCGAGGTAGTAGATCGGCTGCTCGATGAGGAATCGGCGCATCTGGCTGAACTCGAGGAGTTCATCGGGCGCCCGATCAAGCTCCAGGCTGAGGCGCTCTATACCCAGGAGCAATACGACATCGTCCTGATTTGAGCAGGCAGCCCCTGTATCGAGATGCCCTTTCCCCAGCGCGATCCATGCTCCAAAGCGGTCGCGGGTATAGGTTGGCTACAGCTCGCGCGTCGCCAAGAAGCGCACCTCCGGCCAGCGCTCCTCGGCCAGGCTGAGATTGACCAGGCTCGGGGCAAGATAGACCAGGTGGTCGTCGCCATCCAGCGCCAGATATTCGAAGCACTTTTCTTTGAAACGCTCTAAGACCCGCGGGTCGGTGCATTGGATCCAACGCGCGGTCTTGATGCTCACCGGCTCGACCGCTGCCTCGACCCCATACTCTGACCGCAGACGATAGGCAGCGACCTCGAACTGGAGCATGCCGACCGCACCCAGGATGAGGTCGTTGTTTTTGAGCGGGCGGAATGACTGGGTGGCGCCCTCCTCGGCGAGCTGAATGACCCCCTTGTGCAACGCCTTCATGCGCAAGGGGTTCTTGAGCACGATCCGCCGAAAGAGCTCGGGGGCAAAATAGGGGATGCCCTCGTATTTCAGGTCCTCGCCCTCGGTGAAGGTATCGCCGATCTGGATGGTGCCGTGGTTGTGCAGCCCGATGATGTCGCCCGGCCAGGCCTCCTCGACATGACGGCGCTCATCGGCCTGAAAGGTGATGGCATTGGCCACCTGGATGGTCTTGCCGATGCGCACATGGCGCAGCCTCATCCCCTTTTGATAGCTCCCCGAGCAGACGCGCACAAAGGCGATGCGGTCGCGATGCGCGGGGTCCATGTTGGCCTGGATCTTAAAGACAAACCCGGTGAATGCCGGTTCGTCCGGCGTGACGCGGCGCTGGCGGGCCATGCGCGGGCGCGGCGGCGGGGCGTATTGGACAAAGGCATCCAAGAGCTCGCGCACCCCGAAGTTGTTGATCGCCGAGCCGAAAAAGACCGGCGTCTGTCTGCCGGCAAGATAGGCGTCGAGGTCGAAGGCATGGCTGGCCCCCTCGACCAGCTCGAGCTCGGCGCGCAACTCATCGGCTTGTTCGCCCAGGACCTCGTCCAGGCGTGGATTGTCCAGCCCCTTGATGACCTCGCCCTCGATGACCCGCCCGCCATGCTGGGCGGAAAACAGATGGGTGCAGCCGGTGCGCCGGTCATAGACCCCCTTGAACCGCCGCCCCATGCCGATCGGCCAGGTGATGGGCGCGCATTGGATCTTTAGGATCTGCTCGATCTCATCCAGGACCTCGATCAGGTCGTGCCCCTCACGGTCGAGCTTATTGATGAAGGTGAGGATGGGGGTGTCGCGCAGCCGACAGACCTCCATGAGCTTGATCGTGCGCTCCTCGACGCCCTTGGCGACATCGATCACCATGAGCGCCGAATCGACCGCGGTCAGGGTGCGATAGGTATCCTCCGAAAAGTCCTCATGGCCCGGGGTGTCGAGCAGATTGACCACCGCCCCACCATATTCAAACTGCATAACGGATGAGGTCACCGAGATCCCGCGCTCCTTCTCTAAGGCCATCCAGTCCGAGGTCGCATGACGGGCTGCCTTGCGCCCCTTGACCGTGCCGGCCAATTGGATCGCCCCGCCGAAGAGCAAAAGCTTTTCGGTGAGTGTAGTCTTGCCGGCATCGGGGTGCGAGATGATGGCAAAGGTACGGCGCTTGGCGATCTGTTCCTGAAGTTCGGTCATGGTTGGTGCTTGAATCCAAGATTAATCGGCCCGGTCTCTTGGCTGAAACGATGTTCAAGGCGAGGCGTCTGCCAAAAGCCTTTGCGCCCGCGCGATGGCGGCGCGGACCTGGTTAGGCGCGGTTCCCCCAAAATGATCGCGCGCGGCCACCGAGCCCTCTAGGGTCAGGGCGGCAAAGACATCTGACTCGATGAGGGGCGAGAACTGCTTGAGCTCATCCAGACTGAGCTCCGCGAGGTCGCGTCCGACCTGGAGCCCATAGGCCACGGCGCGCCCGACGATATGATGGGCCTCGCGGAAGGGCAGGCCTTTGCGCACCAGATAATCCGCCAGGTCCGTTGCCGTGCTGAACCCCTGTTTGGCCGCTGCCCGCATGCGCTCGCGATCGACCTCGATCGCCCCCATCATGTCGGCAAAGACCTTGAGCGACCCCTTGAGGGTATCGACCGTATCGAAGAGCGGCTCCTTGTCCTCCTGGTTGTCCTTGTTATAGGCCAGGGGCTGGGCCTTCATTAGGGTCAAGAGGGCCATCAGATGACCGAAGACCCGCCCCGTCTTGCCGCGGACGAGCTCGGGGACATCGGGGTTCTTCTTCTGCGGCATGATGGATGAGCCAGTACAAAAGCTATCGGCGAGCGCGATGAAGCCGAACTGGGCCGACGACCAGAGGATCAGTTCCTCGGCAAAGCGCGACAAGTGCATCATCAGGATGGCAGCGGCGGCGACAAACTCGATGGCAAAATCGCGGTCCGAGACCGCATCGAGCGAGTTCTCGGCGGGCGCATCGAACCCCAGGAGCTCGGCGGTATAGTGCCGGTCGATGGGATAGGTCGTGCCGGCTAGGGCCGCGGCACCCAGGGGTAGGATATTGACACGCCGCCGGCAATCGGCCAGACGCGCGCGGTCGCGTTCCAACATCTCGAACCAGGCGAGTAGATGATGGCCAAAGGTCACCGGCTGGGCGGCCTGGAGATGGGTAAACCCAGGCAGGATGGTCTCGGCCTCGCGCTCGGCAAGGTCCAACAAGACCCCTTGCAAACGGGCGATCGCCTGCCGGATGGCATCGATCTCCTCGCGCAGCCACAGGCGCACATCGGTCGCCACCTGGTCGTTGCGCGAGCGGGCGGTATGGAGCCTCTTGCCGGCTTCGCCGATCTCGGCGGTCAGGGCTGACTCGATGTTCATATGGACGTCTTCCAGGGCGACTGACCACTGGAAGTCCCCAGACTCGATCTGCACCTGGATGCACTCAAGACCCTGGATGATCGCATCGCGCTCGGACTCGCTGAGGATCCCTTGGCGGGCGAGCATCCGCGCATGGGCAATGGAGCCCTGGATGTCATGGCGATAGAGCCGGCGATCGAAACCGATCGAGGCGGTGAAGGACTCGACGAAGGCATCGGTCGGGGCCTGGAGGCGCCCCGCCCAGGGCTTTTCCTGTGGATTCGGCAAGGGGTGCGATGCGTCTGACATGATCGGGTACAGTGGTTGAAAGGAAGCCGATTTTATACGCTTGCGCCGAGGTTTGCGCTGAACCTTGTAGATTGCATCCCGGATGATTGCATCCTACTGCGCAGGCGCGATTAGCTCAGGGCGTGCAGCATCCTGCAGGGCGCACGTCGGCCGGCAAGTGCGCCTGCGCTTGGCGGCAAGCAGCGGCGCACCCCCCTGCAGGGTGCGGCAAGGGCAGTGTGGCGCGCGTCAACGGGCACAGCAAGGAGGGGCTCAAGGGCCACCGCTTGGTCAGCGGCCAGGATCTGGAGTGTACCTTTTTGCCCTAAGCTTGGCGCTCCAAGCATCATCTGCCCCAGGCCGCCCTTAGCGCTCGAACGCCTTGCCGGCCATGCATGGCTGATCGGGGCAGCGGCCCGAGCTGTTTCTTAAGCGACCCCACGATCAGCCGGGATACGACACTAGATGGGATCCCGGTCTTTGGTAAGGACGGAAATATCTACTCTGTTGGTGATCGCCGGACTCAGCGTCTGGCGTCTGATCATGGCTGCCCTGCTGCCGATCACCCAGGATGAGGCCTATTATCTCGATTGGGCCAGACACTGGTCACTCGGTTATTTTGATCATCCGCCCGCTGTGGCCTGGCTAGGGGCAGGGATCTGGCTGGCACCAGGGACGGTACTCGCCGGACGGCTCGGCGGGCTGTTGGCGGGGATCCTGGCCCTGGTAGTGCTCGACCATCTGTATCAGCGCTGTGGTCTGACCGATCGCCATACCCGCGCCTTGGCGCTATTGCTCACCGGCGCGCATCTTCTCGGGATCTCGGGCGGTATCCTCATCACCCCCGATAGCCTGCTGATTTTGGCATGGGCCTTGGCGTTGCACGAGGCCGAGCGCGCCTTAAACACCGATCCACGCCGCTGGCTGACGGCGGGCGCGGCGATCGGTCTGGGCCTGCTGAGCAAATATACGATGCTGCTGATCGGACCGGTGTTGCTTGCGGCGCTCCTCTGGAGCGATTGGCGCCGCAATGAGATGGCAGGTGTTTGGCGCGGTCTCCAGTTGCTTAGCCCTTGGCCCTGGGCGGGGGCGCTCGTCGCTTTGCTCATCTTTGCGCCCAATCTGCTCTGGAATGCTCAAAACGGCTGGCTGACCATCGGCTTTCAGCTCGGGCATGGGTTTGCTATAGAGGTGGGAGGCGCGGTCGCGCCCGAGGTCAATGCCATCGATCATGGTGCCTACCAGACCCTCGCTGAGCGCTTCTTAAGCCTAATGGGATATCTCATCGCCCAGATTGAGCTTTGGGGCCTGATCGCCCTGCTAATGCTTTGGGTATTGGCGCAAAGACTCACCGGGCGGGTGCAGGGGGCGCGCAGTGTATCCCCTGCTGCGGATGAGACACCCGCCTCTCCAGAGGTAAGCACAGCGCGCATCCTCTTGGGGTTGGCGGGCATTATTCCCTTAGGGGCCTTTGCCCTGGTTTCTTGGATCAGCCCGGTCGAAGCCAATTGGCCGGGGATGTATCTCATCGGCGCCGCACCCTTCGTTGCCCAGTGGTTGGGGGTTGACGTCCGCTGGGCAAGGGGTGCGGCTTTGGGGAATCTTGCCCTCGCCACCCTCTTGGTACTCGCCCTCGCTCAGGGGTCTGCTCTTCCTTCGCTTACAGATCGGTCCAGCCGGCTATTGCGCGAGACTGCCGGATTTGCCCAACTTGCCGATTATGCTGCCCGACTCGATGCGCCGGTCTATGCCGACCGCTATCAGCTCGCCGCCATGCTGCGCTTTTACCGCCCTGATCTGGTAGAAACGACCCAGTGGCCAGGGTTAGAACGGCCTTCTGAATATCTGCGCGGCAGGATCGCCCCGCGCCTTGCGCCAGAGCGGAGCACCGGTCCCTCTTGGTTGCTGACCCACTCGATCCATCCACCGCTGCTCCCTGGTCTGCAGCTCCAGGAGTGGCGGGTCTTGCTCCTCTGCCCAGGCCGAGGATTGGTCGAGGTCGAGGCCGAGCCTGCGCCTTGCCGCCGGCCCATCCAGCATTGGTCGCTCTATCGCTATGCACCGCTTGGGATGAGTACTCCCTCGCCGTAGGGTGGGCAACACTTTGGCCAAACCCGAGAAGCGGCTATGATCGAGGGCCAAGGGTCGGCCTGTGCCCCCACCTATCCGTTGCCCAAGCGAAACCTCTGTCATGCCCTACCGCCCCCTACGCGCCCGCATCCATCTCGCTGCCATCCGTCACAATTATCGCCTGGCCAAGCAAGCGGCCTCCACTGCCAAGGCGCTGGCAGTGATCAAGGCGAATGCCTATGGGCATGGGGCGGTGGCGGTCGCCCGTGCCTTGGCCCCCGAGGCCGATGGCTTTGCTGTCTCTTGCCTCGAGGAGGCCCTGGAGCTTCGCGATTCGGGGATCGAGGCGCCGATCCTATTGCTTGAAGGGGTCTTTGCGCCGGATGAGCTCCCCCTTACTGCCCGGCTCGATCTTACGGTTGTCATCCACAACCGACTACAATTGGCATGGGTCTTGGGTGCTCGCCCTGACCGCCCGCTAGGTTGTTGGATCAAGCTCGACACCGGCATGCACCGCCTGGGTTTTGCGCCTGAGGAGCTCCCAGAGGTGATGGCGAGTCTCGAGGATTGCCCCCATGTCCGGTTGCAGGCGGCTATGACCCACTTCGCCCGCGCCGATGAACCCGAGCACCCCTATACCGCCAAACAGATCGCGGCCTTTGAGCGGGCGCTCGCCGGCAAAAGGATCGCCAGCAGCCTTGCCAACTCGGCGGCTCTGTTGTCTGAACCGCGCGCCCATGGCGACTGGACCCGCCCGGGGATCATGCTTTATGGCGCCTCGCCCTTTGCCGATCCTACAAGACCGCTTCTGGGAGATCTCAGGTTGCGCCCGGCGATGACCCTGGAGTCGGCGCTGATCGCGATTAAGGAGCTGGCACCCGGCGAGCCGGTCGGCTATGGCGGGCGATTTGTCTGCACGCGTCCGACGCGTCTGGGGATTGCCGCCCTGGGCTATGCCGATGGTTATCCCAGACATGCACCCGACGGCACGCCCATCGCCGTCGCCGGCCAGTTGACGCGGTTGATTGGTCGGGTCTCGATGGACCTCTTGACCCTGGATCTCACCGACATCGCGGCCCAGCCCGGCGATCGGGTAGAGCTTTGGGGTGAGCAGGTCTCGGTCGGTGCGGTCGCAGCAGCAAGCGGAACCATCGCCTATGAGCTCTTGACCGGCATCGGTCGGCGGGTACCTTTGATCCATGAATAGACAGCCGATCCTGGTTACCGGGCCTGCGCGCAGCGGCAAGAGCAGCTGGGCCGAGCGCCTCGCCCATGAATCGGGGCGTCGGGTGGTTTATCTCGCTACCGCACGCGAAGACCCCAATGACCCTGAATGGCAGGCACGGATCGCCGCCCATCGCCGCCGCCGCCCCGTCTATTGGCAGACCCTGTGTGAGCCTGTTGAGTTGGCCGCCGCCATCCGCTCGGCGGGCGAGGTGTGCCTGTTGGTCGATTCGCTCGGGAGCTGGGTGGCCAATCTCCTGGCGCTTGATGATGTGGCCTGGTCCGAGCAGGTCGATGCCCTCTTGGCCGTGCTTGCCCAACCCTTGGCCGACCCATTGATCCTGGTTGCCGAGGAGTGCGGTTGGGGGGTGATCCCGCCCTATCCCAGCGGAAGGCTGTTTCGCGATCGGCTAGGCGAGCTCATCCAGCGGATTGGGCCATTCTGCGCTGCGGTTTGGCTGGTGACCGGCGGGTATGCATTGGATCTCAGGCGGTTGGGCGTACCTCTAGCCTGAGATGAGGAGGCTGAATGCCAGGGGCCGTCATCCCGGCGCAAGAGCTCCTGTCATTCCGGCGCAAGCCGGGATCCAGATCGATCCGCCTGAGGACTGGGGATGCAGGGCGCGCACTGCGTATCCTCTGCCTATTTCTGCCGATGCTGGCTGTCGGCTGGGCCATCGCCTTGCCCGCCTCACAGGCCGACGCGCTGCCTGCGGCCATGAGCAGTGATCTCTGCGCCGACCTGTTGTTGTTGCGCTTGGCCGAACCCGGCCAGATCCGCTCGGTCTCCTATCAGGCGCAGGACCCGCGTCTGTCACCGCTTGCCGAGCAGGCGCGCCTGTATCCTGCCAATCGTGGCTCGGTCGAGGAGCTCCTTACCCTTCGGCCGGAGGTCGCATTCGTCCATCAGGGTTGGCGGGGGCGGCATTGGGTCGAGACTCTGCAAGGGCAGGGGATCGAGGTCGTTGCCTTGCCTTATCCCCAGTCGTGGGACCAGGCGCTGGCCACAGCGCGCCTGATGGCCGAGCGTCTCGGGCGCGTCGCGGCGGTCAAGCCCAGTCTCTCGGCGCTGGCGCAGCGAATGGATGATCTGGGGAGGTGCGCCCGGCGCGCCCCATCCCATCGCCTGCTGTATCTACGACCCAGCGGCGGGACGGCGGGCGAGGGGACATACATCGATGATCTAATCCGGCGCCTGGGTCAGCGCAATCTTGCTGCCGAGCAAGGGATCAAGGGCTGGGGGCAGATCAGACTAGAGCGTCTCTTGAGCGACCCGCCCGATCTCTTTCTACTCGGTTATTTCGATCAAGCAGGGGTCGGGGCGCGGGCGGCATACGGCAGGCATCCGGCGCTGCGCGCCCTGATCGACCGCATCCCTGCCGTCTGGATCCAGGGTCAGGCCTGGGGCTGCGGGGGCCTCGAGCTCATCACGGTCGCCGAGCAGATCGCCGCCAGCTTGGACTCTGAATGCAGGCGCAGCGCCGGCGAAGAATGAAAACAAGCCAGCAGTGACATTGGCCGGCCTCAAGCTCAGGAACGTCTGCGAAACCCACCTCTAAGATGCGCTTTTATGTCCCAGTCGCTTTCATTCTCAGCTTCCTCAGCTTCGCACCCATCGCCCTTGTATCTCATGAGGCGGCTACCCAAGAGCCGCTCTTTCAGGTCAAGGTCAGGGAAGCACAGAAGCAGACAGCGCGCCCTGATGCCCTTGAGCGCCTTGACAGCATCGACAACGGCGATGACTGGCGGGATGGATAAATGACAGGAAAGACGAGGCGAGTGTGTCGTAGCCTATGGCGATGCGTTGGAAGTGCTTCATGCGGGCCGATAAACGCTCGATCAGATGGCGGTGCTTATGGGGATATCGTTCGAACACATGCTGGACGCATCGGTTGGCCCACAACGGGTTGGCTACCGGTTCCCCAACGCCGGGGTCACACCAACGGGCATGGACAGGCTAGCGTCTTGAAGTTGATAGGGTGCTCGAGCTTGGGATGGAGATACAAGATTGGAGCCGACGAGGGGATTCGAACCCCTGACCCACGCATTACGAATGCGTTGCTCTACCGGCTGAGCTACATCGGCGATGTTTGAAGGAAAGATGTTATGCTAAGCCTCGGCTCATATCAAGCTCCAGGGTCAGAGTCATCGCATGACAGCGAGGTGAGTCCAAGGAGCTCAGCGCGGTCATCCTCGGAGGCGGCGGCAATGAGGCGGTGAGCTTTGGTGCTGCCTTTGCGCTGGAAATGACCATTTCTCGCTACCTACGACGGCGACATACATGCGATTGCTCTGTTATCAAGCTACCCAAGAATGCCGCCGTCTAAGCCACCCGGATATACCTTAAACTTTTGTAATTAAGTTGGTCCTGGATTGAAAATAGTGTCGAACGCAAGGTCCAACAGATCCAGGTGGAGGTAATCCGTTAAATGCGTGACGGGGCCAAAAAACGACTTACTGGTGCCGTGGTGCTGGTCACCCTGGCGGTCATCTTTGTGCCGATGTTGTTTGAAGAGCGCTCGCCGCCAGCGCCGCCCCTCCAAGCGCCGCTCCCGCCGCCCCCTGAGTTCAGGCCTCCTCAAAAGATAGAGCCTTATATGGCGCCGAATCAGTCGGCGACTACTGGTTTGACCGTTAAAGAACCTGATCTAAAGCCGGGAGAATCGCTGGAAACCACAGCCTCTCCTGTTGCTGAATCAGCGCCATCCATCCCCTTCGAGCCACTCCAAGAACCGGTCTCGCCGTCCCCTCAGACCTCAGTGACTGCGCCCCGCTCGCCACCGCCTACACCGTCGCGTGCGTCAGGCAGCCCTACCTCTAAGCCAATGCCTCAGCCTGCACCTGCTAAGTCGGCCCCTGTGCCCCCTGTCAAGCCGGCGGCAACGCCGGCGACTAAACCGGACAAGCCGGAAACCCATAAGCCAGAGACCGCGATCAGCTTACCCGAACCGCCAAAGTCGCGGGCCAAAGGGATGCCGTCCTGGGTTATTCAGGTCTCAAGCCTCAACTCGCCTGAGGCGGCAACCAAGTTGGCTGATAGATTGAAACAGTCGGGATTTTCGGCCTTCGTCGAGCAGGCCGAGGTCAGCGGCAAAACCTATTATCGGGTGCGGGTAGGCCCAGACAGTGATCGGGCAGCTGCTGAACGGACCGCTGCTCAGCTACGTGAACAACATAAGCTTGATACCCTTATTCAACGCTATCCATGAGTCTGTCTGCGATGAATTGGATCGACTATGCCATCCTCGGCATCGTTTGTTTTTCGGCCTTGGTAGGATTGGCACGGGGTCTGATCCGCGAGCTCCTATCGCTCGGTACCTGGATCGCGGCGCTACTGGTCGCCTGGTTTTTCCATCAGGACCTGGCCGCCGTCTTGAGCGCCCAGATCGCCCATCCTTTGCTGCGCATAGCGGTGGCCTTCATCGTGCTCGTGATCGCTGTGCTGATCCTCGGCGCGCTGCTGGGCGCCTTATTGAGCGCCTTGATCGATAAGGCCGGCCTGAGCGGTCTCGATCATTTGTTGGGGATGCTCTTTGGGGGCGCGCGGGGGGTGGTGATTGTGGCGATGGCGATCTATCTAGCGGCACTCACCCCAGCGCCCAGCGATCCAACCTGGCATGAATCGCGTCTCATCAGCAAGGCCCAGGCGATCGCACAATGGTTGTTGGGTCTGATCCCTCCCGAATTCCAGGAACGGCTCAAGCAGATCTAGGTTCTAGGGTCGGGGGTCGGGGCTTTTTTGAGATCGGCTCATGCAGACAACTATTGTCCTTGGGCCGCTTGCGATGATCCAAGACGCCAAACCAATCCAGCGGCGATAAGCGCGCAGGCCCCGCTGAAAGCGAAGGCACAGGTCGCGCTCAGGGCTTGCCATAGCCAGCCGAAGATCAGGGATGCCGGCAGGAGCATCAATCCGGTGAGCAGATTGAACCAGCCGTAAGCGGTGCCGAGCTGGGCTTGGGGTGCAAGATCAGCGACCAGGGCCCTCTCCGCCCCCTCAGTTGCCGCCATGAAGAGCCCATAACCCAGGGCAACCAGCCATAGATACCAGATCTGGTTGCCCGAGAGCCCCAAGACCAGATAGCAACCGGCATAGATCAACCAGCCGGCGATGATCAAGGGCCGGCGCCCAAAATGGTCGGAGAGTGCTGACAGCGGTGCAGAAAGCAACATTGCCGCTGCTGAAACGACTGCCCATAGAAGCGGAACCTGTGCCTCGCTCAATCCGAGCTCGCGGGCGCGCAACAGTAAGAACATGTTGGATGAATTGCCGAGGGTAAAAAGGGTCACGGCCAGGAGATAACGCCGCAACGACGATGGGAGTTTGCCCCAGGTCCAGGCGTAGGGCGAGCGCTGAGATGAAAAGTGACTTGGGGGCTCGCGGACGGTCAGCCCCAGACCGAGCGCCAGCAGCCCGGGAATCAGGGTCAGCAGCAAGATATCGCGCAGCGGCAGGCCAATGGTCAAAAGGACCGCGGCCAGCAAGGGCCCTACCACCGCCCCGGCATTATCCAGTGCGCGGTGAACCCCAAAGGCCAGGCCGCGTTGGCCATCGGGTACTGTCCGTGCGAGCAAGGCATCGCGTGGGGCGGTGCGCAAGCCCTTGCCCACCCGATCGGCAAAGCGCAGGACCAATACCAGTGGCCAGGTGCTGGCGAGTGCCAGGAGAGGCCGTCCCAAGGTCGCCAGCCCGTAACCTGTTACAACCCAGGACTTGGCCGAGCCAAGGCGGTCGGTCATCACCCCGGAGAAGAGCTTAAGCAGGCTGCCTGTTGCCTCGGCAATCCCCTCGATTAGGCCCAACACCCTGGGTCCGGCCATGAGCACAGAGGTCAGATAGAGCGGTAGCAAGGGGTAGACGAGCTCGCTCGCCGAGTCGTTGAGAAAGCTGACCGCGCCAAGGGTCCAAACCGTTGCGGGGAGCTGCCATGCGCGCCAGTTCATCATCGCTAGCATCTGAGGGTGGCAAGCAGGCGTTTGGGTTTGAGGAGGAGTCCGAGCGCGCTCTGAATACTGGGCACGATCACATCGGCGGCCAGGAGTGTCGCCACTGCTGCTCCTTCATCCTGGATGACCACGATCCCCAAGACGGCTGCCGCAAGCATCTGCCGGTCATTGCGTTCATTGCCGAGCGCGACACAGCGTTCGGCGCCCAGGGTGTACAGATAAGCCGCCTTGTCCCGGTCCTAGTCTTGGGGTCCCAAGATCTGGATGCGAGCTGGCAGGTGCACAAGCTCGCTCTGGGCGCAACCAAAAGTATCAGCGGTGAGCACATGGATCTCAAGCTGGGCAGAAAGGGCAACGAGCGCCTCGGCAACCCCAGGCAGGAGGGTCCCATCGACCGCCAGGGTGCCATTATAGTCAGCGACGAGATGGTCGAGGCGCAGGGGGAAAAGGCCAGGGATGCTGATCTGCTGATCTCAAGCATGGGTGACCGCCTGAGGTGTGCTGGCTTGTAGACTACGTTCCGCGGCCTTGCTCACGAGACATGACGGATGTCGGCTCAAGGCGCACAGTGCCTTATCGCGCCAACTACCCCGTGGCCAGTCGCGTATCCGCTCGACGATTTCGATCCCGGCGACCACGTCGGTCGGATGTCTGAGGGCACAGGCGACAAGCTTCTCAGCGGTATCGGGTTCAGCGCGCAATCCCAAGGCGATGATGTCGCGCATCCTGACCTGCTCTCAAGAAAGTGCGCCTGTTTGCGCACTTTCTTGAGAGCAGTCCGAGAGCGGTGCAAGCCCCACCCAGATCGCTGCTTGCAACCAGATCTCGGTCATGGGCGGCTCTCCCCATCGGTGAATCCGGCCTCGACCGGTACGCGGATATAAAATAGGTTGAGCCGCTCTTTAGCAAGATGTGCCAGAAAGCGATCGGCCTCCTCATTGCTTACGACAAAGCCGACCTCGACCGGCAGATCGCCGGCAAGCTCGAAGAAATGTTCCTCATGCAGCCGTCCGTGCCGTCCAAATCCGGCAAAGGCGCGGAAGGCCGAGCCTCCCTGCAGCCCAAAGCGCTGGGCCTCCTCTAACAGCCACTCATAGAGCAATTTGTGATGATGGCGACGGTTCTCGGCCATGTAGAACTTAAGAAAGCAGCTAGACATGTTGGCGAAGCTCCCCAGGTTGCCGGTTAGCGGTTTTTCAGTGGCGTGTGAACAACCAGTGGGCCAAGGCCATCCCCAAGGCGGTCAAGGCCAACGAGCCAATGAGATGCACCCCGATCGCCGTCAATCCCCAGATCCACTCGCGCCGTGCCAGCAGATTGACCACCTCTGCCGAAAATGTCGAAAAGGTCGTCAATCCACCGAGATAGCCGGTGATGATGAGCAGGCGTAGCTCGGGCGGGGCACCCGGGTGACGCGCCGACCACACAACGGCCAGACCGACCAGCAGGCCGCCGAGCAGATTGGCAGCCAGGGTGCCCATGGGTAGATTCGGAAAGATCGGATTGAGTGCCAGCCCCAGCGACCAGCGCAGCAGGGCACCCAAACCAGCGCCAATGAAGACAGCAAGGGCGGAGAGCAGGCTCATGAGCCTCCAAGGGGTCGTAAAAAGCGGCTAGATTTGCGGCGAGAGAGAACATGGCGCGCCTACCCCTCTGGTTTCGCATGAGTACTGGGTAAGCATCATCAGCCGCAGGACGGCGGCTTGTAAGAAGGAATGCCATCTCCTGGGCCAGGAGTATAGCGAAAGCCTGTGGATTATGTGAACGCTTTGCGCGGGCAGGGGCACGATGAAACGCGCCTTAGGATATGATAATGTTTAAAACCAATTGGGCCCGGGTGGCGAAATCGGTAGACGCAAGGGACTTAAAATCCCTCGACCGCGGTCATGCGGGTTCGAGTCCCGCCCCGGGCACCACCCTCTTGCCTAAGCCCCTGTCTCACTCGTCGGTGAAGACAAACTGATCGCATCCCATGAGCCTTCCTGAACTCAAGGTTGAGAGGCAACGCCCCAAACGGCTGCGCGACCGGCTTTATCAATATTACCTGTTGGTGCGCCTACATCGTCCGATTGGGATCTTTTTGTTGCTATGGCCGGCGTTATGGGCGCTATGGTTGGCTGGTGCGGGCGAGCCGCCTTGGACGGTGGTGTCGATCTTTGTCCTGGGGGTAGTGCTGATGCGCTCGGCGGGATGCGCGATCAATGACTATGCGGACCGTTATTTCGATGGTCATGTGGCGCGCACACGTGAACGCCCCCTGGCGACGGGTCAGGTCAGTCCCACCGAGGCGATTGGGGTATTCCTCGTCTTGAGCCTGGTTGCATTCGGCTTGGTGTTGCAACTCAATTGGCAGACGATCGCCTTATCGGTCGTGGCCCTGGCCTTGACCGTCGTCTATCCCTTCATGAAACGCTTTACTCATCTGCCGCAGCTTTTCCTGGGCGCCGCTTTCGGGTGGGCGATTCCGATGGCCTTTACTGCGATCACAGGGCACATCCCGGGATATGCTTGGGTCCTGTTTGCTGCGACCCTGATCTGGGCGCTGATCTATGACACCCAATATGCCATGGTCGATCGTGAGGATGATCTCAAGATTGGGATCAAATCCACGGCCATCCTGTTTGGGCGCTATGACCGTTTGGCGATCGCCTTTTTACAACTCCTGATGCTGGGGCTTTTGTTCTGGCTTGGTCAGATGACGGGGCGCGGGCTGCTGTATCAGCTTGGGCTTGTCGCTGCCGCCGGACTTGCGGTCTATCAGCATAATTTGATCCGTCAGCGCGAGCCCGGGCGGTGTTTCCAGGCCTTTCTCAACAACAACTATTTCGGGATGGCAATCTTTATTGGGCTAGTTCTTGACTATGCCCTGGGCGGTTCGTAGTGCTCAGCGATCGCAATCGGCAACAGCAAACAGTCCCCGCGCATTGCGGAAATAGTTTTTGTAATCAAGTCCATAGCCATAGAGATAGCGATCCGGTACGCGGATACCGACCACATCCGCACTGCATGCATGCTCCCGCTCCTTTTCCACTAAGACCGCTGTGGTCAGGCTCGCCGCACCGTCCTCGCGGCAAGCGTCGATGATCTGTTTGAGGGTCAAGCCCTCATCCAGGATGTCATCCAAGATCAGGATATGCTCGCCACGGATGGACGCAGAGGGTCGGTAATGCCAGCGGATCTCGCCACCGCGCGTCTGACCCTGATAACGGCTGGCGTGGATATAGTCGAGCCGGAGCTGAAAATCGAGCCGCGGGAGAAGCTGACCGGTGACGATGGTGGCGCCGGTCATCACGCACAGAACCAAGGGGTCCTTGTCGGCAAGACGCGCGGTGAGCTCAGTCGCCATGCGGTCGAGCGCAGCTTCCATCTCCTCAGCTGTGGCTAGGCACTCAGCGCGGCTCGCCACGGCGGCATAGCTTGCAGGATCGAGTTTCATGCGATGTCCTCTGGGGTTGTGCGATCGGCAAAGGGGAGGTCCAGCGTTTCCCCAGCAGCGAGCTCGGCGATATGGGTCAAGGCGCGGCGCCATTCGGCGCGCTCTGGCAGGCGCTGGTTGTCGAGCCTAAGACGCCCGTGCATACGCAATAGACGCAGAGCACGCGCGGGATCGCCGTCACCCTTGAACGCCTCGATGAGCCCTACAGCGGCGGGGCGGTTATTGCAGATCAGGAGCATATCGCAACCGGCGTCTGCGGCAAGCCGCGCCCTCTCAAGTGGATCGCCGGCGGTTTGGGCTGCACCCATATTGAGGTCATCACTGAAGATGACGCCCTGAAATCCAAGCTGTTTGCGCAGGATCTCGCGCAGCCACACCGCCGAGAATCCTGCCGGCTGTCGATCGACCTGGGGATAAAGCACGTGCGCCGGCATCAGGGCCTCGATCCCCTGATCGATGAGCCGGCGAAAGGGAATGAGGTCGTCAAGCTCGAGATCGATGAGCGGGCGGTCATCGACCGGCAGTTCCAGATGTGAATCGGCAGCGACCCCGCCATGCCCGGGAAAATGCTTGCCGACGCTGCTCATACCTGCCTGATGGGCTCCACGCACCCAGCAGCTTGCCAATTCGCCGACGACCTGAGGGTCGCTGGCGAATGCGCGGTCGCCGATGACCGGGTGAAGCCCGCGATTAAGGTCTAAGACAGGGGCAAAGCTGAAATCGACCCCCAGGGAGCGCAGCTCAGCGGCCATCAGCCAGCCGATGGCCTCGCAAGCCGCACGCGCTTGGGCCGGATTGCGTTGATACAGCCGGCCAAACTGCCCGGCGGCGGGGAGACGGGTGAATCCCTCCTGAAAGCGCTGTACCCGTCCGCCCTCCTGATCGACCCCGATGAGTAAGGGTGGCTCGCGCAGGGCGTGTATCTCGGCGGTGAGGGTCGCAAGCTGGCGCGGCGACTCATAATTGCGCGCAAACAGGATCAGCCCGCCAACGGCTGGATGACGCAATAATTCGCGTTCCTCGGCATCGAGCGCCGTTCCCGCGAGATCAAGCATGATGGGGCCAAGCGACATGAGATAACCGTTTTTTATGGAGCCTGAGGGCGTTGTCATGCTCCAAGGTTTGCAAAAACCTGATAAGCTCCAACCCACAAGGCGTTTTGAGCCTGTTTAACCCTATTGGATTCGCAGATCCATGACCCGATCTAGAACAGCGAGTAACGACCCGGCCTCGGTGTTCGCTTTGGTCAACGCTTCTAGTCAGTCTTTTAAACCATGAATGCCAGAATACTAAATATCCTGCTTTGGATCATTGTCACTTTTTGGTTGGTGATAATGCTCAACAGTTTTACCGCGCCCAATCAGATCGAGGTGCGCAATATCAGCTATAGCCAGTTCCTCCAGGAGATTGCGAGCGGTGCTGTCCGTGAGGTCACCATCCAGAACGAGGCTATTCGTGGGGTGCGGGCGGACGGCTCGCGTTTCGAGACCTATGATCCAGGTGATCCGGGTCTAGTGGGGGATCTGCTCAAAAACAATGTTGTGGTACGCGCTAAGCCGCCGGAAGAGCCGGGGCTCTTCGTCCAACTGCTGAGCGCCTGGTTGCCTTTTATCCTCATGGCCGGGATCTGGATTTGGTTTATGCGCCGCAGCCTGGGGAATGGCTCGGGTGGATTGTTTAATTTCGGCAAGAGCCGTGCCCGTCATCATGCTGAGGGTGAGGTACGGGTCACCCTGCGCGACGTAGCGGGTATCGAGGAAGCCAAGGAGGAGGTTGCTGAGCTGGTCGATTTCTTGCGTAACCCGCAGAAGTTTGCCAGCCTCGGCGGACGTATCCCCCGCGGTGTGCTCATGGTGGGGCCGCCCGGGACGGGTAAGACTTTGTTGGCGCGGGCGATTGCTGGCGAGGCCAAGGTGCCGTTTTTCAGCATCTCTGGTTCAGACTTCGTCGAGATGTTCGTCGGTGTCGGCGCCTCACGGGTGCGTGATCTCTTTGAACAGGCCAAACGCCATGCCCCTTGTATCGTCTTCATCGATGAGATTGACGCCGTGGGCCGGCGGCGCGGCGCGGGTCTCGGCGGCGGGCATGACGAGCGCGAGCAAACACTCAATCAGCTCCTGGTCGAGATGGACGGCTTTGTCGGCAACGAAGGGGTGATCGTGATCGCTGCCACCAACCGCCCCGATGTGTTAGATCCAGCCTTGTTGCGTCCGGGCCGGTTCGACCGGCAGGTCGTGGTCGGGCTTCCTGATCTCGCTGGGCGCGCGGCCATCCTCGAGGTGCATATGCGCAAAGTCCCGATTGCCAAAGATGTCGATGCACGGGTGATTGCGCGCGGCACACCTGGCTTTTCCGGCGCTGATCTTGCCAACCTGGTCAACGAGGCGGCCCTCTTCGCTGCGCGCGCCGGCAAGGAAGAGGTGGATATGGCGATGTTTGAGAAGGCTAAGGACAAGATCCTAATGGGTGCCGAGCGGCGCAGCATCGTGATGTCCGAGTCCGAGAAACGTCTCACCGCCTATCACGAGGCCGGACATGCCATCGTCGGGCGCCTGGTCCCCGATCATGATCCAGTGCACAAGGTCTCGATCATCCCGCGCGGACGCGCCCTGGGGGTGACCCTATTTTTGCCTGAGCGCGATCGCTATAGCCTGACCAAACGCCAGCTGGAAAGCCAGATCTCGAGTCTCTTTGGCGGGCGTATCGCCGAGGAGATGATCTTTGGGCCTGAGCAGGTGACCACGGGTGCGGCCAATGACATCGAGCGCGCCACCGAGATCGCGCGCAAGATGGTCACCCGTTTTGGACTCTCCGAGACCATGGGTCCCCTGACCTATGCCGAAGATGAGGGTGAGGTATTTCTGGGGCGTTCGGTGACCCAGCAACGTCAGGTCTCACCGCAGACGGCGCTGGCAATCGACAAGGCGGTGCGTGCGATCATCGACCACAATTATCAACGCGCCCGCCAGATCCTTGAGGACAACATCGACAAGCTGCACCGTATGGCCGAGGCGCTCTTGACCTATGAGACGATCAACAAGGAACAGATCGACGACATCATGGCCGAGCGGCCGATGCGTACGCCCGACGACGACGGCAGCAGCGGCCAACCCCGGGTGGATGCTGGCGGCGATCCGGAATCTGGCGGGGCACCGGATCAGCCGCCAGTGGCCATCGGCGGGATCTGAACGGACCTAGACCCTCCTTTAGCTCAGGCCCTTCTGCAAACGGGGCCTGGTGCCTTGGGAAATCTGCAGCTGCGATGGCAGACAGGGGGTGGGAAGGAATCAGCGGGGCAGGGGTCTTTCAGGGCGCTAGCGCCCGTCCGTAGGCAATGACTTTTATCTACGCTGCTGGATAAAGCGTTCGACCAGGAGGCGGGTCGATGGGTCATGGTCTGCGGTCGTCTTGCCCTGGCGTATCTCATCCAGGATCACCCCCGCCAATTGTTTGCCGAGCTCTACCCCCCATTGGTCAAATGAATTGATCCCCCAGATGACCCCCTGGGTGAAGATCCGGTGTTCATACAGGGCGATCAGGGCGCCAAGGGTATGGGGTGTCAAGCGCTCCATAAGGAGGGTATTGGTCGGGCGATTACCAGGGAAGGTGCGATGCGGGGCCAAGAAACGCGCATGTGCCTCATCCATCCCTGAGGCCAGGAGTTCAGCGAGGGCCTCATCATAGGTCCGCCCGCGCATCAGGGCCTCAGTCTGGGCGAATAGATTGGCCATGAGCTTGGGATGATGATCCCCGAGCGCATAATGGCTGTGGATAGCCCCGATAAAGTCGGCAGGGATCAATTGCGTGCCCTGATGGATCAATTGATAAAAGGCGTGCTGCCCATCCGTCCCCGGCTCGCCCCAGACCACTGGGCCAGTGCTATATGCAACCGGCGTCCCATCGCGGGTGACCCCTTTGCCATTGCTTTCCATATCGCCTTGTTGCAGATAGGCGGGCAGGTAGCGCAGGGATTGATCATAGGGCAAGACGGTCTGGGTCCTAGCGCCGGCAAAATTGATATACCAGATACCGATCAGTCCCATCAGCACCGGCATGTTCTCGGCCAGGGGTGCGGTGCGAAAATGTTCATCCATGGCATGGGCGCCTGCCAGCAGCTCGCTGAAGCGCTCAAAACCCACGCTCAAGGCGATCGGCAGCCCGATGGCCGACCAGAGCGAATAGCGTCCGCCGACCCAATCCCAAAAGACGAACATATTGGCGGTATCGATCCCGAAGGCCGCTACCCGTTCGGCATTGGTCGAGACTGCGACGAAATGTCGCGCCACGGCCTTGGGATCGCCCAGGGCTGCGACCAACCAATCGCGAGCGCTGTGGGCATTGGTCAGGGTCTCCTGGGTAGTGAAGGTCTTGGAAGCGACGATAAAGAGCGTCCTGGCCGGATCCAGGTGCCTGAGGGTTTCAACCAGATGGGCGGCATCGATATTGGAGACGAAATGTACCCGTAGCGCCTCGCTTTGATAGGGGGTCAAGGCCGTACAGACCATCTTGGGCCCGAGGTTTGATCCACCGATCCCGATGTTGACCACGTCGGTGATCCGCTCGCCGGTATAACCGCGCCAATCGCCCGAACGTACGCGATTGACAAATGACTCCATTTGGCCGAGCACCCGATTGACCTTGGGCATGACATCGCAGCCCTCGACCAAGATCGGGTGGTTGCTGCGATTGCGCAGGGCGATATGGAGCACCGCGCGCCCTTCGGTGTTGTTGATCGGCTCACCCTGAAACATCCGCTCGATCCACCCGCGGAGATCGACCGCCTCGGCGAGGGCGAGCAATAGATCCAGGGTGTCTGGGGTGATGAGGTTCTTGGAATAATCTAGATAAAGCCCCGCCGCTTGTATGGACATGCGTTCAGCGCGTCTAGGGTCGGCTGCAAACAGCGCGCGCAGATGCTGGAGGCGCAGGGTTTCCCAATGTTGCTGTAAGGCCTGCCATTGGGGAAGCTCGTTGACAAGCGGCATCGCGGTCTCCTTTAAGCGGTCTCAAGACACAGGTGCAGCGGGTTCAAGCTCTTCCAGGCACTGGGCCAGCGAGAGACACCAATCGGGTAGTGCCAAGCCGAAGGTCTCTTGGAAACGGCGGTTATCCAAGACCGAGAACAGCGGACGTTTGGCTGGCGCCTGATATTCAGAGGAGGCAATTGGGATCAAGCGGGTGCGCGCGCCTGTGGACTTGAGGATAGCGCCCGCAAACCCGTACCAGCTCACCTGCCCCCTGCCGGTGAGATGATAGAGCCCGCCGACCTGATCGAGATCCAGATCACCGCGCAGGATGCGATAGAGCATCAAGGCCGTGACCTCGGCCAGCATCCGACTCCAGGTAGGCGAGCCGACCTGGTCCTCGACCACCCGCAACTCCTCGCGTTCCTGAAAGAGCCGACGCATGGACAAGAGAAAATTGTTCCCGCGCGCCCCATACACCCAACTGGTGCGCAGGATCAAAGCCCGTGCCCCGGACTCCAAGAGGGCGCGCTCGCCGGCGAGCTTGGTCTCGCCATAGACATTGATCGGGTCCGGGTTGTCCGTCTCGGTATAAGGCCGACCGAGCCGCCCTGAAAAGACATAGTCGGTCGAATAATGGATGATCGGGACGCGCCGATGTGCCAGGAGTGCGCCCATCTCCCCGACCGCCTCGGCATTGACCCGCCAGGCAGCAGCGCGCTCGGTCTCGGCCTGATCCACTGCGGTATAGGCCGCGGCATTGATCAAGGCATCGGGCTGGGTCTCTTGGATCAGACGCGCCAGGGCCTGGGCATCCATCAGGTCGATGGCCGGACCATATTCACCTTCCAGTGAGGCGGCGATGACCTCGCCGACACAGGCCAGGGTGCGACGCAGTTCCCAGCCGACCTGACCATTGGCACCGATCAAAAGCAGTTTGGGGCGAGGGGTGACAGGGGTCATAGATAGTCCTCCAGGGCAGGCAGACGCTCCGCCGGGATCTGGCGTAGATAAAAACCCTCCCGGTCCTTGGCCGAAAGTTCAGGGACCATCTCTTGTAACGGCCAAGTAATCGCCAGCTCGGGATCGTTCCAGCGCAGGCTCAGCTCGGTCTGCGGGTGGTAGTATTCAGTGTTTTTATACATCAAGAGCGCATGTTCGCTGGTCACCAGGAAACCGTGGGCAAAACCGGGTGGGATCCAGAACTGACGTTTATTGTCCCCCGAGAGCCTAATCCCCACCCAGCGCCCGAAATGCGGCGAGCCGCGGCGCACATCGACGGCGACATCGAAGACCTCGCCCGAAAGGACCTGCACCAGTTTGCCCTGGGCATGTGGGTGTTGGAGATGCAACCCGCGCAGCACCCCAAAGCGCGAATATGAAAGATTGTCCTGGACCAGGGGGGGGATGCCGAGCTCGGCATAGCGGTTGGCGCGATAGAGCTCCATGAAATAACCGCGCGCATCGCCAAAGACCTCGGGCTCGATGAGCAAGGGTCCAGGGATGGCTGTTTCAATCACCCTCATGTCCGGCCCTGCTCGAGCAGAGTGAAGAGATACCTGCCATAGCTGCTTTTACCGAGCGACGCGGCCAGCGCACGCAGTTGCTTGGCATCGATCCAGCCTTGGTAATAGGCGATCTCCTCCGGGCAGCAGACCTTGAGCCCCTGGCGTTTTTCGATGGTCTCGATGAAGAGCGCTGCATCCATCAGGGCATCCTGGGTACCCGTATCTAGCCAGGCAATCCCACGCCCGAGACGGATCAGCTCGAGCGATCCTTCGGAGAGATAGCGATTATTGAGGTCCGTGATCTCAAGCTCACCGCGGGCTGAAGGGCGAAGTTCAGCGGCAAACTCAGGTGCCCGCCCGTCATAGAAATAGATCCCTGTGATCGCCCAATTCGACTTGGGTGCCTTGGGCTTCTCCTCGATCCGGATCACCCGCCCGTCTGCGTCGAATTCGGCGATGCCATAGCGCTCGGGATCGGCGACATAATAGCCAAAGACGGTGGCGCCCTCTTCGCGCGCATTGGCCAGCTTTAATTGTTCGGTCAGCCCATGACCATAGAAGAGGTTGTCGCCGAGGATCAAACAGGAAGGCGCCCCGCTGAGAAAGTCCCGCCCAATCAAAAACGCCTGGGCCAGCCCGCCGGGTTCGGGTTGGACGGCATAGTCGAGCTCAATCCCCCATTGCGATCCGTCGCCCAAGAGTTGGCGAAAAAAAGGGGCATCCTGCGGGGTGGTGATGATCAGGATCTCGCGCAGACCCGCAAGCATCAGGGTCGAGAGCGGATAATAGATCATTGGCTTATCATAGACCGGCAGGAGCTGTTTGCTCACCACCTGGGTCAGGGGATACAGGCGTGTGCCCGAGCCGCCAGCTAAGATAATTCCCTTGTGGTTCATACCCTTCCCCCCATCCCCAGGCGCTCGCCGCGATAGCTCCCATCCATGACCCGCCGACACCATTCGGCATTGGTGAGATACCAATCGACGGTGCGCGCAAGCCCGGACTCAAAGGTTTCAAGCGGCGTCCAGCCGAGCTCGCGGCGGATCTTGCTCGCATCGATCGCATAGCGCCGGTCATGACCTGGGCGGTCAGGGATATAGGTCTTGAGTTGGGCATGGGGGCGATAGGGCGAGTCTGGCAGACGCTCATCGAGCAGACAGCAGATCAGATCGACCACCTCGAGATTGGTACGCTCATTGTCGGCGCCGATGTTATAGACCTCGCCGGGCCTGCCCGCCTCGAGCACCCGCTGGATGGCGCGACAGTGATCGATCACATAGAGCCAATCGCGGATATTCTGCCCGTCCCCATAGATCGGCAGCGGCTCACCCCGTTGGGCCTTCAGGATCATCAAGGGGATGAGCTTTTCCGGAAACTGATAGGGGCCGTAGTTGTTTGAGCAATTGGTCGTGAGGGTCGGCAGGCCATAGGTATGATGCCAGGCGCGCACCAGGTGGTCCGAGGCAGCCTTGGATGCGGCATAAGGCGAGTTCGGAGCATAGGGGCTGTCTTCGGTGAAGCGACCTGTTGGACCCAGGGAGCCATAAACTTCATCGGTCGAGACATGGAGAAACCGAAAGGCTGCACGCGCCGCAGGACCCAAACCTACCCAATAATCGCGGGCGCATTCGAGCAAGCGGAAGGTGCCGACCACATTGCTCTGGATGAACTCGGCAGGACCGTCGATCGAACGATCGACATGGCTCTCGGCGGCGAAATTGACCACGGCATCGACCTCATACTCGCGCAGCAGGCGCGAGACCAAGGCGCCGTCGCCGATGTCGCCTTGGACAAAGACATGCCGCGGGTGATCAGCCAACGGCGCCAGGGTATCGAGATTCCCCGCGTATGTCAGACGGTCCAGATTGATCACCCGCACATCGGCGTGCGCGAGGATAGAGTGGACGAAGTTGCCGCCGATGAATCCAGCGCCGCCAGTTACCAAAAGGGTCTGCATCTTCTTTTAGAAAATACCCATTGAGAGACCAGATGGATACCGTCTGGCTGAAAGGTCATAGTTGCAAGGGGTCGCCACGGTCGAGATGCCTGCGTACCTAGAACGGCACATCGTCATCGAACTCAGCGCGAGAAGGGCCCGCATCCTGCAGGGGCATTAGGCGCATCTCGGGTTGGGGGGCAGGAGGTACAGACGGTACCGAATCATCGAGCGGGGCAGTGCCGCTCGAACGGCTGTCGAGCATCTGCATGGTGCCAGTGATATCCACCACGATCTCGGTCGTATAGCGCTCTTGACCGTCCTGGGTCTGCCATTTGCGGGTCCGTAATTTCCCTTCAATATAGACCTTTGAGCCCTTGCGTAGATATTGCTTGGCGACCTCGGCGAGCTTGCCGAAGAGCACCACGTTGTGCCATTCGGTGCGCTCTTGCTGTTCGCCACTCTTGTCGCGCCAGGTCTCGCTCGTCGCCAGCCTGAGATTGGCCACGGCATCGCCGTTGGCCATATAGCGCACCTCGGGATCGGTACCCAGGTTGCCGATCAAAATGACCTTATTGACCCCTCGCATCGCCATCGCCGATCGCTCCCGCCGGTTTAAGCCGCACATCCTCAGCGTGCATACAAGCCACTGCTAGGATCGTGTGGCCGCAAATGCTTGTAATGTTGCCCAATCGATCAGCCGACTGTCCACTTTGAGATAGGCCACACCCTCATCCTGCGCGACCACCGCCTCGCGCACCCCAGGAATAGACAAGAGACGCTGTTGCAGATCGGCAGCATCCTGCAGGGTAACCGCATCGAGCACCAGGACATGTCGCAGGAGGTTTTCGGGCAAGGGCATGGTTGTGGCCAACCCAAGCCAAACCAGGGCGATGCCTGCACCGACCAGATAGACCGCGTTCGCCCCGAAATGCTCATGTGCCAGCCCACCCAGCATGCCGCCGCAAAAGGCCCCGATGAACTGGGCGGTTGAAAAGACCCCCATCGCCGTGCCCTTTGCACCTGCTGCCGCGGCCTTAGAGACCAAGGCTGGTAAAATTGCCTCAAGTAGGTTAAAGACAGTAAACATCACGGCCAGCATCAAGCCCATCAGCCAGGGTGAATGATTGAAGCTATAAAAACCCAGCATCGCCAAGAGCAAGGCGGCGACCGAACCGACCAGGACCTCGCGTGTCTGACCCCTGCGCTCAGCGAGCAGGATAAAGGGCAGCATTGCTGGGATCGCGATGAGTACAGCTGGCAGATAGACCTGCCAATGTGCACCCGTATCCAAACCGGCCTCTCGCAACGACAGGGGCAGGACCACAAACAGGCTCACCATGATGAGATGGAGGAGAAAGACAGCGAGGTCCAGGCGCCTGAGGATAGGGTCGCCGATTACTCCACTGAGCTGATCGGGCGCAGGTTCGGCCTCGCGATGGGTGGTGGAAAACTTGGGGTTAGGCACCAGGGTCGCAAGGATCAGGATCCCCGTAAGCCCCAAAAGCGCAGTCAACCAAAAGAGCCCTTGCATTCCGAGCCAGCCGCTGAGCATCGGGCCTATCACTAAGGCCAGGGCAAAGGAAAACGCCACGCTGATCCCGATTGCCGCCATCCCCTTGGTGCGCACCTCCTCGCGCGTTAGATCCACAGTGAGCGCGATAATGGCCGCAGCAATCGCCCCGCTGCCTTGCAGGGTACGTCCTAGGATCACCCAATAGACATCTATTGCCAGGGCAGCGACAGCCCCTCCCAGCACAAACAGCCCCAGGCCACCGTAGATCACCGGCTTACGCCCGACCCGATCCGACAGAAACCCCAAGGGGATCTGAAATATCGCCTGGGTTAAACCATAGGCGCCGACCGCCAATCCGACCAAGAAAGGGGTCGCCCCAGGCAGTTCATAGGCATAGACCGCCAGGACCGGCAGCACCATGAATAACCCTAGCATGCGGGTCGAGAAGATGGCCGCAAGACCTATCACCGCCCGCCGCTCCGCCGGCAGCATGGGATAAGAAAGGATTTGGGGATGGGCCATGGATGATCCTAAATCGTTTCAGGGAAGCAACAAAGCTTAAGCTATTTTTTAGTACCTTTAGTTATCGATCCTTCGAGTCCTCAACAACAGGGGTTGTCGTCATCCATGAGCACTCACAATCCCAGCCCCTCTCCCCTCGATTTTCAACCTGCGAGCGATTTTCAACCTGCGAGTCAATCGGTACCTCGGGGTCTGCGGCGTCGCGCCGCCCGTTACCGCCGGCTGTTTGAAAATATGCTGAGCCCCGGTTTTGTCCTTACCCCGACGGATAGCGGTTTTTACATCGAGGCGATCAATCCCCAGGCACGTCGCTTGGTGGCCTTGTGGATTGGCGAGCGTCCAGTCGGCTGGCTGCATGAGATCATCGACCCGATGGTGCTCCCCGAGCTTTATGGCGCCCTCCAAGAGGTTGTGAAAAGGGGGGATGGGGTCCATCTGGATGAGCTCCCGCTGCGGCGCGGCGAACAGACCGAGTGGCTCGATTGCCATGTGTTCTCACTGGGCGGCGGTGAGCTCATGCTGATGATTCACGATGTGACTGAGTTGAGACAGGCGCGTGAGCTCAGACAGGCCAAGGAGGCGGCCGAACAGGCGAATGCGCTTAAAGGCGCTTTTATCGCCAATATGAGCCATGAGATGCGTACCCCTTTGACCGGCATCCTCGGGATGGTAGAGCTTTTGCGCAATACGCGCCTCGATCACCGGCAACGCTACTGTCTTGAGGCCATCCGCGGTTCGGGGCAGATCCTGCTTTCGCTCATCAACGATATCCTGGATCTCTCGCGCATCGAGTCCGGGCATCTGCATCTCCAAGAGATCGCCTTCTCTTTGGACGAGGTGATCGGTAACCTGGTCAACGCCACCTTTCAGCGCGCAACCGCCAAGAATCTGGAGCTTTTGATCTATCAAGACCCGCGGGTCCCCGATGGTCTGATCGGGGATCCCTTTCGCATCCAGCAGATCCTGCTGAACCTGGTCGGCAACGCCATCAAGTTCACCGATCGGGGTGGGATCGAGGTGCGCATGACCGGGCAGGAGCTCGCGGATGGCCGCCTGATGCTCGGCATCTCGGTGCGGGATACGGGGATCGGGATTGCGCCTGAGCAGGTCGAATGTTTGTTTCAGCCCTTTGAGCAGCTTAGGCCTCAGGGTCGGCGTTATACCGAAGGCACAGGGCTTGGCCTGGCGATCTGCAAACGCCTGGTCGATGCCATGGGCGGGACGATCGGGGTCGAGAGCGAGCCGGATAAGGGGAGCCTTTTTCATTTTGCCATCCCTTTAAGGCGCGCTGCTGAATCCTCCGTCCTCGCTTGGTCGCTCCCAGAGGACTGGCAGTGCCCAACCCTGGTTTGGATAAAAAATGACCTGGTAAGGGCCATGATCACCCACGCGCTCTCGACCTTCGGGCTGGAGGCGGTGCAAACTGCCGAGTCCGAGGTCGCCTTGGCCTGGGCCCAGACCCTCCCCCAAGAGGCGCGTTGCTGTCTTTTGGTCCTCGACGATGCCTGGCTCCTCAACGGCGAGGGTCCGCGTCTTGTAGGTCTGCTGAGGCTGGGTCTTGGCGGCGGCGAGCGCCAGGTCAGGGCCCTATATGTCATCAATCCCTTCACATGCACCCATGACGAGTTCGATCGGCTCGAGGCGATGCCGAATACGGTCTATGTCATCAAGCCCGTCTATCTCTCGGGTCTATTCAATGCACTCCAGGACCTCTTTAGCGCTCAGGGGCAGGGGACTCATCTCGTCCGCGCCCATCGCGAACTGTCTTGGGAGGCCATGATCCAGTCCTATAATGCCCGCGAGCGGCTCGCGGGCGCGCGCATCTTGGTGGCGGAGGACAATCCGGTCAACCAACAGGTCATCGCCGAGGCGCTCGCCTTGATCGGGATCGAGAGCCGGCTCGTGAACAATGGCCTGGCGGCCGTCCGCGCCCTCGCCGAGGAGTCGTTCGATGGGGTCTTGATGGATCTCCAGATGCCGCTAATGGATGGGATCGAGGCAACTGCCCTCATCCGCCATCGACATAGCCCCCATACCCTTCCGATCATCGCTATGACCGCCGGCGTCCTGCCCCAGGACTGCCAGCAAAGCCTTGAGATTGGGATGAATGACCATCTCAGCAAGCCGATCGATATGGCTGCCCTGATCGAGTCCCTTTTGCGCTGGATCCGGCCTGCCCGACCTCGGTCTTTCGAGGGATTGCCCATGCTGCAAACGGCAATCGGGCGGCAGGGCAGCCGGCTCAACTGTATCGAGGGCGAACTGGATCTTGAAGCGCTCAGGTTACCGGGCATCGATATCTACAAGGGTTTGACGAGGTTTGGGGGCAATGGGAGCTTATATTTTAAGCTTATGGCAAGCTTTGCCGAGCAGCATCGGCAGACGGGCGAGGTGCTCCAGGCAGCATTCACCCGTCGCGACCATGCGGCCTTGCGCCTGCATACCCATAGCCTCAAGGGGGTCGCCAAGACCCTGGGCGCCAAGATATTGCATGAGCGGGCCAAGCAGGTCGAGGGCGCTGCTGTCAGTGGACAGGAGGTCCCTCAGTTGCTGCTCGACAGCCTTCAGGAGGAGCTCAATCGTGTCCTGGCGGGGATAGAGGACTTGCTCGATCGCTGGCATCTCGCCGAGCAAGGTCCAGAACAGGTCTCCCCTACAGAGGAGCGAAAGGAGAGCGCTTTATATGAACAGGTGCGGCGCCTGCTCGAGCGGGGCGATACCCGAGTGCGCGACCTCTGCATCGCCCATCGCGGTCAGTTGCGCACCTGGTTTGGCGAGGATGAGTCTGGCTACCAGCGATTGATGTTGGCAGTCAAGCGCTATCGTTTTGATGAGGCGCGCTGCTTGTTGCCGCGAGTGGCCGAACCTAAAGGGCCAGCTCCAGGATGAGCGCATCGTCTTCAAGGGTGTTTTGCTGTCGATGCGCATAGATGGTCTGCAAGAGCGCATCAAGCGCTAACCCCTCTTTTAGGTTTCGGACCAATAACAGCTCTCGATAGGCAGAGATCAGGCGTTCACTGCTAAAGGCCTCGCCTGAAGGGCTGGCGGCCTCGGTGACCCCGTCGCTGCACAGCAACAGATGCGAACCTGGGGGTGCTGCAACGACCTGGATACCTGCCCTGGCTTGCCCTACTGCAATCCCAAAGGGTAGGGTCTGCGACCTCAGGACAGCGATATCCCCGCCCGGCGAGACGAGGAAGGCATCGGGCATGCCGGCATTGATCCAGGTGATCTGGGTGCGATCTGCAGCGACCTCGATGACATGCGCCGCCATGAAGCGACCCCGCGGCAGATGGTCGTATAGGCGCTGTTCAAGGGTCGCGATCAGCTGTTCGAACGGCACCCCAAACGCGCAATGGTCATAAAAGATCTGCTTGACCAAGGGTCCGGCCATGGCTGCGATCAGGCCGTGACCCGTGAAATCGCCGGCCAAGAGCCATTGCCGGCCATCTGGGGTCAAGTCCGCCAGACAGAGATCGCCGCTGACGCGCTCGACCGGTTGCATTATCTGGTGCAGCGAGCGGTTATCGAAGCTGCAATCCCGATGGAGGCGCAGCAAGATATCCTCGATCAGCGCCCGCTCCTCGGTCAGCTCCTGTATCCGCGCCTGGAGTTGGGCGCGTAACCGCGCCAGTTCGAGATGGGTATTGACCCGCGCGCGCAGCACCTCCGGGACGATGGGTTTGGCCAGATAATCGACCGCGCCGAGCATTAGGCCCATCACCTCTTGCCTATCTTGATCGAGGGCCGTAAGAAAGAGCAGCGGTATCCTTTGCCAATCAGGATGCTTCTTGATCAGTCGGCAGGTCTGAAAGCCGTCTAATCCAGGCATCAGGACATCGAGCAGGATGAGGTCGATCTCTGGGTTTTGTTCGAGGACCTCGAGCGCCCCCTCAGCGCTGTTAGCCACGCATACCCGATAGTCCGGGCGCAGGGCATGATCGATCTGCAGCAGGACATCGGGGTTATCGTCCACGGCCAGAACCGTATCGGGGTTATCGTCCACGGCCAGAACCGTGGTTTGCTTTTGTTCGGATCGAGCGCCAGTTGGTGGGAAGCGGGAAACAATTGGGTCAGAGTCAATGATAACCTTCATCTGCATGAGACTCCCTGCAAATACCCCACTACTTAAATAGTTTGGGTTGACTTCTTCTCCATCAATATATACGAGCTCTATCAAGCTTTTATGACATCTGACTTAAGATTGGCAAAATCGGATTGGTTGGTGCTCTAGTCACAAAAGTATCCGACCCCTTTGCATCGATTGCCTAGGTATCGCCTCCCGGGTGATTGCATCTCCCCAGGCATTGATCCTAGATAGATCTGTCTTGCACCTGATCTTGCTGTCATCTGATAGTCACCGACGTCTGGTTAAATCGTCATCGATTTACAACACCGGTGCTGGTTTATTTATTGATGACCCTGACAATCCGCCGCTGGCTGACGCTCATCGCGATCCTTGTGACCTTGCTGGTCGCCTCGATCCTGATCCTGATCGGCCAAACCAATGCAACCCCCCTGAGGATACAAATGGCAGAGGAGGCAGCCTCGGGACGCAGTCTGGTCTGAAAGCAGGCATTGAAGGGCCTGTTGGCACAGATGGATGAGGGGCGACGCGACTTTGAACAGGACTTCGCGCTTAGGCAAGCGCTCCAAGCAGGCGACCCAGAGGAGGTCCAGCAAGCGGTCGCCGCGCTCAATCGCTTGATCAGCGAACAGGGCTATTTCGACCGGCTTTGGGTATTTGGTGCTGCCGGCCATTTATTATGTTGTACCGATGATAGATTAGAGGTTCCAGAGGATGTCGTATCCCTTGTTTCGGCCCTTGCTGGCTCGTCTGAACCAAGGCGCGGTGTGGGTCTTGATACTAAGGGTCAGCCTCTGGCCTTCTTGGTCTTTCCGATAACGATCCGTCATGAGCCTGTAGGGCCGGTGGCCTTTGCCAAGTCACTGGCGCCGGCGATCGCGCGTTTCCAAGCCATCCAGGGCGGCGAGCTCTATCTCGTCACTGCCGAAGGCAAGTTGCTTGCAGGCACGCGCCCGGAGCCAACCCTAGTATTACAAGCTGTGCGTGATAGTGGATAATTTTCCACATGGAAAGCGCGATGATGGGCACAGGCAAGGCGGCGAAGCGGCTTGGCGTCTTGGTCAAGACCTTGCAACGCTGGGAGCGCGAAGGGGGTTTGATCCTGGTGGCGCGAACAGTCGCGAGGCACAAATCCGCGAGTTGATTGGCTTGCGCAGTAAGGTATCAGAGCCAATGCGGATTGATGCCTACTGTCGCGTATCCAGTGCTGCGCAGAAGCCAGACCTCGCCGACCAGCGCAAGGTGTTGGAAGAGTTTGATGTGGCGAAAGGCTTGTCGAATGTCGAGTTCGTTGAGGAAATCGGCGGCGGCCTGAACTTTAAGCGCAAGTTTGCGTACTGCGGATCGCAGGTTCGTCGCCATTCAGGTTGAAGTGGTCGATGCTGCGTTCTATCGCAGGCGCATGAAACGACTGGTGTTGACCTGGGCGTTGAGGCGGCGGCCAGGCTTTCCAATGGCGAGTCTGTTGAATCTCCTCTGCGCTTCGTTGTCTCAGGATTCGAGGCAGACGGCTTTCTTGCAAGGTTGAGGCGGCCAAGGTCGGGGCTGGGTTTGCGCCAAGTGCCAGACTGCCAAAAGGCACAAGGCTTCCGATCTTGAAGAATCGAAGGAAATCCTCTGCGATGTTGGCAAGGCTGCACGCACGCATTGCCAATGTCCGAGCGGACTTCACACATAAGCTCACGACCCGGCTCTGCCGCGAAAACCAAGGGGTGGTGATTGAGGATTTAAACGTCAAGGGCATGCTGGCGAACGAACGGCTTGCCCGCGCCATCAGCGACCTGGGCTTTGGCATGTTCTGCTTGCAGATGGAATACAAGGGGAAATGCTACGGCGTCTGGTTGGTTTTAGCTGATCGCTGGGATCCGAGCAGCCGCCTGTGTTCGGTCTGTGGTTGGGAGAATGAGATGTTGGCGTTGAAGGATCGGGAATGGACGTGTCCTCAATGCGGCACGCGCCATGATCGGGACATCAATGCCGCGCTCAATCTCAAACGGCTGGCAACCGCAACTGCCCTACCCGTGGCGAGTCCGTCCGGTAACGGCGGCGCTACAGCAGAGAGGGTCTCTGCCGTAGTCGGGAAAGTCACGCCTGTCAGAGACGAATGCGCTCCGCATTCGGGGCAGGAAGAGAACAGTGCGCCTGTTTGCGCACTTTCTTGAGAGCAGACCTTGGCAACAATCCAAAAGCAGCTCGTCTGGCCCGAGCTGGGACGCATCGAGCGCCGGACCCTGTTTATGGGTGAGACCGCTTATACCTTGACTATCTTTCCACTGCTTGGCATTGCTAGCCAACCCTTGGCCCATCTCCTAAGCCTCTTTGAGGACCCCCTGGCCTTGCAACAACGTCGTTTAAAGCAGATGACCTATATCGCCGTGCTTGGTCTTCTGCTCCTTGCCGCCTTGGGGCTATATCTCAGCATCCGCCACGCCTTGCGCCCGTTCGACCAACCGGTTGTGGCCCTCGCGCGCTTGGCCCAAGGTGAGCTCAATGTGTCGCTTGCGTCTAGACGCTACGATGATGAGGTTGGCCAATTGATGCAGGCGCTCCAACGTCTGGTGGAGCGCCTGCGCGAGATCATCGGGGGGATCCATAGGGCCAGCGATGACCTACAAGCTTCAGCCGGCACCATGGCAGCCCTGGCAGAATCGACCAAGATCCAGTTCGATCACCAGAAGATCAAGATCGCCCATGTGGATCGCGCGGCCATGCACATGGCCCAGTCGGCCTAGGCGATCGCTGATCATATCACTCGCACCGCCACTGCCACCGCCGATGCCAAGGCGCGGATCGAGCAGGTGCGGCTCATCCTCGATCAGACGACCCAGCTGATCGAGGGCCTGACGGCGGAGACCAATCAGGCCGCCGAGGTGGTCTTGGGCCTGGCCGAGCAGACCCAGAGCATCGCCTACATCGCCTAGGTCTCGGATATGATCCGCAGGAGCGCAGAGCAGACCAATCTACTTGCTTTGAATGCCTCGATCGAGGCGGCGCACGCCGGCGAGCATGGGCGCGGCTTTGTTGTGGTTGCCGATGAGGTCGGCCAGCTTGCGCTACGCACCCAGCAGGCGATCGGCCAGATCGAAGGCCTGATGAAGACGATTTAGGATAACTCTAATGAATGCCGCTGTCTCCGTCATGCACGGCAACCGCGATCGCGCGCAGAACAGCCTGGCGCATTACGGTCAAACCCTTGCCCATCTAAACGCCTTTACCCAGGCGATCTTGACAGTCGCCGAAATGACCCAGCAGATTGCGAGTGCCGCCGAGGAACAAAGCCGCATGGCCGAGGAGATCGCTGTTACCATCAATCAGGCCACGGTGCTCGCCCAGGAGCATGCCCAAACCGCAGACTCGGTCTTCAGTCAAGGCAGCCGGCCCTGTGACCTGGCAAGCGGATTGCGCAAGCAGGTGGATCATTTCCGCTTGTATTGATCGGCTTGGGTCCATGGGCATCCTTAAACCCCTCTGAGGCTCTTGGGGCTGAATGCTGCCCAATCTTAAGCAGGCAGCCTATGCTTGGCTTGCGGTCTGCTGTTCAGCTTAGATGAGCCGTTTGGGCTATCATAACTGGCTTTGAGTGCATCGCCTTCAGGCCTCGCTGCCTGTCCTCTTACATCTGATCCCGAGGATGTCCCTGATCCGCCTGCGCGGCGCGCGCACCCACAACCTCAAAAACATCGATCTGGACCTGCCGCGCGATCGTCTGATTGTACTGACGGGTGTCTCAGGTTCGGGCAAGTCATCTCTGGCCTTTGATACCCTCTATGCCGAGGGACAGAGGCGCTATGTCGAGTCGCTGTCGGCCTATGCCCGCCAGTTTCTATCGGTGATGGATAAACCGGATCTCGATCATATTGAGGGGCTATCGCCGGCGATCGCTATCGAACAAAGGACCACCTCGCATAATCCCAGGTCCACGGTCGGGACCGTCACAGAGATCCATGACTATCTGCGCCTGCTCTTTGCCCGGGTTGGTCAGCCGCGCTGCCCGGCCCACGGCGAGCCCTTGGCAGCGCAGACGGTCGATCAGATGGTCGATCAGGTCTTGGCCCTGCCTGAGGGCGAGCGGCTGATGCTACTCGCCCCAGTGGTCGAGGCGCGCAAGGGCGAGTATCAGCGGCTTTTGAGCGAGCTCTATGCCCAGGGGTTTGTGCGTGCGCGCATCGACGGCGAGCTCTATGACCTCGATGACCCGCCGGCGCTCGACCCCAAGCGCAAGCACGACATCGCCGTCGTCATCGACCGCTTTCGGGTACGGGCGGATCTGCGGGCGCGTCTGGCCGAATCCTTTGAAACGGCGCTCAAACTCTCAACCGGGATCGCGCGCATCGCCTGGATCGATGAAGCGGATCGCCCTGAACTGATCTTTTCAGCGCGCTTTGCCTGTTCGCTCTGTGGCTGGAGCCTGTCTGAGCTTGAACCGCGCCTGTTTTCATTCAATAACCCCGCCGGTGCCTGTCCGCGTTGCGATGGTCTCGGGGTTGAGCCCTTTTTTGATCCGGACAAAGTGGTTGTACATCCAGACCTCAGCCTGGCGGGGGGGGCGGTGCGCGGTTGGGATCGGCGCAATGCTTTTTATTTCCAGATGATCCGCGCTCTGGCCGCGCATTATCGCTTTGATGTTGAGATGCCCTGGAACCAGCTTCCCGAGCGGATCAAGCGGGTGATCCTCTATGGTAGCGGTACGGAGGAGATCGCCTTTAAACTGCTAAATCCTGGGGCAGGGGTCAGGGTCCAGCCCTTCGAAGGGATCCTGCGCAATATGGAGCGGCGCTATCGCGAGACCGACTCAGCGACCGTGCGTGAGGAGTTGGCGCGTTATCTCTCCGAGCGTCCCTGTCCTGCATGCGACGGTACGCGGCTGAATGAGGGGGCGCGCCATGTCTTTGTCGGTGACTATAACCTACCGGCGATCGAGTCCCTGCCGGTTGGTGAGGCGCTGCATCTCTTCGAGAATCTGGTATTACCGGGTCAGCGCGGCGAGATCGCCGTCAGGATCATCGCCGAGATCAAGGAACGCCTGCGTTTCTTGGTCGATGTGGGCCTGGATTATCTCTCGCTTGACCGGCGCGCCGAGACACTCTCAGGCGGTGAGGCCCAGCGCATCCGCCTGGCAAGCCAGATCGGGGCGGGCCTCGTGGGGGTGATGTATATCCTGGATGAGCCCTCTATTGGTCTACATCAACGCGACAACGCCCGTCTCTTGCGGACACTCACCCGACTGCGCGATCTGGGCAATACGGTCATCGTGGTCGAACATGACGAGGAGGCGATCCGCACCGCTGATTGGGTGGTGGATCTCGGTCCAGGGGCCGGGGCGCATGGCGGCGAGGTGGTGGCCAAGGGGACACTGGCGGAGATTGCGGCCAATCCGCGCTCGCTTACCGGCCAGTATCTCGCTGGCACCCTAAGGATCGAGGTCCCGCAACAGCGCGCCCCCATCGATCCGCAGCGCCAGCTGCATCTCTTGGGTGCCTGCGGCAACAATCTGCGCGATATCGATGTTGCCATCCCCGTCGGGACCCTGTGCTGCATCACTGGCGTCTCGGGCTCCGGCAAATCGACCCTGATCAATGACACCCTCTATCCGGCGGTCGCCCGCTATTGTCAGGGCGCGCGTTTGACCCCCGCACCCTATCGCGCCATCGAGGGCCTGCAACATTTCGACAAGGTGATCGACATCGATCAAAGCCCGATCGGGCGCACGCCGCGCTCGAACCCGGCAACCTATACGGGCATATTTAATCTCATCCGCGAGCTCTTCGCCGCCGTCCCCGAGGCGCGCGCCCGCGGCTATGACCCAGGGCGTTTTAGCTTCAACGTCAAGGGCGGGCGCTGCGAGGCCTGCAAGGGGGACGGGGTGATTCGGGTCGAGATGCACTTTCTACCCGATGTCTATGTCCAGTGCGAGGTCTGCCACGGGCGGCGCTATAACCGCGAGACCCTCGAGATCCGCTATAAAGGCAAGAATATCCATGAGGTCCTCAACCTAAGCGTCGAGGACGCCTTGGCATTCTTCTCGGCAGTTCCGTCCTTGGTGCGCAAGCTTCAGACCCTGATAGATGTAGGGCTTGGCTATATCCAACTCGGGCAAAACGCCACCACACTCTCGGGCGGCGAGGCGCAGCGGCTCAAGCTCAGCCGTGAGCTCTCGCGCCGCGACACCGGCCGCACCCTGTATATCCTCGATGAGCCGACCACCGGCCTGCATTTTCAGGATGTCAAGCACCTGCTTGCGGTCTTGCATCGCCTGCGCGATCAGGGCAGTACCGTCGTGGTGATCGAGCACAACTTGGATGTAATCAAAACCGCCGACTGGATCATCGATCTCGGTCCAGAAGGGGGTGCGCGCGGCGGTCAGGTGGTCGCCTGCGGTACCCCGGAGATGATCGCCGCAGATGAGCGCTCATATACCGGGCAGTTTTTGCGCCCGATCCTCGAGCGCGGCTGGTGATCACTCGACCACCTGGGCATAGTTTTGACCGCGCACATCCTTGAGCAGGGTATCGATGTCATCGGTCGAGACCCCAAGCATCTGCAGTGCCTCGGCGCCGAGCCTGAGGCTGCTTTCGATCGCCTCGGGATAGGCGCGGGTGGCGCCGGCGCGCAGGAGGCTGGCGCAGGCGGCGAGGTCGCGGGCGCGGGCGATCACAGGAACATGGGGCGCGGCATGGCGGATATGGGAGACCGCGCGCAGCGCCGCCGGTCCCTGGTCGATCGTCAGGATCACCTGGGCAGCGCTTTCCACATGGGCGGCGCGCAACAGCTCCGGGTCGCCGATGTCGCCGTAATAGACCGCCCGCCCGTCGCGCACCCCCTGTTCGACGTTGGCAGGATTGGTGTCGAAGGCGATGAACGGGATCTGATTGACCTCGAGCAGGGTGGCGATGGTGTGGCCGACGCGCCCATAGCCGCCGATAATGACCCGCCCCCTGGGGGCGACACCTGTGGTTGATTCATCGAAGACCTGGGGCTTGCCGCCGCGATGTTCGAGCCGCTGGGCCAGGCGATCCCCGATCTGCACCAGGGGTGCGGTCAGTAGCATGCTCATCGAGATCACGCTAATCGCGATGGCAAATTTGGCGTCATCGATCAGCCCCAGGGTCTTGGCAAAGCCAAAGAGCACGAATCCAAACTCACCGTTTTGCGCGAGCAGAAAGGCGATCCGCGCCGCCACCCCGCGCGGGAGCCTAAACAAGATCGCGGTCCCGAACACAGTCACCAGCTTGATGGCGATGATCACCAAGACATGTTGGGCCAGAAGCCAAGGCTGGGCGGCAATCGCCGGCAGATCGATCGACATCCCGACCGCAACAAAAAACAGGCTCATCAGGAGGCCCTTGAAGGGCTCGACCTCGGCCTGGATCTGAAAGCTGAAAGGGGTCGTCGAAAGGAGCATCCCCATCATAAATGCCCCAAGCGCCATCGACAGACCTGCCTCATACATCGCCCAGGCGGCGATCAGGACGGAGAGCATCACCACTAAGGCAAATGCCTCGCGGTTGTTCTGATGCAGCAGCCCCTCGAGCACCGACGGTAGGGCATAGCGCCCGATCAGCCAGATCAGCCCCCCCATGCTCAACACCCGCCACACCGTAGGTTCGCTGCTGATGAACTCAGACGGCAGAATGGCGACGTCCTTGGCGAGTAGGGGCACGAGCGCTAAGAGCGGTACCACTGCCAGGTCCTGCATCAGAAGCACGGCGAAGGCGGTCGTGCCGTGGCGGGTATTGAGATCACCGCGCTCATGGAGCAGTTGGATGACCAAGGCGGTAGACGAGAGCGCAAGCGTCAGGCCCATCAAGAGGGCGACCGGCCAAGAGGGGGCATAGAGCGAGGCGTAAAGCGCGATCCCTAAGCCCGAGATTAGGATCTGCACTACCCCCAGGCCAAAGATCTCGCGCCTCAGAGCCCAGATGCGTTTGGGCTGCATCTCCAGACCGATCATAAATAAGAGCAATACCACCCCGAGTTCGGCGAACGTACGCAGCTCTTCGACATGCCCGCTGATCGTATGCAGCGGCGAATGCGGGCCGACGACCACCCCGGCGACCAAGAGCCCCAAGATCGACCCCAAGCCCAGATGTTTAAACAGGGCGACCGCCAGCGCCGCTGCCGTCAGCAACACGATGGCCGAGAGGATGAAGTTGTCCAGTTCCATGATGTCCTGTTTCTAAGGGCTACACCATGCCATGCTTCTACCTGGCTAGCTATGCCGGTGCGCTCCATGATCAAAGGCACAAAGGTACCAGTTGCGCGAGCTCCACCCGCGCCCGCAGGCGCCGCGCCAACATGAACGACCCCATGAATTTGCGATGGAGAAACATGGTCTCGGGTGCAGGCGCCGCACTAAAGACCCCGGCATGAAAGAGCGCCCGCCCTTGGCGATAGACCCGCTCGAAGAGGTCTGAGGCCCCGAAGTCATAGACCCCTGGGCTGCGCAAGGGCTCGGCGGCCAGCTCCAGGAGGTCCAGCATGGCGGCGACCTGGTCTTGTGGGTCAGCGGCGCCCACATAGCCCAGGGCGATGGCTGCGGCCTGGATGCCGGCGCGATCGCCCGCGATGATCGCGCGCGCAAGCTGGCGATAGCAGGTGATCAGAGAGGGGGCGATCGGCACCATAGCCCCGAAGTCGAGCAAGACGATCCGACCGCTTGTCCGGTCATAGAGATAATTGGCGAAGTTGGGGTCGGTCTGCACGAGGCCGAACTCAAAAAGCTCGCGCAGGGTCAGACGCATGAGCAAAGTCGCGGCGCGGTCGCGTTCGGCGCGCCGATACTCAGGCCCAGCCAGCCGGTCGATCGGGACCCCAGTGGCCAGATCCATTGCCAGGATATTGGGGGTGGTGAGATCGCGATGGACCTGGGGCACCGCAAGATCGGGGTCATCGCCTAGACACGCGCGATAGCGCTCGAGCGCCTTGGCCTCGGCCTCATAGTCGGCCTCGCGGTGGAGCTGACGCCTGGCCTCATCGAGAAAGGGGCGGATGTCGATCCCCTTGGGCCCGAGTCCCAGCGTGCGCACGATCAGCCCGAGATTAGCGATATCGCTGTCGATGCTGGCGCGTACCCCGGGAAACTGGATCTTGAGGGCCAGGCGATGTCCATCATGGGTCTCGGCGCGATGGACCTGCCCGATGGAGGCGGCGGCGACGGGGGTGAACTCAAAGCGCTTGAAGCGCCGATCCCAGTCCCGCCCGTATTCGCGCGTCAACACCTCGACGAGCTGACTCATCGGCATGGGGGTCGCCCGCTCTCGCAGCCCCGCCAGGACCTCAGCGACCTCGGGGGTGAGGATGTCGGTGCCGTCCATCGACATGAGCTGCCCGAGCTTCATCACCGCACCGCGCAGCTCGGAGAGCCGCTCGGCAAAGCGGCGAGCATGCTCGGGCGAGATCTGGATACGCGCTGGCCGGTCCTGGGCCTGACTTTGGGCAAGCTCGATCAGCCCTTTAAACCCAAGACCAGCGGCTAGATCGCCGGTCGCGCGCCCTAAGTACCAGAGCCGACTCAAGCGCTGGCTGGGGATGGGACGGGGGGAAGCAAGCATGCTCGCTGGTGATTGGTCGCTGTTTGCCATGGATAATGGGTCTCTTGGATACGATCGGATGCGATGAACCGGTGAAATACACCGCCGGCGCAGGGGCAGGGCCTCAGGGATTCAAAAGGCCCTGAAGGATGACCAGGGCCTCCTCATAGTCGAACGACTGGATGGCGCGCTCCAAGCGCTCTGCCCCCTGCCCGAAGGCGTGATAGAGCGCAGACCGGTATTCAGCAAAGAGGTGGTTGGCGCGCGTATCATGCTTGGACAACAGGTTGGCAAGTCGATCCAGACCTGCACTCAGGCTCTCCAAGCCGACGGCGTTCTGGACGGCGTTCTGGGTTTCGACCTGGCCAAGGCACCTGAAATGTTCGCCAAGCGTCCGCAACGCCCCATTCAGATCCTTGACCAGTCCCTGAAGTTCATCTTCTAGTCGGCCGGCACGCACTGCCTGCTCTAGCTTTTGGGCCTGTGCGTGAATCGCCGTGGCACCGAGATTGGCGGCGATCCCCTTGAGCTGGTGTGCCTTTTGCCGCAGTGTCTCCAGGTCACCGCTGGCGAGCGCCGCAGTCAGTCGTTTCTCTTCATCAGGCAAGGCGGCAGCGAAACGTTGCAGTAATGAACGATAGAGCTCGAGATTGTCTTGTAGATGCGCAAGTCCCTGATCCGCATCCAGGCTGGGGATCGCGCGTAGATCGGACCAAGCGGCGTGCTCCGGCGACCCAGGTGGGCGAGGGGTGGTATTGGGTTCAGGCACCCTGCCCGGCAACCAACGGGCAATGACCTCGGCTAGGCGGGCTGGGATGATCGGCTTGGTGAGATGATCGTTCATGCCGGCATCTAGACAGTCCCGGCGGTCGCTGGCAAAGGCATTGGCAGTCATGGCCAGGATCGGTAGGGCCTGATATTGGGGATGAGCGCGGATAGACCTGGTAGCGGCAAGCCCGTCCATAACGGGCATCTGAACATCCATCAGGACCAGATCGAATGGTTCGTGCAACACGGCATCCACCGCCTCCTGACCATTGGCGACCAATCTCACCTGGGCACCGCTTGACTCGAGCAGGGCCTGGATCATCTCCTGATTGAGCGCATTGTCCTCGGCAACCAGGATGCGGACACCGGTAAGCCTAGGTGCACCTGCCTGAGGGCCTGAGCGGGCGATACCAGAGGGTGCGACCACTTCGGTCTGACCTAGGTCACCCCCCTTGCCGATTGGGATCTCAAACCAAAAGGTGCTGCCAAGCCCAGGTTGGCTCTCGACCTCGAGCCGCCCGCCCATCTGTTCGACCAGCCGCTTGCAGATGGCCAGCCCCAGTCCAGTACCGCCATAGCGTCTGGCAATGCCGGTCTCGGTCTGTTCAAAGGGCCTAAAGACCCTTTGGAGCTGTTCTGGGGTCATGCCGACGCCGGTGTCGCGCACCGTCCAGCGGACCCACCAATTCGCGGGCGGCATCTCCTGTTCCCCCAGGGTGTGGGCGGTCAGTTCGATCCAACCGCGCTCAGTGAATTTGACTGCGTTGCTCAGCAGGTTCAGCAGCACCTGACCGATACGTACGCTGTCGCCGTGCAGACACGGCGGCAGCCCCGAGAGGTCGATCCGCAGATCCAGGCCCTTGGCCTGGGCCTGTTGGGCGATCATGTCGATCACGCGACCGATCAATTGCTCGGGGGCAAAATCATGGGGGTCGAGACGGAGTGCGCCCGCCTCGATCCTCGACAGATCGAGGATATCGTTGATGATCTGCAAGAGATGCCGGGCGGCATGATTGAGCTTATTGATCCAGGCAGATTGCCGCGGGCTTAAGGGTTCTTGCTCAATGAGATGGATATAGCCGAGGATGGCATTCAACGGGGTGCGGATCTCATGGCTTATGTTCGACAAAAAGACGCTTTTGGTGCGGTTGGCGCTTTCGGCCTCGGACTTGGCGGCAGCAAGCTCGGCGGTGCGCGCCGCGACCAGGTCCTCGAGATGATCGCGATAGGAGGCGAGCTGCTGCTCCAGCTCCAGGCGCTCGGTGACATCCTGCACCGTCCCTAGGGCCTCGACCGGCTGACCGCTTGCATCGCAGAGGATCTCAGCGCGTTCCTCGACCCAGCGGATGCCGTGCGGGGTGTGGATGCGATGGGTGACCCGATAGGGCTGACCGGTCAGTGCCTCATCCCAAGCCCGATCGACCAGCGAACGATCGTCGGGATAGATGTAGGAGTCGACAAGCTCGGGCGTGGGCGGGATCTCTTTGGGCATCCCAAAGATGCGAAACGCCTCGCGCTCGCGGTTGAGCAGGGCGATGCCAAACTGGGCAGCGACCTGGCAGGCGAATTGGATCTCATCCGCATACCAGGTATGCGCCGGGTCGGGGTGGACGAGACAGAGCAGACCGCGCGGGGCAGTCCCTGAAAGGATGGTACAGGCGAATGCCGAGCCGGCTCCGGTCAATCCCAGCGTACGCTGGAGCCCGCTTAATGAGTGAGATTCAGAATGTATCTCATGGCTATCGAAATGGCGATAGCTCTGGAGGATCTCGCGCCAGGTCTGCACACCACTCTGCCTTAGGACGAGGCCGTTGGTATGCTGCCCTGTCTGGGCGTGGTAGCGGTCGAGGCATGTCAGCGCATCTCTATCCTCGTCCAACAGCCAGAGCGAGACTTGGGCATATCCAAAATGCTGGGCGATCGATCCGGTGATCGTGCACGCATAGGTTGCAATATCGCCTGCGTTCGCTGCAGGTGCCAGGCTGAAGGTGCGGATCAGCTCGTCTTGGATGCGCAGACGTTCAATGCGGGCATGCTGTTCGCGTTCGCGGCGTTTGCGGGACGTAATGTCGTGCCAAATGGCGGCGATCAGCCGTTGTCCCTGATGTTGCACAGGGGAGAAATGGATGGCGACCTCGTGGATCTTGCCGTTTTTGGCGCGATATTGGGTCTCGAGATAAGGCAAGGCACCGCTCAGTATGGCCTTAAGCTGCTGAGGATCGGGCGCAGCCAGCAACTCCTCAAATCTGGTCTGGGTGAATGATGCGGCCTCATAGCCCAGGCTGCGGTAGGCAGCGGTGTTGAAATCGACCAGGCGTCCGCTCGCCGGCTCGATCAACACCAGCCCATCGGCCATCTGCTCGAAGATGGCCTGGATCAGACCCTCGCGCTCGGCAAGCTGGCGTTGTTTGTGCCGGCGATCGAGGAATTCAGCCAACCGCCGGGTGAGCGCCCCGAGCAATACATGCTCCTCGAGCAAAAAGGGCGCATTTGGATCGAGTGGGGCGGTACGATAGGCGAGGGTGAGGCTGAGCGGTTTACCGGCAGCGGTCTGCTCACGTGCCTGGATCATCCATTCCGTGACCCTAAAGCCAGGGGTTGCCAGCTGTAGCTCCTCTGACCAGTCGATCTGGATCTCAATCAGAGATGAATCGCGTATGCCGGTCATGATGACCGGCAAAAGGCGCGCGAGCACCTCCTCGATCGGATCGGTATCGTTTTCGGTCAGGCGCAAGACCTGATTGAGACAGGCCAGCTCCTTGATCCGCTTATCTAGTTGGCTGCGTTTGCGATTGAGTGCCTGGATGAGGCGCTGATGTTCGGTCAGGTCGCGCACGATGGCGAGCAAACGCGTACCTTCGGGCAGACGGCAAAAACGCGCCTCGTAGTCGCGCGGCCCATCCGGCATCCGGAGATAATAGCGGACGCCGACTGCCTCGCCACCCTTGCCTATCGAATCGATCTGGGCCTGGATCGGTTCGCCCGCTTGGGGCGGAAGCACCTCCTCTGGCCTCTTGCCGATGAAGTGCTCGGGTCTTGCATAGAGACTTTTCTCAGGCCCGTGAAACCCCAGAATGGAGCCGTCTTCGTCGAGAAAAAAGATTAAATCCGTTTGTTTTCGCAAGAGGTCCATGGTGCCGCTTACAGATTGCGCTCCTGTTTAGTCCTGCCGGATCGCAAAAGAAACCTTATAACGGTGTTCTGTTTCAGGTCATGCAATTCAAGCGTCAGGAAGCCCATCAAAAAAATCGACCAGACCGCTGTCTAGGTTATATTCAGCGCCGATGACGATGAGCCCATCCTCGGCGATCAGCCTTTCGATGATCGCCGAGCCGTGGCGCAATTGGTTGGCCGAGGCGCGGATATTGGCGCGCACAGCGGCGCGATGTAGCGCCGAGCGGTTATGGCGCAGCTCGGTCTCGACCAACGGCAGGACCGCGGGTTTGATCCGCTCGACGATCGAGGCGATATGGCGTGAGTCGCTGTCCTCACCTGCGACGAGTGACTCGAGGGTGGCATCGATGGCACCGCAATGGATATGGCCCAGGACCACCACCAGGCGGGTGCCATAGCGCGAGACTGCAAACTCGACGCTGCCGATCTGCGAGGGCGCAACCACATTGCCGGCCACGCGGATCACGAAGAGATCGCCCAGCCCCTGATCGAAGAGGATCTCAGCCGGGGCGCGCGAGTCCGAGCAGCCCAGGATCACGGCAAAGGGTCTTTGCCCGGCGCTGAGTTCAGCCCGGCGCTGATAGGTGAGCAGGCGGTCTAGGCTAGTGAGGTTCTGGGTAAAGCGGCGGTTACCCTCGCGTAGGCGTTCCAGGGCCTCCCAGGCCGAACAGGTCTGAGCGGATCGAGACATCGGAGACTCCCTTAGAGGACGATTGGTTTGAATAGCGATTATCGGCGTGAGCGCGTCCCCTGTCATCTTGTCTGTAGGCCCTTCGGCACCCCTCAGACCCTTCAAGCCCGCGCAATCCCTGTGCTGTGGCTCAACGACGCGGAGTCTGCGCAGCAGAGATAGGGTTTGGGCCGATAGCCAGGGATCAAAATGGCCTTGGCCAGTTCAATAGGGCGGACGGCATGGCGCTCGGCGATCGTCTTGAGGGTTTCATTGATCTCTGCCTCGATCCCGAGAGTCTTGAGGTGGGCGCGGGCCCTCTCTGGTATCAGGCCCTGGTGCTCGGCGAAGTCGGCGAGCGTCTTGGCACCCA